>JALOAQ010000081.1 GCA_023228725.1 Bacteroidales bacterium | reverse complement strand
ACCAAATATTATATTTCAAGCACAAGATATAATCAATGGTTTGGACACTTTAAGTCCTGATGCTATTGTAATTAAAAGCTCAGATATTATTTATAGAAAATTAATGGCTAATGATTTTTATGGTGCAACAAGTTCTTTAAATTATAAAAATGAAAAATTGAAACTAAGTGCAGGTGCAGCTTGGAATAAACATGAGGGGGATCATTTTGGAAAAATTTTATGGATGCAATATTTACAAAATTTACCTATAAATTATGAATGGTATAGAAATTATGGAGAAAAAACTGATTTTAATATTTTTACTAAAATAAATTATGAAATATTTAATTCATTTTATTTTTATGGCGATTTACAGTATAGAAATATAAATTATTTAATGCGTGGACATGATGCAGATTTAGATTTTAATGGAGATCAATTGGTTTTAGACCAGGAACATATCTTTAATTTTATAAATCCTAAAGCTGGTTTATTTTATGATATTTCAGATAATATGGATGTTTATGCTTCTTTTGCAGTATCAAATCGTGAACCAACACGCACAAATTTTAAAGATGCTGCTGGAGATATCTCTAAAACACCTAAGGCAGAAAGACTTTATGATTATGAGTTAGCTTATAATTATCGTTCTCAACAGTTTTCAGCAAGTTTAAATTTATATTATATGGATTATATTGACCAACTTGTACCTACTGGTGAAAAATCAAATTCAGGATATGATATAATGACAAATGTTGCTAAGTCGTATAGGGCTGGAATTGAGCTTGTTGCTGGATATAAACCTATTAGTAAACTTAGTTTTGATGCGAATTTAACTTTGAGTAGGAATAAAATTCAAAATTTTGTTTCTTGGGCAACAAGTTATGATGATGATTGGAATGAAAATTATGAATATTTTGAACTTGGAGAGCGAGATATTGCTTATTCTCCAAATATTATTTCTTCAGGAATTATTTCTTATAAACCATTTAATCGTTTTACTGCAAGTTGGATTGCTAAATATGTAGGAACTCAATATTTTGACAATACTTCTTCGCCAGATAGAAAATTGGACGCATATTTTTTAAATAATTTACAATTAGATTATAGTCTTGAAACAAAGTTTATCAAAGAAATAAATTTTAGATTTATAGTGAATAATATTTTTAATTTAAAATACTCAAATAATGCTTATGGTGGAATTTGGTATGAGCAAAATGTTGAAAAAACTTGGGCTTATTATTTTCCACAAGCAGGAATTAATTTTATGGCTGGTCTTAGCTTGAAGTTTTAGCTAATTGATTTTTTTCTTAATTTTTAATATTCCTTAAGTTTTTATAACTTTGAACTTTCAAAAATATTTTAAAATGAAAATAGACAATGATTTAATGCAGGCTTCAATAATAGGTTTGCGTGATGCTATGGGCTTAAAACCCGAAGAAACTTTACTTATTGTAACTGACGAAGTAAAACGTGAAATTGGCTTGGCTTTGCACGAAGCAGGTAAGCAGTTGTGTAAAGAAAGTATTTTAATTGAAATGAAATCGCGTGAGATTAATGGAGAAGAACCGCCACAAGCAATTTCTGAGATGATGAAAATGGTTGATGTGGTTGTAATTCCTACAGCAAAATCTTTAACTCATACTGATGCAAGAAGAAATGCTGTGAAAGAAGGCGTTAGAGTTGGTACAATGCCAGGAATTTCTAAAGAAATAATGTCTCGCTGTTTAAATGCTGATTTTGATAAGATTATTGAGTTAACAGAATATGTTGCAAAACGATTAGAGGGAGTAAAAAATGTAAAAGTTATTACAAAAGCCGGTACTAATTTAATAATGCCAATAGAAGGCAGAATGATAATTCCAAGTACAGGAGTACTTAGAGAAAAAGGGCAAAGCGGAAATATGCCTTCAGGCGAAACATATTTGGCACCTATAGAGGGAAAAACAAACGGAACTTTAGTAATTGATGGTTCTATGGCTGGAATTGGTGTTATAAAAACTCCTATAAAAGTAGAAATACGTGATGGTTATGCAGAGGAAATTACTGGTGGTGAAGAAGCTCAAAGATTAATTGAAATATTAGATAAAAATGGGAGAGAGGCAAGAGCAGTTGCTGAGTTTGGCGTTGGTACAAATTATAAGGCAATACTATCAGGTCAAATTTTAGAAGATGAAAAAGTTTTAGGAACCATTCATGTTGCTTTTGGAAATAATCTTACTATGGGAGGTACAATTTCGGTAAATAGCCACTTAGACGGACTTGTGAAATCGCCTGATGTTTATTTTGATGATGAACTTGTAATGGAAAATGGTAAATTATTGGGTATAGAAATATAAGTTTGGCTATTTATAAACTAATAATGCAGGGTTTTGCCTTTCATTAAATTTGCTGTTAAACACGAGTGTACAGGAATAATTTCTATTAAATCTCCAAGTTTGTAATTTTCAATTTTAGAGTTTTTAATTTTTAAAATTCCATGTTCTTGGCTTAAAGAATTAATTTCTTCGCTAATTTCAAAAACTGATTTACCGTAATGTTTTACTGCTCTGCCAAAAGACTTATGTCCATTTACATAAATAAATTCCTTGCTAAAATGCACTGCTCCGCCGTGAATTACAATTTCATTTCTTTCTTTGCTTATATCAACAATTGGGCAAAATACTTTTGCAGCAATTTGTTCTTTTGTACAAACTTTTTTTTCAAGCATTATAAGGTCGTAATAAACAAAATTTCCCGGACGAATTTCGTCTATGCCTTCAAAATTTTCCATTAAACTACAAGTAGGTGTGTCGCCAATAGAAATTTTTGGGTAATATTTGGAAAATTCTTTTTGTAAATCTTTTAGCTTAGAAATAGCCTCAAAACTTGAGTGTAAAATATCTGTTGGTGAATTTAAAGAATATGTTGAGCCATTGTGGTTTAAAAAGCCTTCAAAACTTAAATTACAAGATTTTGAAATACTATCAATAGATTTTTGAATTTCTTGTAAATTATTATATAAAATGCCAGAGCGATTATATCCGGTATCAATTTCTATCCATGCTTTAGCTTTTATTAATTTTAAGTTAGAAAGCATTTGTGCTGCATCTGAATTTGAAATTAAAAGATGTAATTCTGTGTTTTTTGAAAGTTTTTGAAGTTTTTTTTGCTCCCGAAAATTTACAGGAAAAGAAATATTTATATTTTTAAAACCTAAACTTCTGAAATATAAAGCCATGTCTATAGAGGATACTGAAATTTTATTTACTCCTAAATCCCTAAAAATATTTGCAGTAATTTTATTGTCGTGGGTTTTAAAATGTGGTCGGAAAATTGTTGATTTACCAAGTTTAGCCAGAATTGAGAGGATATTATTTTTTGCAATTTCTGAGTTAATTGTAAGTGTTGGGGATTTTATTTTATTTGTTTTTAACATTATAAAAAGTATTATTTGCAAATCTTATAAAAATTTTGAAATATTTTCATTTTTTTTCAATATTTTTAGTTTAACTTCTTTGCTAAAAAGAATAATTAGTACTTCTTAGGCTAAAAGTTTATGAATTTTGTCGACTTTTATTTTAAAGAAAAGCACCTTTCTATTTCCGCCTGTTTTGTCATGATTTTTGTTTTGCTTTGCAACAAAAATCACGCCAAAACCCCCACAAATCCCTTGTTTTTTCAAATTTTTAACTTTGACGAACTCAACGAAATTGCAATAAATCAATACAGCGACTGGAAAAGAATACTTTCACTAACAAAAGAAATTTTTCTGATTAGTGATATTTGACTATTAAATATGAAATTTTGTGGTTTATTTTTGTAAATTTGTCATTTATTGAAAACTAAGTATGGCAAAAAGCAGAATTTTAAACGTAAATGAAGTAGCAATAGCAGTTATTCAGCTAAATGAAACTGATTATATTAGTTTAACTGATATGACGGCTTCTTTTAAAGAAGGCAGCGGATTAATTGGGAAGTGGATAAGCAATAAAAACACTTTGGAATATTTGGGTATTTGGGAAAAAATTAACAATCAAAATTTTAATTACCCCGAATTCGGGGTAATTGGACAAGAAGCCGGTACTAATAGGTTTATGATGTCTGCTGGACAATGGATTGACCGAACAAAAGCTATAGGAATGCTCGTAAAAGCTGGAAGATATGGAGGAACTTATGCACACAAAGATATTGCTTTTCATTTTGCAATGTGGTTAAGTCCTGAATTTCAAATTTATTTGGTTAACGAATTTCAACGCCTGAAAGATGACGAAAACAACAGACTAAAATTAGAATGGAACTTACAACGAACTTTAACAAAAATCAATTATCAAATCCACACAGACGCAATTAAAGAAAAACTGATACCGCAAGAAATAACAAAACAACAAGCAAATTTTGTTTACGCCAATGAAGCAGACTTGTTGAATGTTGCACTTTTTGGAATTACAGCAAAAGAATGGCGGGACAACAACCCTGACAAAGAGGGAAATATCAGAGACTATACAAGATTGGAACAGTTGGTTGTATTAAGCAATATTGAGAGCATAAACGCTTTACTTATCCGACAAGGTTTGACACAAAACGAACGTCTATTCCTACTCAACAAAACTGCTATAACTCAAATGAAATCCTTGCTTGAAAGCAATGCAATGAAAAAACTTAAATAAGCAGACGAAACAATACTTAACCGCTTGTATATAATAATCCAAAACTATCCATCTATAAAAAGTTAAAAGTTGAAAGTCGATAGATAAACTAATTATGTTTGTCGAACTTATTAAAATATTTACAAATCTGTTTTGTCATGATTTTTGTTTTGCTTTGCAACAAAAATCCCGCCAAAACCCCCACTTTTTTACAAAACCAACACCCCCATTCTAGATTCTACGTAAATTCTTAAAAAAAGTTTCATTTTTCACCCACAAATCGGTTCGACTTTTAAAACTCGAACTTTTTAATTAATAAAATCAGCTAAGATTTATGCTTTTACGTTTTTTTAAAATTAAATTTTCTATTTCTGCCTGTTTTGTCATGATTTTTGTTTTGCTTTGCAACAAAAATCCCGCCAAAACCCCCACTTTTTTCTCTGCCCCGTAAGATATAAAGCATAACAAATTTATATGTTTACAAATAAAACTAAAAAAAACGCAAATTAATTTGTTTTATAAAAAAATTACTTTTATTTTTGTACATGAAAATAATGTTAAAATAATTATTTTTAATATTAGAAATTATGTGTTGAATAATAATGTAAAAATTTAATTTATGAAAAAAACATTAGTATTGTTGCTATTTTCTGTCTTTTGTCTTTTTGGTTTAGCCCAGAATTTAGACAGAATTTCCTTGTCCTCGGGAGGGGTAAGCACAGATGAAGTTAATTATGTTATTGGCGAAACTTTTAACTTTACTATGGCTCAAAGCGATATCGTATTAGAAACAGGTTCTTTGGGTAGTGAAGAAAATACAGGTGGAGATATTATTTATACTTTGGTTAAAGAACTTGCAGAAGTTTCTCCAATGTATTGTTATCCAAATCCGGTGAGCGATATTTTAAATTTGCAAACCGGTCTAACAAATAATAAACTAATAAATTTACGTGTTTATAATGCACTAGGACAAGTAGTTTTTCAAGAACAAGTGCAAAATCAATTTGAAATCAGTTTAGATTTTAGTCGATTTGATAGCGGTATTTATCATCTTGCTATTATTGATAGCAAAAATCAAGAGATTAAAGCAACAAAAATTATAAAATATTAAAAACAGGAGGTAATAAATTATGAAAAATTTAAAAAACATTAAAAAAGTTCTATCACTTTTAATTTTTAATTTTATCCTTTTAACGAGTTTAGCTCAAGTTCCCGATGCCATAAATTTTCAGGCTATAGCGCGGGATTCTTATGGCAATGTTATGGGTGATACCCAAATAATGATACAATTAAGTATATTGGAGGGTTCAGCTGAAGGACCACAAGTTTATCGTGAAATTCGTTCATTGATGACTAATGCTTATGGTTCTTTTGCATTTCAAATTGGTAGAGACCCTTATATGAATGTAGGTAGTTTTACAGATATTGATTGGGCAGATGGTGCTAAGTTTATGAAAGTTGACTATGACCCAACTGCAAGTTTAAACTTTAATTTAACACTTGGCACAATTGAGTTTGTAACAGTTCCTTATGCTTTTACTGCTCGCGATGTTGTTTATATTGATGCCAACGGAGCTGTTGAGGGAGATGTTTTGGTTTTTAATGAAACTACTGGCAAATTTGAGCCAGGTCAAGTTGGGGCAAGTAGTATTATATGGGAAAATATTGAAAATAAACCCAACTTTGCCTTAGTTGCTACAAGTGGTGATTATAGTGATTTAATTAATACGCCGGAAATACAAGAAATACCTGAAAATTTAAGTGAATTTAATAATGATATCGGCTACTTAACAGATTATACAGAAACTGACCCTGAGTTTAGTGCTTGGGATAAAACAACGGGTATTTCTATTACTGAAAGTCAAATTAGCGATTTTGGTAACTATATTGAAGCTGAATCTCAAAATTTGTCTGATGTGATTGCAAATAATAATTCTGCAAATGGGCAAATAAAAAATTTAAGTAATCCAACAGATGCCCAAGATGCAGCTACCAAAGCCTATGTAGATGAATTAATAGCTCTATTTGAAGCTAATGGTATGCTTGTTGTTGATTTTAGTGCTAATACTAATGCTATTATTATAGGTACTAGTATTAATTTTACTGATAATTCTGTTTTTACAGCTACAACTTGGCATTGGGATTTTGGTGATGGCAATACTTCAAGCGAGCAAAACCCAAGTCATATTTATCAAGAAGAGGGGCAGTTTACCGTTAGTTTAACAGCGGGCAATGGAGTTTTAAGTTCAACAAAAACCAAGCTTAATTTTATTGTTGTATCTAATAATTCTTATATTTTAGGAACATTTACTGACACACGTGATAATTATACTTACCAAACTGTTGAAATCGGTTCTCAAACTTGGATGGCAGAAAACTTAAAATATTTGCCAAGTGTGGTTGGACCGGGTGCAGGTTCTTATGGTGACCCCTATTATTATGTTTACGGTTACGATGGGACAGATATAAGCTCCGCCAAAGCAACAGAAAATTACCAAACTTATGGAGTTTTATATAATTGGCCTGCGGCTATGCAAGCTTGCCCAACAGGTTGGCATTTACCAAGCGATGATGAGTGGAAAGAGCTAGAAATGTTTTTGGGAATGTCTCAAGAACAAGCAGATGAATGGGGTTGGCGTGGAACAGATGAAGGTGGTAAACTTAAAGAAACTGGAATCACACATTGGAATAGCCCTAATGAAGGGGCTACTAACGAAACCGGCTTTACAGCTCTGCCGGGGGGGTACCGTAGCAACCATGGTGATTTCAGCTATCTTGGGAGCTACGGTAGTTGGTGGTCGGCTACTGAGAGTGATAGCAATTACGCTTGGGTACGTCACTTGTACTATAATAACAGCGATGTTGGCAGGTTCGACCTCGACAAGGATAACGGGTACTCAGTGCGCTGCGTTAGGGATTAAATTAATTTATTTGACTATTTGGCTATTTGGCTATTTGATTGTTTTAACATACCCCGCGAAGCGGGGTCAAAATTTTTTAAAAAATGGCAATGTATAACGAACTACCAGTATATAAGGCGACTTACGATTTGCTTTTGGCTATATTTCAGTTTACTAAGGAATTTACCAAGGAATATAAATATACCGTAGGTGAGAGCTTGAAAAAAGAAACAATAGAATTGCTTACGCTCGCTCGGATTTGTAATCCGAGTGCATGGTAATATTACACTCGGATTTAACTTCGTTTAACTTGAATGGTTCGGTTGCAATCCAAGCGTTTAACTCAACTTTGCAAACTTTGAAACTTTATGAACTTTCAACTGATTTGTCCGTAGGACAACATGTGATTAACCGTAGGCGGCAGCCAATTCGGTTAAAAGTTTATAAAGTTCGTCAAGTTCAAGAAGAACACATTTTTTTAAATTTATTTTAAAATTTTCTTATTTTTTCTTTTGTTATAAAATTAAAATTTATACCTTTGATAAAAAATTATCTAAAAGATGAATTTTACTGTGGAGAATATTGATGTTTTTGGCTTTAATAAAATTGTTAATTTTGTTATGCTTAATATGGCTATCTCTACACACACACAGGCGTTTCGACTTCGCTCAACGCTCGGTAGTGCCAATTATTTGCTTCCGCTTATTGAGCGGAGCCGAAATAAGCGATGTGTATATAATAATCCAAAACTGTCCACCCATAATAATTGAAAACTGTCTAATTAATTACCACAAAAACACAATAATTATTATTAAATAAAGTTTAGCAGTTTGACTTTAAGGTTTTTGCTTTTTTCTAAAAATTAAAATTTATTTTCCGCCTGTTTTGTCATGATTTTTGTTTTGCTTTGCAACAAAAATCCCGCCAAAACCCCCACTTTCTTGCTTTTGCAAAAGCCTAAAAACAACACCCCCATTCTAGATTCTACGTAAATTCTTAAAAAAAGTTTCGTTTTTCGCTCAGAAATCGGTTCGAGTTTTAAAACTCGAACTTTTTAATTAATAAAATAAGCTAAGATTTATGTTTTCATGTTTTTTTAAAATTAAATTTTCTATTTCTGCCTGTTTTGTCATGATTTTTGTTTTGCTTTGCAACAAAAATCCCGCCAAAACCCCCACAAATCCCTTAATTTTTTAAATTTTTTAACTTTTTTTGCATTTTATCGAAAAATTATTTGTTTATATAAATTTAATTTTGTATATTGCAAGAAAATTAATTTGTAAATTTTAAGCGAGATGATTTTTTGTGTGAAAAATAATGCAAATTTTACTTTAATAAACTTAAAGACTTTAATGTATTTAGGTTTACCACACACACACACACACACACACACACACAGAATCACAGGCTTACAGCAATATTTGTACTTACTTCAATTTGGAGGCTTTGCAAAAATAATTTTGAATATTTGCCCTCGTTTAAAAAGTTTTAGGCGAGGCAGTATAAATAAATCCGAAACTTATGGTCGGAATAAACCGAAGAGACTTAAAATCGAAGTAGGTAAAAATTCAAAAATTAAAAAAAAATGAAAAAAATAATATTTATAAGCTTTATAATAGCTTTAGTAGGTGTTTTATCAATCAGTTGTGAAAAGGAAGATAATAAAGATGTCCAAGTAAAAGTAGATAAACCATATACAAATGAATCATATATAATATATGAAAGTAATGAAGAATTTATGAATAAACTAGTTGAAATTGCAAATATGACTCATGAAGAAAGAAAAAATTATGAAATAGCAAATGGATATATGTCTTTTGGTAGATATTGTGATGAGTTTTATGAAAATATTGATTTTGAAAAATTTGATACTCAGGAAGATATTATCAGATTTGTTGATAATAATAAAATGTATTTAGAATTAATAAAAGAAGAAAATGGAGAATTTACAGTTGAAGCTAAATATTATGATAAATTTACTCGTTATATGTATGGGATTAATAAAACTTTTGTTATAAAAGATATTGCATATAAAGTTTTTGATGAGTGTTTTATTGCTTGTAATATTGCAGATGTCAGTGAATTGAGCAATATTACTGAAAAAAATTATAATAATTTTATTGATAATAAAAAATTTGTAACTATTAAAAGCAATTCTATTATGACAAAAGATGTTGCTGTAAATAATGGGAAAGAAAAAACAGCAATAAGCACAACAGGTAATAATAGAACTAAGTCAATGGCTATAATTGAATTAGGTCCTCCTTTATTAAACTACCAAGCAACTTGTTATGCGGGAGCAAAAGTACGTCCTTTAAAAAGAACGCTAGGTATTTGGTTTCAGTGTTATAGAACGATTGAGTTAAGAACAAATTTTGATGTTCATTATAAGGTGGGTAATAATTGGTATTCACAAGGTTTCGGGAAAAATGAGGTAAAATATGGTTCTGTATTGGAATTCTCTATAACTATTCCTGGTTTTGTAGATGATGCACACTTTGGTCCAGTATATGTTTATGGTGATACACCAGATACACATCCTGCAATAATAAATTATTGATTCACATTTTTTATATGAAACTCAGAATATTTTTAATCTTGATATTATTTCCATTTTTAGTAAATGCTCAAAAATCTTCATATATAAATAAGCGATTAACTGGTGATGTTTCTTTTACAAGAATGAATTACTCTCTTGTGCCTGAATATAAACAAGTGGAAAAAGGAATTTCTGTTTCATTAAATTATGGTTTTACCAAATTTTTGGAAACAGGTGTTTATTATAATCGATATTTTAAATCATCTTTTGTTTCTTTAAATTTTGTTGGAATTCAAAATAGATTTCATATCCTTCCTTTTTTTATTGAATCAAATAATAGATTTTTTAGAGCAGATGCCTATGTGTTAAATCAAACAGGCTTATTCTTGTATAGGGCAACAAATAGTGGCTTTTCAAATTATTTTTACACTAATCTTGGGGCTGGTTTATCATTATTTATATTTAAAAACTTAGGATTAAATTTTGATTATACTTGGAGTTTTGTTTTTTCTAAAAATGTAGTAAAATCAAATTTTCAAAATGGATTTAAGTTAGGCTTAATTTTAAAGTTCTGAATTTATGCAAAAAACATTATTAATATTTGCCTTTTTAATTATTTTATTTAGTTCTTCTTGCCGAAAACTTGTGCAAGATGAGTTTGAGGATTTTAACAGCAAAATAACAATTAATTCTATCATAGTTCAAGATGAACAAATTCATTTACATGTTTCCCTAACAAATGGTTTAGGTGCTTATGAGTTATCAAATATAAATAATGCAAATATTGAAATGTACAATCAGGATTCTGTTTTGTTAAATTTTAATTATGTTGAAAAAGGATATTATATTTCTGATTATATTGCAAAAGAAAATGACAAATTTTATTTAAAAGTAAATGTAAATAATAGTATTGTTTCTTCGAGTTGCTTTATTCCAGATAGAGTAAATATTTCTGAGTTTCATATTATAGAAAATGCTTGGGTTGATAACGAAGGAGTACTTCAGCCAAAAATAAATTTTTCAATTATAAATGATTTGTCAAAAGATTTATTTTTCGAAGCATATATTCTAATATATGATGAAAATGTTACTGAGGTTATTGAAGAATATCCAGTTTTGTTTTTTGATAATTTTGAGTTGGAGACAGACATTATTTCAAAAAGTGTAAAAATTTCACATCATTTTTATTCCAACAATATTAACAATTACAAATATCAATTAATAATAAAGTCTGTAGATTCTAATTATTATAAATATGTTAAAAGTTTTGAAAATTATAATTTAAGTCGTTTCCCTGATTTTTCAAATGCAGGTATAGTGCCGACAAATTTATTTTCTAATATAAACAACGGATATGGGATTTTTTGTGGATATTCTCAAACACTTAGTGATATTAAAGCACCAATAGACTAATTATGCTTAAAGTTCAATTTGTTATATTATTTACATTTTCTGTATTACTTGCGTACTCACAAGTTACGGTTTCAGGGTATGTATATGATGCCGAAACAAATGAAGCTATTATCGGAGCAAATATTGTTGACACAGTAAACTCTAACGGAACAAGCACTAATTCTCAGGCTTATTATTCAATTAAAACTAATTCAACTGAACTTAAAGTGTCTTTCATTGGCTATGAAACACAAATTATAAAAATAAATCAATCACAAAATAATATTCAAAATATTTATTTAAAGCCATTGGCATATCAATTAGACGAAGTTGTAATACGTGTAGAATCTGATAAAACTGTAAATGTAGCAAAATTAGAACTTAAAGAAATTGAACAAATTCCAAGTTTAACTGCACAGCCTGATGTTGTGAAATCTACTCAAATATTACCAGGAATTCAGTCGCAAAGTGAAGCTTCTAGTTTATTGGTTGTAAGAGGTGGCGATCCCGGACAAAATTTATTTATTTTAGATAACACTCCTTTAATTTATGTAAATCATTTAGGCGGATTTATGTCTGTTTTTAATCCCGATATCATAAATAATATTACAATTTATAAATCAGGATTCCCTGCTAAATTTGGAGGAAAGCTTTCATCAATAATTGATATTACTCAACGTTCAGGTAGTGCTAATGGATTCAAAGGAAGTTTCGGGATAGGATTGACTGATGTAAACTTAAGTCTTGAGGGGAAATTTACAGACAAGATTACGTATATTTTCACTACTAGAAAAACTCTTTTTGATGTTTTAATGATTGCCGCTAGTGGCTTGTCTGATGGAGGAGATTATTTTATCTCTTACGGTTTTCATGATGTAAATTTTAAGTCAGTTTGGAAAATAAATTCACGTAACACAATTTCAATGAATTTGTTTCAAGGAGATGATTATTTAAAGATTTGGAATAAAAAAGATGATTTAGATTTATTTAATTCAAAAATAAAAGCAAATAATATTTGGGGAAGTTTAATGGGGGCTGTTTCTTGGAATAGTATTATAAGTCCAAAAATTTTTATAAAAACAAACATTTCATATTCTGGATATAGGGTAAAAGATCTACAATCTTTTAACAATTCTATAAATCAAGGATTTAAAAATAAATTTGAATCGAAAGTTCAAGAAATTTCATTAAATTCAGTTTGGTCTTTTAATCTTATGAGAAATTGGACACTTATTGGAGGGCTACATTTGAGTCATTTTATTTATACTCCATATGACTACAGAGTTTTGGGAAAAGAAAATTATTATGAAGTTTTATCTGAAGAAATTAATAATTCTTCAATTTCTTTGTCAAATAAATTTAAGTTTTTTAAATTCATTGAAACTGAACTAGGAGCTAGGGTAGGAAACTACTTTTTATCAAATTCAAAGGAGTTTTTTATTGAACCAAGATTTGACATAAACTTTAATTTTAATAAACTTGGTGTAATAAACTTTAACTATATGCAGGTTAGCCAAGCATCACATTTGTTAATATCATCTGGAAATATTTATGTGAATGAAATTTGGATTCCTTCGTGTAAGGATATTCCAGTTTCAAGTTCATTACAAAAATCTTTGTCTTGGTCAAAAGGATTTTATGACAATATGTTTAGTCTTAACATAGGTGTTTATGATAAAGAATTATATAATTTAATTACATCAGAAAAAAATGTTTACTATTTGTCAGAACTCGAAAACTGGAAACAGTCGATAGAAACAGGAGGTGTGGGAAAAGTTTATGGTCTTGAATTTATGTTTAAAAAGAATTGTGGAAAATGGACTGGTTTGATTTCTTATCATTTAAGTAAATCTACTCGTAAGTTCAATAATATTAATGATGGAAAAGAATATTTATATGAATATAATAGACCTCATGATGTTAGCATTTTTATAAATAGAAAAATAAATAAAAAACTTAGTTTAAGTCTTGTGTGGAATTATCAGTCAGGATTACCAATAACACCTGTTTTAGGAAGGCAAAATGTTGTAGATCCGCATACTAATGAAATTTATGAGGCTTTTATATATGGAGAGCGAAATTCCAGTAAAATGAAAGACTATCATCGTTTGGATATTGGACTTAAATAT
>JALOAQ010000080.1 GCA_023228725.1 Bacteroidales bacterium | reverse complement strand
AACAAACTTACGCACCAATACATTATCGAAAAAATAAATTTTTGCAAAATAAACCCCTGAACTTAAAGCACTTATATCAACTTTTGCAATATTATTAGAAATAGTTTTATAATTTACAACTTGACCTGAAATATTTAAAATTTCTACAGACTCAATATTTTTTTCTGAAACAATATTTAAAATACTTGTTGCAGGATTTGGAAAAATTTGTATTTCAGAAATATCAAAATCTTCTGTATTGGTTAATAAATAGCAAAAATCATAATTTGGATTATCATAATATAAATCACCATTTTTATAAGCACATAATAAATAATCTGCTCCTCCTACTACATGGAAACAATCCCGTCCACAAAAATAAAGCCCACTCGTTCCTCCCACTCCTTCAATAAAAAGCATAGGAACTGGCCAAACACTACCATAAGCATTTAAAATATAATGTTTTCGGCTTTCACCATTTATTTCAGCAAAATAAATTGTGTCAACTATTGCTAAAGTATCTGATTGATCATCTGTAAATGCTCCGTATAATTCATAAAGCCAACCACCAGAACCAACTAAAGTATTGAGAAAATTTAAGGTATCTCCTTTCTCTACATAATAATCATAAATCAAACCTTCTTGCCCAGATATGCAATTTCTTACATAAACCTTTCTGTCATCAGTTTCTCTTACAAATCCAATAAGTTGTTTATTAATTAAAGGATGATATTCTCCATACTTTTCTGATCTATACAGTTTTTTATAAGTTTGCTCCTCAATTATAGTATCTTCTCCTATAATTTCATAATAAGTAGATGTAACATTCGGATTACCTCCACCTGCACTTCCAATACTAAAGTAATTTCCTGTTTCAACTATTGGAACATATTCTTGTGATAAACAAATGTTTGCTATTGTTACAAATAAAGATAAGCAAAGTATTTTTAGATTTTTCATGATATTTATTTTTAAAAGTTATTATTCAACAACAAACTTACGCACCAATACATTATCGAAAAAATAAATTTTTGCAAAATAAACCCCTGAACTTAAAGCACTTATATCAACTTTTGCAATATTATTAGAAACAGTTTTATAATTTACAACTTGACCTGAAATATTTAAAATTTCTACAGACTCAATATTTTCTTCTGAAACAATATTTAAAATACTTGTTGCAGGATTTGGATAAATTTGTATTTCAGCAATATCAAAATCTTCTGTATTGGTTAAATAGCAAAAATCATAATTTGGATTATCATAATATAAATCACCATTTTTATAAGCACATAATACATAATCACGCCCCCCTACAAGCAAAAGATGCTCATACCCGCAATTATATAATCCATTCAAGCTTCCTATACCCTCAATATAAAGATTTGAAACAGACGTACATGCATTAAGACCACTACCATAAGCATTTAAAATATAATGTTTTCGACTTTCGCCATTTATTTCAGCATAATAAACAGAGTCAACTATTGCTACAGTATCACAGATTTCCTGGTCCTCCATATGAAAGAAATCATATAATGATTGATGCAACATCACACAAGGATTTCTAAAATCTAAAGTATCTCCTTTTTCAACATAATAATCATAAATTAAACCTTCTTGTCCAGCCAAACTTCTAATATACACTTTTCTATCGTCTGTTTCTCTAATAAATCCTACTAGTTGTTTGTTTACTAAAGGATGATATTCTACACCACTTTCTGATTTGTACAGTTTTTTATAAGTTTGCTCCTCAATTATAGTATCTTCTCCTATAATTTCATAATAAGTATTTTCGACATTGGGATTATTACCTGTTGAACTTCCAATACTAAAGTAATTTCCTGTTTCAACTATTGGAACATAATCTTGTGATAAACAAATGCTTGCTATTGTTACAAACAAAGACAAGCAAAGTATTTTTATTTTTCTCATGATATTTAATTTTAATAGTTATTTAACAATATTTATTTTTTTCGAATATTTTCCAATTTTCAAAATATAACAAGCTTCGTTAAGACTTGAAACATCAACTCGTTCAATACCAAGTCCACTGCGTATGCTCTTAGAAATCACTAAATTTCCTTTAAGGTCAAAAATAGCAATTCTATCAATTTTAGAGTTTTGCGACAAGATGTATTCAACCCAAATTTCATTACTTGCAGGATTTGGGAAAACTTCTATTAAATCGTCTGTTTTATATATTTTTTTTGGCAGTTCATTTTTTAATGGAAATTTAAAATTTTTATTAAAAACAGGCAAAATTAACTCAGGGCTAAACTCATCATATTCAGCAATTTGCAGTAAAGTTTGAGCTTGACCCGAGCCTAATCTATCAGGGCTATAAGCCAAATTTTCTATGAATGTAAAATTTCTTGCAACTAAACTAATTATATTTTCTTTGGTAAAATCTGTTTCGGCTGCTAATAATATTTCTTGTAAACTAGCAAAATCTTCTAACTCTTCTTGTAGCTCTTGTTCTTCATTAAGTGCCAAAGACCTTAATTCCGATATCTGCAAACTAACTTCTCCATGCTTTTTAGCTGAAATCAAAAGAGGTATTACTAAACATTTTGAATGATAATCATGATCATTTATTAAATAATTAATAACCGTATCTTTAAATTCTGGCAAGCTATCATTGTTTAAACCATACCGCAAATAAGAATTAAGAGCCATATCTTTTTCAAAAGCAATTTGTGATATTTCGTTTAATTTAATATCAACTGCATTGGTACCAACCTGAGCATTAATCACTTGCTGTTTATATTGAGCTAATAAAACCATATTATCAAGTTCGTTTCGTGCATTTTTTGGCAAAGGAGAGTTTGCCAACAAGACAAGAGCTTTGCTTAAATCATGATTAGGCACTGGTGTTTGCATAAATAAGCACAAAGCCTCATCAGACAAATATGGTGACAAATCTATTAACTCTGAGCATATAGTAGTAAAGTTTCTTGAATTTAAACTTTGAATTTTTTGTAAAACCAATTCTGTATCTCCTCCATCTACTAGGCTATCTAGGGTATTTTTTAGGCTTACTAAATTAGCCGATATTGCAAAAACTTGCGTAAAATCAACACGTGCTATTATGCATGGAAGTTTAGAAGGACAAGAAGCACTATCTGTAAACACTAATCCTGTTTCAATTGTTTCGACATTATCAGACACATAGTCGGTAATATCTGTTGCATCGTTTAAACAATTATAAAAATATTGATAATCTAAATTGTTTATATTATTATCTTCAATATAAAAAGCACGCGGTTGTTCTAAGTAATCTGCATTAAATATATTAGCTGCCGAAATAGAATTTGATTGATTATCTGCATCTAAATATCCTTGCAATCTTTTAATATTACCTTCGCAAACCCAGTTGTGTGTCGAATTTTGATTATAATCATTGCACTGTATAAATAAACCTTGAGAACCATCAAAATTACTATTTACCCCTTGTGCGTGTAAAGACAATGTTAAATTATCAAAATTATTCCTATATATTGTATTATTTGAATAACCAGAATTTTTAACGACAAGCCCATGAGAACCCCCATTAAATGTATTGTTTTCAAGCTTAAATCCTGTACAGTTTTCCATATAAAGACCAGCGCTATAAGGTGTTGATGCATTCTTATTAAAAACACTATTAATTATTGTATTTGCATAGCCTGATTTCATATATACACCAAACTCATAATAATTATTAAATTTACAGTTTTCAACATACACAGTTTTTGCCGAAGAACCTTCTGCTCTAATGCCATAAGCTAAGCCATCAAATACCGACATTTCTGCTCCAGGAATAATATAAGGGTAATAAAATAACCTGTTTTCTGTACAAGCAAATCCTGAATTATAAGCAAATATGCCATTGCCTCGTTGCGAAGCGTTCAAAACATCTATTGGTACAGAATTAATGAAATTGTTACCTCTTAATCCAACATAATCAACATTATAAAGAAAAATGTGATTTTGTGGAATATCTTTAAATTTATCATTAGTTATAAACTTAGTATTGTGGATATATACTCTACCTGTAGGAATTATTGGTGGTACAAAAGATCTATTATAATGCTCCAAATTGACAGAAATTTTACAATTTCTAAATTGGCTGTTTGTAATATAAACAATAGCATTATTATAGCCTGCAACTCCTTTGATAGCAAATTCAATAACTGAATTATTTTTAATAATTACTTGACCTGGCAAAGTATTCGGAATTTGTCCAAAATTATTACAATCGCCTACTACACTAATTCCTTGCCATAGTTCTCCATCGCAATTAGTAGTTAGTGTGCCACCATCAATCATAAGCAGACCACCATTTTCAACAATAATTTTAGACTGTGGCATAAAAAATAAATTACCCGTTATTCTAAGCATTCCACCATTTTTTATAATTATATCTTGAAATATATATAAATCTGAAGACCAAATTGTATCATTTGTTATTTCAATAGGATATGTTGAATAAAAATCAGGGTTGCAAATCATTTTACAATTATAATATTCATCAAAAGTTCCTAATAAAGGGTTGCTATCATCACAATCAGGCTCATCTGGTGCAGTGTCAGGACAACTTGAAGGTTTTGGTCCAATGCCCCAATAAAAATAACCATCACCATCTTCGTCTCTACATCTAGGAACTAAATCTACATTCAAGGAATCTATAGGTCTGCCTAATACGTAAAAACCATGCCATGTTAAATTATAAATTGTATCGTGTTCATAACTTCTTAAAGCATATACATATCCACCATGTCCATCAAATATAGTTCTAGAATTTTTAAAAATCCAATAAGTATGACCCATATATGGACTATTTTCAGGAATATTCAATGTTGCATAACTATCTTTCGGATCTAAAGACATAGCGGAATTTATTTTACCAAATCCACATAAACACATTGTGTGCCCTCCGATAATTGCAGGTAAGGATCCATTTAATATAATTTTATTTTTTAAAATATCATCTGTAGTAGAATTAAACGCAAAGTAAGAGGAATTATTAATATAAACTCTATTAGTTGGTGTACATGTATAATTACAATCGCTTGTATCATTTATGTATGGATAACAAGAATCATTTATAACGCCAAATTTTTTATAAGTATCTATAACACCATATACAGATCCTGCTGTATAACAATTATGAGTATTATACGGTGAGCAATCCATAATATATTGTTCTGATAGGCTTAAATCATAATGATCATTATAGTATAAGTTGTAATTACATTCTACTGCATTTGTTGGTGAAAATAAAAAACAACCTTTATGACATTGTTCAGAAAACTCTCCGCTGTTTCCCATTTGAGGATTTATCTTTGTCAACCAGCCATTGCCGACTTCTGTCACATATCTTAAGGAGTCATCTATATATACTTCAACACTATCTTTATCTCCATCATAATATAGCGAAGCGGGATTATTTGCTCCATGTCTATTCCGCCAATCCCAGTTATCAACTAAAGTAGAGCTTGTGTTACCTTTTATTGGCTCTGGTATTGTAGGTGAATAAATACCTTTTTTGTATAATTCAAAAGCATAAGAGTTTGCACCATAATAATCATAATTTCTTAAATAAAACTTTTCTTTCAACAAAGTAGTATCAGATCGCCAAATAAAACCTTCTGCCTCCAAATTAATATTTAATTGGAGTATTTTATTATTTATTTTTTCATCATAAGATAAATTGTCAAAAATCAATCTCTCACGCTTACTTTCATAAAAAACAACAGAATCAACATTTAACTCGGCATCTTTAATGTAAATTTCAAAGCTCCCATATTTAACTCCATTGGCAAAATAATCATTTTCTTCGCTCAAATATATCTCATGCACTCCATTTATAAAAAGCGGATAATAAAACTCATTTAATAAAACAGGCTGATTTTCATTTTCAACAAATATTATTCTAACAAGACTGGAGTCTGAAATTAAATTTACATTACCATATACTTGTATTCCATATACAGTTGGAATATTTTTGGGCATTTCAATAATTGTATCTTTTGTTATTGTCTTGTTTAATACAAAAGTCTTAGCTGAAAATAAACTTGTGCAAAAAAACACCTCAATTATGCACAAAGCAATAATAGTAATAATTTTTTTCATGATAATAATTTTTAATTAAATAAGTTAATAATATTTGATTTTTATTGCCTGTGTCATTTAGCAAGGCGTTTAGGGTTTAACAAACCAACTTCACAAAGCTTTAGCTTAATCTAATTTTTATAATAGTACAAATATAAGCAAAATATTTTATATATATAGGTTTATTGCAAAACAATATTTAAAACTATACATACACGCATAAAACAATAAGTGTTTAGCAGAATATATTATACAAATTTAATTTTCAAAAAAATACTAAGCAAATTATATTATAAAACACGCAAGTTGGTTTAGTTTTTTCGGAAATTATTTTTAATTTTGCCTTATTAAAATTTAAAGTTATTAGTAATATAAAATTATAATAAAAATGATAAAAGAAAAATTTGTTTCTCGCCATCTAGGACCACGCGAAAGCGAATATCAAGAGATGTTGAAAAAAGTTGGTGTTTCATCTTTAGACCAATTAATTGATGAAGTTGTTCCAAAAGATATTCGTTTGCCTAAAAAACTTGTCTTAGATCCAGCTTTAACCGAGTATGAATATTTGAATAAAATTAAAGAAATTGCTTCTAAAAACAAGATTTACAGATCATTTATTGGTATGGGTTATTATGGAACTGCTACTCCTTCTGTGATTTTAAGAAATATTTTTGAAAATCCAGGATGGTACACTTCTTACACTCCTTATCAAGCAGAAATTTCTCAAGGTCGTTTAGAAGCTTTATTAAATTTTCAAACCGTTTTAAGTGAGCTTACAGGTTTAGAAATTACAAACTCCTCTCTTTTAGATGAAGCAACAGCAGCTGCTGAGGCTATGAGCATGATGTTAGATAATCGTTCGCGTCAAGCTGTTAAAGACAATAAAAATATTTTATTTGTTGATGAAGATATTTTTCCACAAACTTTAGACGTAATAAAATTAAGAGCCGAACCAATTGGAATAGAAGTTGTTGTTGGTAATTTTAGAGAGACTACTCTTTCTGATAAAACTTTTGGTGCAATAGTTCAATATCCTACATCAAGTGGAAAAATTAATGATTATACAGAATTTACCGAAAAAGCTCATGCATCAGAAATTCTTGTTACTGCTGTTGTTGACGTAATGGCATTAGTTTTATTAAAATCGCCTGCTTCGTGGGGAGCTGATATTGCAGTTGGTTCAACACAAAGATTTGGTATTCCAATGGGTTATGGTGGTCCTCATGCGGGTTTTCTTTCTACTCGCGAAAAATTTAAACGTAGTATGCCAGGTAGAATTATTGGAATTAGCCTCGACAAACATGGAAACCAAGCTTTAAGAATGGCTTTACAAACTAGAGAACAACATATTAAACGTGAAAAAGCAACTTCTAATATTTGTACAGCTCAAGCTTTATTGGCTACAATGGCAGGAATGTATGTGGTTTATCACGGTCCGGAAGGAATGAAAAGAATTGCCAATAATATTAATAAAGCAGCAAGATTTATAGCTGTAGAATTAGAAAAATTAGGATATAAATTAAAAAACAAAGAATTTTTTGATACTGTTTTAGTTGAAATTCCTGAAGGTATAAAATCTTGTGATATTCAAGCAATTGCACTGAACAACAAAATGAATTTCAGATATTCTTGCGAAAAATATATTGGCATTTCTACTGATGAATTGATTTCTATGAAAGAAATTAATACAATTTTAGAAATTTTTGCAAAAGCAAATAATAAAGTATATAGAGCTGTAGAAAAAATTGAAGATTTTAAGGATTTTGAATTAAATTTCACACGTAATGACGATATTTTACAGCATAAAATTTTCAATTTATACAATAGTGAGAGTGAAATGATGCGTTATATTAAAAGATTAGAAAATCGAGATATTGCACTTAACCGCTCCATGATTTCTTTAGGTTCTTGTACTATGAAATTAAATTCTGCAAGTTCTATGCTTCCTTTAAGTTGGTCAGAATTAGGAAATGTTCACCCATTTGTTCCTGAAGACCAAGCACTTGGTTACAAAGAATTAATTTCTGAAATGGAAAAAGATTTAAGTATAATAACAGGCTTTACTGCTACATCAGTTCAGCCAAACTCTGGAGCAAGTGGCGAGCACACAGGTTTAATGGTGATTCGCGAATATCATAAATCAAGAAATGAAGGGCATAGAAATATATGTTTAATTCCTTCTTCTGCACACGGTACAAACCCTGCTTCTGCGGTTATGGCTGGAATGAAAGTTGTGGTTGTGAAATGTGATGAAAATGGAAATGTTGATGTTGACGATTTACGTGAAAAAGCAATAGAGCATAAAGATAATTTAAGTGCAGTTATGATAACTTATCCATCAACTCATGGTGTTTTCGAATCAGAAATTAAAAAAATGGTAAACATTATTCACGAAAACGGTGGACAAGTTTATATGGATGGTGCAAATATGAACGCTCAAGTAGGTTTAACAAATCCAGGATTTATTGGAGCAGATGTTTGTCACTTAAATTTACATAAAACTTTTGCTATTCCTCACGGTGGTGGCGGTCCTGGAGTTGGAACTATTTCTGTAGCAAAACATTTAGCTGAGTTTTTACCTGGGCACACAATGCTAAAAACTGGTGGTGTAAATGCAATTAAAGCTGTTGCAGCTTCGCCTTATGGTTCTGCTTTTGTTTTACCAATTACTTTTGCTTATTTAAAAATGATGGGCGAAGATGGATTGACACAAGCAACAAAACTTGCTATGTTAAATGCAAATTATATTGCTGAAGAGCTAAAAGGCTTTTACAATGTGGTTTACACAGGAAAAACTGGGCGTTGTGCACATGAAATGATTTTAGATTTAAGAAAATTTCGTGAAAATTACGGCGTAGAAGCTGGTGATATTGCACGCCGACTAATGGATTATGGTTTTCATGCCCCAACTTTATCTTTTCCTGTTCATGAAACTTTAATGGTTGAACCAACCGAAAGTGAATCAAAACAAGAGTTAGATAGATTTATTGAAGCTATGAAATCTATTAAAATGGAGTGTGAAGCAATTAAAAATGGTGATTTTGATAAAGAAGATAATCCATTGAAAAATGCACCTCACACACAAATTGAATGTAGTGCAAGCGAATGGAATCATAAATATTCACGTGAGCAAGCTGCTTTTCCATTAAACTGGATAAAAGAAAATAAATTTTGGCCTTATGTAGGAAAAATTGACAGTGGATATGGAGATAGAAATCTTGTTTGTACCTGCGATCCAATAGAATCTTATATGTAAAAGATTTTAAATATACAAAAGAAAAGCCTCAACTAAATTTATTAAAGCAAATTATTTATAGTTGAGGTTTTTTATATCTCAATTTTTTCAAGCTTAAAGCAAAATGATCAATTTCCAAACTAGTAAACCACTGTAACAACACCAGTATAATTCTTTCCTCTCTTATACATTTCAATAACATAAAGATATGAACCTGTTGGCACTAATTTACCATTAAATTTACCATCCCACTCTTCACCATCGCCTTTGCCTTCAAATAGTTTTTGACCCCAACGGTTATAAACCGAAATTATAGCCGTAGGGAACATTTCAATATTTTCTATTATCCAAGTTTCGTTAATGCCATCACCATTTGGAGTAAAAGCATTTGGTATTTTCAAACATTCTTCATCAACATCTATTAAATTTACAAATGGAAGTTCAAATTCGCAATCGTTATTGTCTGCTATAGTTATATTATAAATACCTTGGGCTAAACCACTTATTGTTGGCAAATCACTTACATTATTTTCCCAGATAAATGAATATGGTTCAGTTCCTCCACTTGGATTTATTTCAATATAACCGTTATTATTTCCGATACATGAAGGATTTGTATAAAAATAAGTAGCTGTTAATTTTGCTGGCTCAAGTAATAATAATTTTGATGAATCTACACAATTATTGCTATCATTAACTTTGATTGTGTAAGTGCCTGCAGAAAGATTATAAAAACTATTTCCGCCCATAGTGTTTACTCCATCTGAAATATTGAAATTATAAGGACTTGTACCACCTGTGGCACTTAGATTAGCAGAGCCATCATTATATCCATAACAAGAAATATTTTTAAATTCCTTGTTTAATTTTAAAATATTTGGTTGGCTTATAGTAAAATTAGCTTCTGAACTACAAGCACTTGCATCATAAACTTGCAAATAATATTCATTTGCAGGTAAATTATTTATACTTGAGCTATTTAAACCATTAGACCAATTATAGGTAAAAGGAGCTGTTCCGCCAGAAATTGAAACTGAAATTGAACCATTTGTATCTCCAAAACATGTTACATTATTAATTGTTGGGTTTATTAAAATTTCTGAAGGTTCTAATAAAGTGGCATATGCTATTCCTTTGCAAGACCATGCATCTGTAACAGTTACCACATAAGAATTTGCTCCTAAATTTGTAATTATTTTTGTTGTATTTCCATTATCCCACAAATAAGTTAAAGGATTTACTCCATTTTGCGAATTTGCCTCTAAAACTGCATCACTCATACCATAACAAGAAATTTCTTGAATTGTATTTATTTCTGCAGAAATACTTCCTTCCACTTCTATATTTATTTCGCCATGAGCTGAGCACATATTATTATCATAAACTGTAACTGAATACCTACCTGGAGCTTGATTAGTAATATTATTAATTGTTTGACCGCCTGGAGACCATACAAAATTATAGTTTGGCGTACCACCAATTACTGAAGCCACTGCTGAACCACCCGAAGCACCACATTGAGCCGGAGTAGAACTTAAATACATTTGTAATTCTTGAGGATTATTTATTGTTACACTAACAGAAGCAGTGCAAGAATAAGCATCAGTTCCGACAATAGTATATGTTCCAGCTTCGGCTTGAAAAGAAGTACTAACAATAGGATTTGAATTAACAGTATAAGTTACAGGATTAGTTCCACCAGTTTGGCTAATACTTATATGTCCACTTTCACCATAACATACAGGCTGACTCACAATTGTATTTAAAGACATAGCACAACAATCTTCTACATCAATTGTCATAGAATATTCAATCCAACAATCCTGGCCAGCATTTGGAGTAAAAACATAAGTTGTACTCCCTATATTTGTTGTTGAAATTGTGGCAGGCGACCAAGTTCCACTAATTCCTTCTAAAGAAATAGATGGCAAACTCGGTGCTGCATGATTTTGGCATAAAGGACCTATTTGCGTAAAACTTGGCAGTATTATAGATTTATATAATATAAATTCTTCATTATTGAAATCGTCCAAATTAGTTTTTATTGCCTGATAATAAGGGCTTGTAGCAGTTGTATAGCTTGAATTTACTATTTGCCATTCTGAATTTGCCGACTTCCAATTTGCAATTCCGTCCCAATCGCCATCTGCAGAATAATCATAAGAAATAAAAATATCCGCATTGCTTGCACCATTAGTTCTAGCAATTTGGTGGTAAAACAATTCATTCAAATTACAAATTTC
Source organism: Bacteroidales bacterium (assembly GCA_023228725.1). Taxonomy (GTDB): domain Bacteria; phylum Bacteroidota; class Bacteroidia; order Bacteroidales; family ML635J-15; genus Bact-19. The sequence continues at coordinate 2,080 of JALOAQ010000080.1, read as the reverse complement.
ATATTCTTTATTATTTCGATTATATCCTTCGAGATTTGCATCTAAATTTGCAAGTCTAACTGCGTATTCATTAGCTGTAGCAGATGTTGGTTTTACACTAACTGGTCTATATCGCATATTTCCTAAACTAGAGCCAACCGGAAATAAATATGATAAAGACTGATTGGTTTTTCGCGAAAGTTTTCCACCATTTAAACTAGAAACAAAGCCGCTTGTACGAATAATTGCATTTACATCATTATTCTCAACATAAAAAACATTAGTTTCAGTTTGCAATTCCAAGTGTTTTAAATCTAAAATTCCATAAGAAAACTGGTCTATGCTTTGAGTTTTTAAGCCAGTACCATCCAAAGTTAAATTATAGAAAGAGCTTGAAACAGAACCACTTAACAATTGATTTCCACCTTCAAAAAACACAGTACCACTTGTAGAAGTAAAAACAGAATTATTATACCAGTTACCCAACAAACGAATATGACCATTAACAATTAAATTTGCATTATTAGTAATATCACCAGTTACATAAACTTCGGCAGGGACACCCGCAGTTTGGTTTACACTAATATTTCCTGTAGAATTATTTTCGACAGAGCCATTTACATAAACATAAGAACCAGAGTTGGATTGAATAAAACCACCGTTGTTGAGCAGGGTTTGCGCGTTTAAATTTCCTAAGATAAATAAGAATAAAAATAATATTACTTTTATCTTATTAAAAACAGGCATTTTTCCAAAATTAAAAATAAATATATAATTTTTCAATTTCATCTTACATATTGAATAAAGACTCTTATTTTTAATAGATCTCCAGATTCACCAGCATCTTCTAAAGCAACGCCAAGAATTATACCTGGTTCTGTTGCTTTCATCGCAAGGCCAGCAATATTTGATGAAGTTACTGGATCGCCCTTTTTTATCTGTCCGTTATTTTCAGTAAAGCGAACATATGTAATTCCTGTTATTACAACAGGATTTTTATAAGTTCTAGCTGGATTTTTAGGATCCCATTCTGGATTTTCATTATAATACACACCTAATAAAAAAGGGTCATATTCACTTAACGAAACATCAAAATTATGACCTTTATAAGTACTCACTGGAGAAGATAAAACCGTTCCATTCTCAAATACTCTTTTAACAATATTTTCTGGTGGTAAAGTTTGAGTAAAAGCAATATTATACAAACCAATTACTATTGAAACTAGGATTATTTTTTTCATATATTTTAAATTTAATCAATAATTATTAAACTACGATGAGCATAATCAGGAGCGGATGCAGGATAACAATATACTGGAGAAAGATAAATACCTTCTATACGCCATTGCACTTTAATAGTTGTTGACGTTCCTGGAGTAACAGGCACTGCTAAGCTCATTGCACCGTTAAAGGAAGTTACTAAATCAGGATAATCACTATCTTGAGCTAAAGCATTAGAACCACCAACTACAACGCCATTTCGTAATATGCGTAAATCAACATATTCCATTGGATAATATGATGGATCACAATATGCTGCAAATGTAAAAAACACATATATTGTTGAATGAATTGGGGTAAACGTAATAGTCATTTGAGAGATATCAACAAAACTAGTTGAAGTCAGTGAAATATCAGTAGTACCAATAACTCCTTGATTATTTGTGCCAAAAGTATTTTCAGCAAAATTAGCCCAAGAAAGTGTTCCGCTACCAGTATTTTTCAAATAAAAATCACCGCTTGTACCACCAGGATTAGAATTTGGCCAAGTATAAGGAACATTTTTAATTCTAACCACATCACCTGAATTATTGACTCTAAATTGCGATGTGTTTCCTACAGTAAATCTCTCATCTGGGGTCATATCACCACCAATATTCACTCTACCACTAGCATCTTCATATATTGGTGCTACAGTACAAGTTGCATTTGTTCCATCAGATTTTATAACATAATTTGCATTAGTACATCCAACTGGACCTGTGGCTCCAGTCGGACCTGTTGCACCTACTGAACCTGTGGCTCCAGTCGGACCAATATCTCCTTGAGGACCTTGTGAACCTGTGGCTCCAGTTGGACCAATATCTCCTTGTGGACCTTG
>JALOAQ010000085.1 GCA_023228725.1 Bacteroidales bacterium | reverse complement strand
GGCGTAAGTTTTTTCTTGCCTCTACAGTAAAAATACTTCCAGGGTAATTTTTTATTAATTTTAAATAAGCCTCTTGAGCTGTATCGAAATGTCTAAGTTTTTCTTGACAAACTGCATATTTAAAAAGTGCATTATCAGCCAAAATATCATAAAAGTATGTTGTTGCAACTTGATTGTAAAATGAGGAAGCTTGTTCGTAATCACCAATAGCCTCATATATCTCGCCTTTTCTGTATAAGACATCATCAATAAGTCCATGATTTGGAAATAATTCAATAATAGAATCCAAACTTGCAAAAGCTCTTTCAAATTGTTTTGAGAAAATATAAAAATCTGCTCTTGCAAAAATTTGCATTGTAGTCTCTGTTGTATCCAAATTATAATTATCAGCTATAAACATACTTAATTCCATTGCATCATTCGCAATAAGTTTAGAAGTACTGGCTTTTAATACATCAAGCTGAGCTTGTGCCCACTTGAATTGCCCTGTATAATATGCAAGTTTGGCTTTTCTAAACCTAGCCTCATGTCCGATAGGGCGTTCTATAGCCGATTTTTCAACTTGTGCATATGTTAAAATTGCATCCCAAGTATTTTCACTTAAAAAATAAATATCTGCCAACAAAAGTTTTAAATTTAATAATTGTTCTGCACTAAACCTGTTCTCATCAATGCTATTTGTAGCCAAACTAATTGCATTTTCAAAATTATTCAAATAAAAAGCTTCTAAATTTATTAAAGAATAAATAATTTTAAAACTTTCTTTTCGAGGAAGAATTTTTAGAGCTTCTTCAAGTTGCTTTTTTAAATCTGTAAGCTCCTCAACACTTGGTTTTGCCTGAGATAAAGTTATAGTATAATGAACATTCAATCTTTCAATATAAGCTAAAGTATAATATGCATTATCTCTTCCCTTTGCAATAATATAATTAAAAGCCTCTAAAGCCATGTCGAATTCTAAATTTTCATATAAAATTATTCCGTAATTTAAAATGTCTTTTTCAGAGTTTTTATTTCTTTTGTCAGATGCAAAAAGCTGATTTAGAGCTAATCTAAACCTTCCGGTTTGAGTATATTGCCAAATTATTAACTGAGTATAAACTTCTATGTTAGGCTTTTTTTGTATTTTTTCCATAACAATAGATTCTACAATATCATCAATACTTTGGTCAATATCATTTGCCATAACATATTGTAAACGGGATTGAATTATATTTAGATTTTGTGGATTTTTTTCTAAGTAATCAAGATAATAATTCATCATTTTGGAATAATCTCTTTGAACATAAAATAAATTACCCAATTCCATAGAATAATCATAATTTGTGTTTTTCACACCTGCTAAATATGTTTTTTCAGCATAATCATATTGTCTATAGCCCATAAAAGCAGAGGCAGAAGCAATAACATTATTTTTATTTTGTTTTACAATTTCTAAAACTTTATCAAACTCGGTATTTGCCTCTTTAAGCCGGTTAGTATTTTGATAAATCATTCCTAAATCAATGATTAAGTAAAAATCGTTTTTATTTTTTTTTACTTCTTTTTTCAAAAATTTTTCGGCAGTATCAAACTCTTTTAATTCTGAAAGACTTCTTAAGTAATAATCTCTGTAGTTTTTATATCCGTTTTGTTTATAAAGTTTTTCGTATAATTGGGCAGATTTTTCAAATTCTTTATTTTGATAATATTTTAAAGCCAATTGTGCATCATTATTTTGAGAAAAGCCATAAAATTGACTGCAAATAATGAAAGCAAGTAAAAAAACTAAATATTTATAAAATTTATTTTTCACTTTTAAATTTATTTTTCAATAATATCAAAACCTGTAAAATCTCTTAATACTTTTGGAACAACAATTCCTTGTTCTGTTTGATAATTTTCTATAATTGCCGCCATAATTCTTGGTAGAGCTAAGGCTGAGCCATTTAAACTATGAGCTAAACGTGTTTTCTTTTCATTTTCTGGTCTATATCTTAATTTAAGTCTATTAGTTTGGAAATCCTCAAAATTAGAAACCGAGCTTACCTCTAACCATCTTTCTTGAGCAGCCGAAAACACTTCAAAATCATAAGTTAGAGCAGCAGTAAAACTAATATCCCCTCCACAAAGTTTTAAAATTCTATATGGCAATTCCAATTTAATTAATAATGATTCTACATAATTTTTCATTTCTTCTAAAACAGAATAAGAGTTTTCAGGTTTAGCGATTTGTACAATTTCCACTTTATCAAATTGGTGCAAACGATTTAGACCTCTCACGTGAGCTCCCCAAGATCCGGCTTCGCGTCTAAAACAAGCTGAATAGGCAACATTTTTTATTGGAAAATCTTTTTCTTCTAAAATTACATTTCTATATAAATTAGTTATTGGCACTTCGGCAGTAGGAATTAAGTAAAAATTATCTAAGCCAATATGATACATTTGTCCCTCTTTATCAGGAAGTTGCCCTGTTCCAAAACCTGAATCCTCGTTTACTATTAATGGTGGTTGTATTTCGACATAGCCAACTTGTTCAGCTTGATCTAAAAAGAAATTTATTAAAGCTCTTTGCAGTTTAGCTCCTTTAGATTTGTAAACAGGAAATCCTGCTCCTGTAATTTTTGTTCCTAATTCAAAGTCAATAATATCATATTCTTTTATTAAATCCCAATGCGGTTTTTTTATGCTTAAATTCGGAATATCTCCGGCTTGTTTTACAATAATATTATCCTCGGCTGTTTTACCGGCAGGTACAGATTCGTGAGGAATATTTGGCAACAAAACTATAATTGAATTTAATTCTGATTCTACATCATTGAGCAAATCCTCATATTCACGAATTTTTTCTTTAATATCTATAGTTTTTTGTTTTGTCTGCTCGGCTTCTTCCTTTTTCTTTTGTGCGTATAAAATCCCTATTTCTTTAGAAATATCATTTAATTGAGCCTGAAGATTGTCTTTTTTTAATTGGAACTCCCTCCTTTTATCATCAAGTTTAATTATTTTTTCAATTAATTCTTCAGCCTCAAAATTTTTTATCCTTAATTGTTTTATAAGTTTATCTTTTTCTTCTCTAATTAATCTTAAAGTTAACATAAATGTAAATTTTTTGCGAAGTTAAAAAAAAATGAGCAACAAATAATTATATTACGAAAAATTCTGTTGATATTGGTTAAATGTTTTACAAAATTTATAAAAATAAAAAAAATAAAACTCTAAGTTCTGTGAAACACAGTTTTTTTTTTAGAATTTCCCGTATTTTTAAGTTTTAAATCAAAAACTGCAATAAAAAAGCCTGCTTTAGCAGGCTCCTCGGTATTATTATGAAAAAATTTATTCGGCTTTTTCTTCCTCGTCTTTTTTCACTTCAGTTTTTGGAGTTTCAGGCTTTTCACTTTTAGTTTTTTCAACTTTTTTAGCTGTAGCGGTCTTCTCTTCTGTTTTAGTTTTAACTGCTTTCTCTTCTGTTTTAGTTTTAACTGCTTTCTCTTCTGTTTTAGTTTCAGTTTTTGCTTTAGTTTCAGCCTTTGCTTTAGTTTCCTTTTTTACAGGTTTTTCTCCTGCAACAACTTCTTTTTCAACTTTAGCCTCTTTTGCTACAGGTTTTTCGTCAGCAACAGGTTGAGGCTTAGCTACTTTTTTTGCAGGTTTTTCAGCAACAACAGCTTCAAGAGTTTCAAAAGGAAGAATAGAAACATAAGATCTATTATTTCTTTTTTTCTCAAATTTCACCTGTCCATCAATCAAAGCAAATAATGTATGATCTCTTCCTATACCTACATTATTTCCTGGGTGATGTTGAGTACCACGTTGACGAACTATAATATTTCCGGCGATAGCAACTTGTCCGCCATATATTTTTACTCCTAATCTTTTACTTTCGGATTCACGACCATTACGCGAACTTCCGGCTCCTTTTTTATGTGCCATTTCTAATTACGTTTTAAATTATGCTTTAATGTCCTGAATTTCGATTTCAGTTAAATACTGACGATGTCCATTTAAAGTTTGATATCCTTTTCTTCTTTTTTTCTTGAATACAAGAACTTTTTCGCCCTTACAGTGTCTGAGAACTTTTGCAGAAACTTTAGCTTTTTCTACTACAGGCGTACCAATGGTAACTTTATCTTCGTTATCCAATAATAACACTCTGTCAAATGTAACTTCGCTACCTTCTTCGTTTTCTAAGCGATGTACAAAAAGCTTGTTTCCTTTCTCGACTTTGAACTGCTGTCCTGCGATTTCTACTATTGCGTACATTGTTATTTATTATTAAAGTTTAAAAAATCGGACTGCAAAGATAAAAAACATTATTTTATTAACAAACATTTTTTTCATATTTTTTTATCAAGTTTTTATTTTCTTGCAATATCAATGTTTTATGCCAAAAATTTGCTAAATTTTTATGCGTTTTAATAAAATAAATCTAATAAATACTAAAATTTTCAAAACACAGTTATATATTTGTACAAAATTTTATTTTGAAAAAAATTATTTTTAACATATCGACTATTATTTTTCTGTCTGTAAATTTTGCTTTGGCTCAAAAACCTATTCCAATGAATTTGCCAAAATTAGATCAGCAAGTTGCTCATTTTGGATATTCTTTAGGTTTGAATACCATGGACTTTAACATAAGACCTTCTGCAAATTTCCTTCCAGGATTTGACACTGTTATGGCAGTAGAAGTTGGAAGATTTGTAGGTTTTAACATAAATATTATTTCAAATTTAAGAATAGGCGAATACTTTGACCTTAGGTTTTTGCCAGGATTAATTTTTGGACAAAGAAACTTAGAATACAAATTTGTTAAAAACAATCAATATAGACGACACACTATGATGATAGAATCAACTTTTGTTGATTTACCAATATGTCTTAAATATCGTGCAGCTAGAATTAACAATTGGCGTCCCTATGTTTTAGCAGGTGCAAGTGCAAGAATAGATTTAGCTTCGCAAAGAAAAATAAACCCCGAAGACAGACCAAAAATTAGGATAAAACCTTTTGATGCTTATTATGAACTCGGTGTTGGTTTAGACTTTTTTCTCGAATATTTTATGTTTGGAATAGAATTAAAATCTTCTTGGGGAGTTTTTAATATGGTTGCCTACGATAACACTCAATATACAGATTATTATAAAAGATTAAATTCTCATATGGTAATTTTAGGATTTCATTTTGAAGGCGGAAAAATCGACAAAATTAAATGGTGGAAGTAAGGAGTGGATTAAATCTTTACTCAAGTTTTTAACAAAACACTCCTACAAATAATCATATAAATTTAAAAATTCTAAGTTATTGTTTTCTAAGCACAAAGTTTTTATTCCAATTTGATTTGCCACTTCTATATTTTCCTTATTATCATCAATAAATATTGTTTCTTTTGGTTCAAGTTGAGAATTTTTTAATACAAATTCAAAAGCCTTAAAATCAGGTTTTCTATATCCTATTTGGTGGGAATAATAAGCTTTTTCAAAAATAGAGTCTAAAGATTTAAAGCCAAATTCTTTTTTAAAAATAGAATTATAATATTCATAATGAATTTGGTTTGTATTGCTCAATAAAAATATTTTGTGTTTTTTTCTTAGATTTAATAAAAATTCAATTCGTTTTGCAGGAAAATCTAATATAAGTGCATTCCAACAAGTTTTTATTATATCGTCAGTTAAATTTGTATTTGATATTTGTCTAAGTTGGGAATAAAATTCTTGTGGACTAATTTTTCCTGTTTCTAAATAATCGAAAATTTTTGTTTGACTAACAAGACTATAAAGTTGATCAAAATTTTCTAAACCATGCTTTTTAAATTCTATTTCGCTTTTATTTATGTCAATATTTAAAATAACATTTCCTAAATCAAATATTATATTTTTTATTATCATAAAGTCTTATTGTCTATTTTTTAGATTTTCGTTTCCAAAACGATGTTTTTTTCTTTACTTTTGGTTCTTCAAGTTTTACAATGTGAGGCGAGTCTGGGATAAGAATTTCTCTAATTTTTTGCCATCCTAGAAAACCTCCAATATTTCTATCGTCAATAAAGATATCAACATCTACTTTTCTACTAATATACTTATTAAACTCTTCGTTTGGATAACTTTCATTTATTGCCCAAAAAATCACACCATTTTCAAGACAAAAATCAACAGCATTTTGCAAATCTATACCATCTCTCACTGTCCACAAAATTAATTTATGTCCCTGAGCTTGAAGTTCACGTAAAACTTCAAAAGAACCCGGGATAACATTTCCTATTTCAGGATATTTGTGTTCCACAATGGTACCATCAAAATCTATGGCAATTTTTAATTCCATTTTTAAATTTTAATTTCTTAATTTTAGTTTAGCAAACTAAAATAAGCAATTTTCACTTCACTTTATACAAATAAACTTTTGAATTTGCAGCATTTGGGTCTTCAGGTGCAATAATTAGCTTATCTTCTGTAAGACTAATAATTTTGGTTTTATCTTCTTTATCTTTTCCCTTTGTCTTCACACTAACAAATTGTCCATCTTTAGAAACGCTCCATTTCCCTTCAATTGTACCTTCAAGGCCTTTTTTAAAATACTTTTTATTTGGATAAAAATGCACTTCTGTAGATTCAATTATCTGCGGAAGTTTTTCTTTTAATATATATTCATACTGAGGTGATAATTGAAAATCACCAATGTCTAAAGAATCAACTTTCCATTTTCCTACAATCATTTTGCTGTTTTTTGCTTCTAAATTTTGTGAAAACAAACTTGTTGAAAAAGCAAAAACTAAGGCTAATAATAAAAATAATACTCGTTTCATAAAAAATAATTATCAGTTAGTAATAATTTCATTTGTTGACAAATTTAATATTTTATAATTAATATTCAAATCTTTTAAAATATCCGGCATTCTTGAATAACTTGTATCAGTAATAAAAATTTGTCCAAATCCATTTTCTGCTACCAATTGCGTTATTACTTTAACTCTTTTTTTATCTAATTTGTCAAATATATCATCTAAAAGTAAAATTGCTGGCATATTTAATTTACTTTTAATATATTCAAACCATGCAAATTTTAAACTTATAACAAAGGTTTTTTGTTGACCTTGGGAACCATATTTTTTTATAGCTTGGTTTTCTATTAAAAAATCAAAATCATCTCTATGAGTGCCATAAGATGTATAGCCTAAAAATAAATCTCTTTCTAAATTTTTCCTTAAACTATCATATAAATTATTTTTATGAAGTTGTGAAGAATAAATCAATTCTACTTTTTCTTTGTTATCAGAAATTAATCTGTAATATTTTTGAAAAATAGGAATTAGCTCTTCAGCGAAATTTTTTCTAAGTTCATAAATTTTTTCTGCATTTTCAGAAAGTTTAAAATCCCAAATTTCAATTTCTTCAGGATCAATTCTTTTTGAAGAAAATTTATTTTTCAATAAAATATTCCTCTGTTCAAGAGCTTTATTATAGTTTATAAGATTATGTAAATATGATTTATCAAACTGAGAAATTATAGCATCTGCAAACTTTCGCCTAATATCACTTCCTAAATGAATCAAATCTGAATCATAAGGAGTAGAATATACAACAGGCAGTAAGCCAATATGTTCAGAAAGTTTTTGATATTCTACAGCATTTCTACGGAAAGATTTCCGCTTATCTTTCTGCACTCCACAATAAATATTTTCAACATTATCATTAAGCATAAATTCACCTTTAATTACAAAAAAATCTTCACCTGTTTTTATATTTTGTCTATCCGAAAGGTTTAAAAAGCTCTTGCAAAACGATAAATAATGTATGCTGTCCAATAAATTGGTTTTACCAATTCCGTTATCTCCAATCAAGCAGTTTATTTTAGCACAAGCTTGAAAATCAAAACTTTCAAAGTTTTTAAAATTGATTAATGATAAGTTTTTTAAATACATCAACTTGTTCTATTTTTATAAAGATACAAACTTAACAAAAATATAAGGATGATATAATCTATTTTATAAATGTTTTAATAAATATTCTTTAATATTTAATTTTAAAATAATAAATAAGCAAAAAGTTCAAAAAAAATCCTGCCGTAGCAGGATTTTAATAATTTTTAATTTAAGAACATTTTCATATCTTCATCAACAGTATTAATTCCTGCTATTCCAAAATTTTCGACTAAAACTTTAGCCACATTTGGCGATAAGAAAGCTGGCAATGTTGGGCCTAAATGAATATTTTTCACACCTAAATAAAGAAGAGCCAACAATACTATTACCGCTTTTTGCTCGTACCAAGCAATATTATATGCTATTGGAAGATCGTTAATATTATCTAAACCAAACACATCTTTTAAAGTTAGAGCAATTACTGCTAAAGAATAAGAATCGTTACATTGTCCTGCATCCAAAACTCTTGGTATTCCACCAATATCACCTAATTCTAATTTATTATAACGATATTTTGCACAACCTGCAGTTAAAATAACAGTATCTTTTGGTAACTTAGCAGCAAACTCAGTATAATATTCGCGAGATTTCATTCTTCCATCACAACCTGCCATTACGAAAAATTTACGAATTGCACCAGTTTTTACAGCGTCAACAACTTTATCTGCTAAAGCAATAACTTGATTATGAGCAAAACCACCAACAATTTTACCATTTTCTATTTCTGTTGGAGCTTTACATTTTTTAGCATGCTCAATAATTTCAGAAAAATCTTTTTGTTTACCTTCTACGCGAGCAGGAATATGTTTTGCTCCTGCTAAACCTGAAGCTCCTGTTGTGTAAATTCTATCTGTATAAGTTGCTTTATCAAGTGGTGGAACTATACAGTTAGTAGTAAATAAAATTGGTCCATTAAATGTTTCAAACTCGTCTCTTTGTTTCCACCAAGCATTACCATAGTTTCCTGCAAAATGAGAATACTTTTTAAAAGCCGGATAATAATGAGCCGGCAACATCTCACTATGAGTGTAGATATCAATACCGCTACCTTCTGTTTGTTGCAATAATTCTTCAAGGTCTTTTAAATCGTGACCTGAGATTAAAATTCCAGGATTGTTACGAACACCTATATTTACTTCAGTAATTTCTGGGTTTCCGTAAGTGCTTGTATTAGCTTTGTCTAAAAGAGCCATTACATCAACTCCAAATTTTCCACATTCTAAAACTAAAGCTACTAAATCGTCAGCAGATTTTTCTTCAGTAGTAGCAACTAAAGCTCTTTGCATAAAAGCATAGATTTCTTTATTTTCATGTCCAAGATTAAAAGCATGTTCTGCATAAGCTGCCATACCTTTTAAACCATAAGTTAAAAGCTCTCTTAAAGAACGAATATCTTCGTTTTCAGTAGATAAAACACCTATAACTTTTGCTTTTCTTTCAAATTCTTCAACAGAATCAGCTGTCCAAATTGCAGAATTATGTAAATTTTGAGGAATTTGACCACCTGCATTTACAAACTGATTTTTAATTTCTTCGCGTAGTTTTAAACCATTTCTAACTTTTGCAATAATTGCGTCATAATCAAAGTTAGCATTAGTAATTGTAGTAAATAATGCATCAAATACAAATTGATTTACAGCATCATTTTCAACACCTTTTTCGCGTGCTAATTGCGAAAATACTGAAACACCTTTGGTTACATAAATTAATAAATCTTGAATGTTCGCAACTTCATCAGTTTTTCCACAAACACCTTTGATTGTACAGCCTGTTCCTTTAGCTGCTTCTTGACATTGATAACAAAACATTGACATAATTTTATAAATTTTAATTAATAATTTTTTATTTAAGTTTATTTTATTTCTAAATCCATTCTTCGGCAATAATCTCACCCGAAATTGATATAATTATTGCTTTTACAGGAACTTTTCTTTTTGCTACTGCCTGAGCCTCTTTAACAAAACGCAACAAACCACCACAACAAGGCACTTCCATCATTGCAACAGTAATTGTATTAACTTGTGCATTATCTATCAAAGAAATCATTTTATCCACATACACATTTTGATTATGGTCTAATTTTGGACAAAGAATTGCTAAGCTTTTAGCTTTTAATAATTTTGAATGAAAATTTCCCATACTAAAAGCCACACAATCTGCAGCCAAGAGCAAATCTTTTCCTCTATAATAATTTGCCTCAGGATTAATTAAGTGCATTTGTACAGGCCAATGCGTTAAAGTTGAGGGGGAATCAAAACCTTCTTGCAAATTATTTTCAGGTTCAGGTTTTTGAATAGTTTTCTCTTCTATTCCCGAGCATCCACAAGCCGAAGCACTTGACTTTTGAGCAAATGCTTTATGAACTTCTTGTTTAACTTCTTCTAAATTAAAAGTTAAACTTTCTTTATTATCTTCCATCCAATTCATTGCCTGAGAAAACCATTCGTTCTCATTATGATCACGTAAATGCTTTAAATGTGCAATCACAACATTTTTTCCTTTAGTAAGCATGTCTTTAATAACAGCAATTTCGTCATAAGGAACTGCAGGTCTTTTTTCGATAGAAATAGCTCCAAGCGGACAATGACCTATGCAAGCTCCAAGCCCATCACACATAAAATCACTAATCAAACGAGCTTTACCGTCAATTATCTGAAGTGCTCCTTCATGACAGTTTGGAATGCAAATTCCACATCCGTTACATAATTCTTCATCTATTTTTACAACTTCGCGTATCATAATTTGTTAGATTTTAAATTCTAATGCAAAAATATTCAGAATTTTTTACTTAATTTGTAACTTTTATTACAAAATGAAAAATAAAGTTAATTTAGTACATAATTACTACAATGAAAGAGATAATAAATAAATGTCCTTTATTCATAGGCATCAAACAAGAAGATATTGACAAGCTTTTAGGCAATATTTTTTTTCAAACAAAAAAATATAAGCCCAAGGAAATTATTTCCTATCAAGATGAAGTTGTTGAGCATTTAATGATTGTTGTTTCCGGCACAGTTCATGGTGTAATGAATGATATTTCGGGAAAGGCTTTAATTATTGAAGAATTATATCCACCAAAACCATTAGCTACAGCTTTTATTTTTGGCAATAACAACAAATATCCTGTAAATATTATCTCTGAAACAGAGTCCACTATTATAAAAATTCCCAAATCAGAAATTATTAAAATGATGAAATTAGATGATGATTTTCTTTTAAATTTCGTTAATATTATTTCGGGCAGAGCTCAATTTTTGTCAGAAAAACTAAAATTTTTATCATTTAAAAATATAAAAGCTAAATTTGCATATTATATTATGAATTTAGCAAAAAACGAAAACTCTAACTCTGTAATTTTGCCAATTTCACAAGAAAAAATGGCTGATTTATTTGGAGTTTCTCGTCCTGCTTTAGCAAGAGCAATTAGAGAGATGCACAATGAAGGCATAATTTCTGCACAAGCAAAGCATATTCAGATTTTAAACACTTACGAATTATATGAATTAGTTAATTAAAAAATATGACAGCAAAAATTTTATATGCAATTATTCTAACAATTGTAGTTTTTGGTTTTTTTTGGGATCAAATTCTTGGATATTTGAACGCTTCATGGTTTAATAAGCCTATACCGGAGATTTTAAGCGATATTTATGATAAAGAAAAATATAAAAAGCAACAAAATTACAAATTAGAAAATTACCGTTTTGGAATACTTACATCGAGTTTTAGTTTTATTTTAATCAGCGCCATGCTAATTTTTAATGGTTTTGCTTTTGTTGACGGGCTTGCAGGACAAATTTCAGAACATTTTATCTTAAAACCTTTGATATTTTTTGGAATTATCTTTTTTGCAATGGATATTTTAAGCACACCATTTGATGTTTACGACACATTTGTAATTGAAAATAAATATGGATTTAATAAAACCAGTGTTAAGCTATATATAATTGATAAATTAAAAAGTTATTTGCTTACAGGAATTTTAGGCATAGGTTTATTTTCTTTGATTTTATGGATTTATAATTTAGATCCAAAAAACTTTTGGCTTTATACTTGGTTGGTAATCGTTGCTTTTTCCTTGTTTATGAATCTGTTTTATTCAGTTTTGATTGTTCCTTTATTCAATAAACAAACACCACTTGAAGACGGAGAACTTAAAACTATGATTATGGAGTTTGGTAAAAAAACAGGATTTAATATTTCAAAGATTTTTGTAATTGATGGGTCAAAACGTTCAAGTAAAGCAAATGCATATTTCAGTGGCATGGGTCCCAAAAAGAGAATAGTTTTGTACGACACTTTAATAAGTGAAATGACAAATGAAGAAATTTTAGCAGTTTTAGCTCACGAAATTGGACATTATAAACACAAACATATTTATAAATCATTGATTTCAGGCATTTTTGAAATGGGTATTATGCTTTATATTTTTGGACTTTTTGCTGGTAGCGATTTGCTTTCTCAAGCCTTAGGTTTAGAAAAAGCAAGTTTTCATATTGCAATTTTAGCTTTTTCGATAATTTACACACCAATTACAGAAATTTTAGGTGTGATTTCCTCAATTTTTAGTAGAAAGGCAGAATACCAGGCAGATAATTTCGCTACAAAACATGGTTTAGGAAAAGATTTGATTTCTGCTCTAAAAAAACTTAGTTCTCACAATATGAGTAATCTCACTCCTCATCCTTTGGTTGTTTTTATTAGTTATTCACACCCACCGATTTTTGAAAGAATAAAAGAAATTCAGAAACTTTAAAAAGGCTTCTCGCATTTCGCTGAGCTCAATGCTCGAAGGTGGGCATGCACTAATTTACACTGATTATGTCTTCTCGTTTTTCGCTTCGCTCAAAACTCGAAGATAAACAACCACTAATTACACGAATTTACACGAATTTGGCTTCTCGCATTTCGCTTCGCTCAATGCTCGAAGTTGGACATACACTAATTTACACGGATTATGGATTTTCGAATTTCGTTCCGCTCAAAAAAGGCGTTAAAAGTTTATAAAGTTAAAAGGGATTTTCGCAATTCGCTGGGTTCAATGCTCGAAAATGTACTAAAAACTAAAATAATTTAAACAAAAAAAAGGCCAC
>JALOAQ010000079.1 GCA_023228725.1 Bacteroidales bacterium | reverse complement strand
CGTAGCTATTTTCAATAGCAAAACTATTAAAAGTAACTTCAACAAAAGTACCTGGAATCTCAGGCATTATAGTAAGAGTAATATTTGAATTAGGGTCATAAGTTCCTGTGGGTCCCCCAGCATCATAAAAGATTGAGCCACAAGTTGTTATTGTTGTATTAGACATGTTAAAGGCAGCAACTACTTCAACAAAAGCAACAGAAGATGTTGCAGCATCGCCTGTAGCAACACAAGTAAGTATACAACGATAATAATATGAACTTGTTAAAGCGCCAGTAGTATAATTTTGTGTGTTTGCCCCAACAATATTAGTAAAAGGACCTGATTGGGATGTTGACCTCTGCCATTGATACGATAGTCCAGCTGCTACAGTATTTCCTGATAAATTTAAACTTGCTGTACCACCACTAGGTATTATCTGAGTAGCAGGCATAGCTGTTCCTGCTATAGGCATACCATCGCAATCTTCAGCAGCGACAATAGTTATACAATAGTCTTCTGTTTCTCCCCACGAGTATGCTGTGTGGGCATAGTTTGTACCAGTAGGGAATGTAGTTTCTGTTACAACTACACGCATTCTTGTTGTGCCAGGAGTTGCAGTCATAGGCACAGTAAAAGTTCCAGTTTTTGTATGATTGCCTGAGCTAGCTGTAGGTTGATTATAAACTTGTTCTCCTGCATCTTGAAAATCTCCATCCATATTCCAATCAATATATAATTGAAAACCATTATTGTATGAGCCTGAGCCACAGCTAGTTTGAGTTAAACTGAAATTAACGGTTTCCCCTTGCATAACTATAGGTCCAGCAATTTCGCCAACATAATTACTATATCTGTTTTGAATAGAACCTAGGCCAGGAGCTATGGTTGAACAAGTAGAGCTATTAGACCATGAGCCTATTGTTACATTAGAAATATCCTCGTCTGCAGTTGAACTTGCGTAAATTGCAGGATAGTTACCACACAAGCAAGCATCACCTTCTGTTGAGTATGATACAACATTTGAAGTCCCCCATAATCCTGAGTTCGCACAATGAATTCTTAACCTGTAATACGCGTCTGTAGTTGTGCTTGTAACACAAGTTAAATTTGTTCCATTAGGAGCAGGAATATCTGTCCATGGACCATCGGGGTCAGATGAAGTTTGCCAATGATAAGTAATGCCGGCACCAATTGTTGCGTCTGTAGAGCTAAGCGTAAAATTTGCTCCAACACAACCAACAGCATCGCTAATGCTTGCAGTACCAGGTTCAGGTTCGCCTACACAAGGGTCGAGTGAAGTCATTTCAAACTGTATATTTGGACGAGTTGTTGTAGTACCGCTTGCTGTAGGTGGAGAAGAAGGATCAGGATTAGTGCCATCGCTGTAATAATAAATAGATTTGTTATCAGGCGTACTAGAGCCTCTCCATCTTGTTTCTGATGGACCATAGCCAGAAACGTTTTCATCTATAGCAACAACAATATTACTGCCATTCCATATAACAGGATTTGTTAGTGTAATTGTAAACCAACCTGCCGAAGCTGGCAAACTAATATTACCTGTATAAACTTCTGTAAGTGAGGAAAAAGGCACCCAATTGCTAGTAGATGTGAAATTAGATTGAGCAACTTCTCCCATAAAAACAGTCCAAATATCTGTGTTTGCAATTGTTCCAACTCCTTCCCAATAAAATCTAATTGCGTTTATTTGCATACCTGGAGCCGCGCCAGCAGCTGATATTTCTGTTGCTGTATAAATTTGTTGAGTATAATTATAGCCCCAAAATGTGCGAACAGGATTATACTGTGCTTGTATAGTTCCCGTACCAACAGTAACAGTTACTTGAGACTGAACTTTTAATGAAAATAAGCTAATAAAAATAAAAATACTCAGGATTATAGTTTTCTTCATATCAAAAATATTATAATATTCTAAAATAATAAACGTGAAAATTATATTCTCGTTGCCTTAAAAATATATGTTTCATAACTAAACTAATTTCCTTGATGGCTACGTCATACATATCTAAATCTAAATAAAAACAAAAATAATTCTTATTTGTTTTCTGTTTGCAAATATAATATAGTTTTATAACAATAATATGAAATTATTAATAGAATTAACTACTTAGTTTGGTAATAAAGTAATAAAAAGGGTAATTATCCCTATGTTTATTAAATTTTTTAAAGATTTATTTAGGATATTCTAGTAACATGAATACAATTTTCTTTTTGAATAATGGTGTTAGTGATTGATTTGTTAAGCTTAAACTTTTTATAATTCTAAATTATAATACACAAATACTGATTAGATTTTGTATGTTAAAAAAAGTTTTTCAGAATTGTAAAAACTTATGATTGTGTAATAGTAATTGTTTAAGTGTTAATAAATTTTAACAATTTTTACCAAATACTTGCCCATTTTTCAGGAGGTAGATACATTTTATCGCCGGGTTTTACACCAAAAGCTTCATGAAATTCTTTTATTCCCGGAACTTGTCCGTTTACTCGCCATTCGCCAAGAGAGTGAACGTCTTCTTTTGTTCTTCTGCGAATTTCTGTTGTTCGAATATTTTGTCCCCAAATTTTTGCATAAGATAAGTAAAATCTTTGTTGTGCAGTAAATCCATCAATGTTTTCAGGTGTTTTGCCATCTAAAGCTATCATTAAAGCATCGTAAGATATTTTTAAACCTCCATAATCAGCAATGTTTTCTCCTAAAGATAATTTACCATCTGCTTTTAAGTCAGGCAAAACATCAATATTATTAAAACGCTCTACTAAAACTTTTGATTTCTCATCAAAGCGTTTAGCGTCTTCTTCTGTCCACCAATCTTTGAGATTTCCATCTTTGTCGTAAGCTCTTCCTTTATCATCAAAACCATGCGTCATCTCATGCCCGATAACAACGCCTATAGCTCCGTAATTAACTGCATCGTCTGCATCTAAATAAAAAAATGGAGCTTGCAAAATTCCTGCAGGAAAACATATTTCGTTCATACTTGCACTATAATAGGCATTTACAGTTTGTGGATTCATAAACCACTGCTCTTTATCAACAGCTTTGCCTATTTTGGAAATCATATCTTCAAACTCAAACTTGTTGGCGCGTAAAATATTTGAAAAATAATAATCATTCTTGATTTCTAATTTAGAAAAATCTTTCCATTTGTTTGGATAACCAATTTTTACATTTATTGCTGCTAATTTTTCTTTAGCTTGTACTTTTGTAACATCGCTCATCCAGTCGAGTTTTTCAATTCTTTTAGCAAAAGCAACTCTTAAATTTTCAACTAAAACTTCCATTCTTTGTTTTGCTTCTGGCGGAAAATATTCTTTTACAAAAATTTGACCAATTGCTTCGCCCATGCTTGAATTAGTTTTATTAACAACTTTACGCCAAGTTTCTTGCTGTACTAATGCACCTGTTAAAAATTTACCGTAAAATTCCCAAGAAGCATCGGCTATTTCTGTACTTAAATATGGTGAAGAAGCTCTAATTAAATTCCATTTTAAATATATTTTCCAAGTCTCAATATCTGTGGTTTTAAAAATATTGTTAAATTCTGCAAAAAATTTAGGCTGACTAATATTAACTACTTTTTGTTCGGCAAGATTTATATATGTGAAGTATTTTTCAAAATCAAAATCCGGAGAAAGTGCTTTCAGTTCAGCGGTATTTAACCTATTAGTTGTTGAATATGGATCCCTTAATTCTAAATTTGTCATTGAGTGGTTTGCAAGTTTGTACTCAAAAGCAAATATTATTTCTGAAATATTTTTGGATTCAGAATTATTAATTTCAAATAAATTAAATAATCTATCAATATGTTTTTTGTATTCATTTCTAATTTCAATTGATCTTGCATCTTCTGAAATATAATAATCTCTGTTTGGCAAACCTAATCCACCTTGATATAAATAAGCAATTTCCATTTCGCTATTTTCTCTATCAGCAGAGCCAAAAATTGAAAAAGAACTTGAAATTCCTAATTGGTGAAAATTGGCAATACATTGCAAAACTTCATCTTTGGTCGAAATTGCTTCAATTTTATTTAGATAATCTTCAATGGGTTTTATTCCGTCTTTATCTAATTTTACGCTGTCCATTCCTAAATTATAGAAAGTCGCAATTTTCCATTCAATACTATTTTCTTTATTTTCTTGTTTTGTTAAACCTATAATTATGTCATTTACTTTTTGGTTGGTTTCTTTTGCCAATAAATCAAAAGAGCCAAATCTTGATTCTTCGTCAGGTAATGGATTGTTTTTTTGCCAACCACCTGTGGCATATTGATAAAAATTTTCAGCCGGACTAATTGTAGTATCTAAATCTGCAAGGTCTATTGCTTTTGTAGTTTGTTTTTGTGTTTCCATTTTTTTATCTACTGAATTACATGAAATAATGCTTATTAAAGCAATTAAGAATGTTAAATAATTTAAAAAAGTTTTCATTTTATAATGTTTTTCGGCAAAACTAAGCCTTTTTGGAGAAATTCAAGGGCTTTTCCTCGCCTTTTAACAATCTTTTAATATTTTTTTTATGTGTTATAAGAATTAAACAGGTGGCAATTAAAGAAAAAATATTTAAAGTTAATGAATCGCCTTTTTCTAAAATATAAATTATAAGCGGAAATAATAATGCTGCCGATAGTGATGAAACTGAAACAATACGACTTATAAGAAATACTATTAAAAATACTCCAAATGTGATTGCTGCAGCCAATGGATGAATAGCAATAATAAAACCTAACATAGAAGCAACACCTTTTCCGCCTTTAAATTGTGAAAAAATTGGAAAAATATGCCCAATTATGGCAAGGCCACCAAAAAGAATCATGATTTGAAAATATAATTCACTGTTTTTTGAAATTTCCGGCACAAAATGAATAAGCTGTATAGCTGAAAAACTTTTTAAAACATCTGTAATAAAAACTATTATACCAGCTTTTGCTCCTAACACCCGAAAAGTATTTGTTGCACCTGCATTTTTACTTCCAAAATTTCTTACATCTGTATTCCAAAACCAGCGACCAAACCAAACAGCTGAACTAAATGAACCAATTAAATAAGATAAAATTGAAAATAAAATAATATATTTAAACATAACTAAAATTTATTATATCTGTCCATATCTCGCTTTGAATCTTTGGCTTTTAAATCTTCACGTTTATCATGAAGCTTTTTTCCTCGGGCCAAAGCAATTTCTAATTTTGCTAAACCTTTTTCATTTAAAATCATGCTAATAGGAATGATTGTAAAGCCTTTTTCACTTACTTTTTTTTGAAGTTTATTTAATTCACGTCTGTTTAATAATAATTTTCTATCTCTACGTGCCTCGTGATTATTACAAGTGCCTAAAATATATTCAGCAATATGAATTCCTGTAACCCATAACTCGCCATTACGAAAAACACAATAAGAATCGGTAAAGTTAATTTTTCCATCACGAATTGATTTTATTTCTGTTCCTAACAACACAATACCGGCAATAAACTTTTCAATAAATTCATATTGATAGTAAGCTTTTTTATTTTTAAATGTGGAAATTTTTGCACTCATAAATTAAAATATAAAATCGAAAAAAGGACGAACAAAAAGAAAGTTTAAAACTAAGTAAGAACCTAAGATTATTAATGAAAATGAAATAAATATAATCAAAGCATCTTTGTGTTTAACTTGTAAATAATTTTTTAAACCCCAATAAAACACAAGAAAAGAATAAATTATTATTATATTTATAAAGTATAAAGCAGGGAATAAATTGTAAATTATAATAGAAAAATAAAAAGGTAATAAACAAGTGTAAATAAAAAAAGAAATCTTATTTTTCCCTGCACTTATATTGTAATACGGGGAAAGTGAATTTAATATAGTTATTAGAAGAAAAAAATAAATTATATCCACAATCAGCATCGCAAATGAAAAAGAAAGAATGTAAATAAAATCTATTGTGGCAAATTTAGAAATTGTATTTCCAACTAACCTTGATGAAAATAATATTATCAAAGTAATTATAAAAATAGGGTTAATTAAATTCCTATAGCTAAACTCTTTGACTTGGTTTTCTTGCCAGCCGGTAATAGGATTAAGTAAAATTTTTATTGCTCTTTTTATTATTTCTTGACTTTTCATTTTTTTATAAAAGAATTGCAAAAATAGTCAATTTTTAGTATTTTACAGAATTTAATAGTTTTTTAATTTTGCCAATAGCTACTATGCTCGCTCACACGTTTATTGAGAGTAAGCAAAACGCAATAATTAAAAGTTTATTTTTATATTAATCAGTTTATAACTAAAAGATTGTATCTTCGCATTAAAATTTTAAGATTATCTAAAACTTGTATAAAGCTTAATTTAAAATGTTAAAAACTTATAATCTTATTGTAATTACTGGAGCAACAGCAGGAAGTAAAACTTCGTTAGCCGCAAACTTAGCCTATGATTTAAAAACTGAAATTATTAGTGCTGATAGTAGGCAAATTTATAAAAAAATGGATATAGGTACAGGTAAGGATTTGGAAGATTATGAAGTTAAAGGGAGTAAAATTCCTTATCATTTAATTGATATTTGTGAACCAGGATATAAATACAATGTGTATGAGTATAAGAGAGATTTCTTTAAAGTTTATAATGAATTAACTGAGAAAAACTTGACTCCAATTCTCTGTGGGGGGACAGGTTTGTATATAAATGCAGTTTTGAATAATTACGAATTAGTAAAAGTTCCTATCAACGAAAAATTACGAATTGCTTTAAAAGATAAAACAATAGAAGAGCTTGAGCAAATTCTAAGAAAATACAAAGATTTACATAATCGTAGTGATTTAGATACCATAAAAAGGGCAGTTAGGGCAATTGAAATTGCAGAATATTATTCAAGAAATGAAGTGTTAGGAGAAAATTACCCTGAAATCAAACCGATAATTTTTGGAGTTTATTTTGATAGAGAACAAAGGCGGTCAAGAATTACAGAAAGGCTTAAATTTCGTTTAGAAAATGGAATGATAGCCGAAGCACAATCTCTTTTGGACTCAGGGGTTTCGCATGATGATTTAGAGTATTATGGTTTGGAATATAAATTTTTATCTTGGTATTTAAAAGGAAAAATTACTTATGCAGAGCTTTTTACTAAACTAAATACAGCTATTCATCAATTTTCGAAAAGACAAATGACTTGGTTTAGAAAAATGGAAAAAGATGGAGCAAAAATAATATGGATAGATGGTAATTTGAAAATGGAAGAGAAGCTAAGTTTTATTAAATCTTTTTTTTGAGCGTAGCGAAAAACGAAGAAGCCTCTTTCGACTTTTCAGACTTTCAACTTTACAGCCTTTCGACTTTACAGCCTTTCGACTTTCCGGACTTTCAACTTTATTCCCCGTTTTCTATCAGCCAAATAATATAATTAGTTATAGCGGAATCTAAACTTATATTATTTTCTATAGCTTGTTTTTCTATAACTGCTTCCCATTCCGGATAACTTTTTATATTATCTCTAATGTGTTTTTCTCTTAAAAAATATTCAGAACTTTGTATAGTTGGCTTTTCAGTTATAACATCATAAAGCTGGTCAATAATTCCCCAGCCGAGATCCTTTAAACTTGGTTCAGTACCCATAATAATAAATAAATCGGTATTTTCAATTTCTTTCTTTAAATTATAATCAAACCTATAATATTTACCACCATAATTTGCTAAAAATACCTCGTAATTATAATACCAAAAATCGTTTCTCGAAAAAGCTTTTGTTATTAAATCAAATTCAAACATACCCCAGTAAAAACTATCTGAAATAACTATTGAGGATGGTTTTACTTTTCCTTTATCATCTTCATATTCAATAACAGGATAAGCTAATTGGTAAGTTTTTAATTTAGAAAATATATTCAAACCATCCAAAATATCAAAATCCCTACTATTGGGCTTTGTATAATTATAATCTATAATTTTAAAATTAGGCATATCAATATTTTGCAACTTTTCAATATATCTAATTATAGAATCGGCAGATAAACAAGACCCATAATCACTCCAATGTATTCCATATTGTGGGTATAGAGGATATTCGGTTTTATTTTTATTTTCTTTATAATATTTATTGAAATCAATGTGATTTATTTGATATTCTTTAACTTTATCAGAAAATACTTCGTAATTAGTTGTAGATTTCGTGATTTTAAATCTATCAGGAATATATTCAGGAAAAAAATTTGCTTTGCTTGGTGCAAAAATTACTATAAGGTTTTTACCCCAAGATTGCAAACTGTCTTGTATTATTTTTAATC
Organism: Bacteroidales bacterium; assembly: GCA_023228725.1. Lineage (GTDB taxonomy): Bacteria > Bacteroidota > Bacteroidia > Bacteroidales > ML635J-15 > Bact-19. Next base: position 5,493 of record JALOAQ010000079.1, on the reverse strand, counting down.
TTATAATTCTATCTTCTATTCTCTCGTAACCAAGAAAGTCAACTCCGTAATATGCTGATATATAATCGTATTCATATAAATAATTGTCTTTGCCAATAACTACTCCTTTAGCATTTGATTTTTTAAACAAGTTAAAATCTATTTGATTATGTACGCGAATAAAAGTTTTTCTAAATCCAAAATTTGAGTTTAAATAAAGCTCTTTGTTTTTTTGAAAAGAAGTGTTAAACCAATTTTCTATTCTAAACCTTTCTCGTTCAACCTCCTCAATAGCTCCGCCTAAGTCTCTTTCTTTAAAAAATAAAAAACTTGCTTGTAAAAATGGAAATATTAGTATTAGTAAAATACTTATTAATAATATTTGTTTTACTTTATTTTCCATAATTTAAAATCTAAAATAAATAAATGGATTAAAACCTGTGGCAGAGAGCGCGCTAATGCATATAATTAGAAGAACTATTGAGGTAAATGTTAATGTATAATGTCTTTTTAGTGTGTAGTCATTAAAATATACAGCATTTTGAATTTTTTGCCCAAGTTTGAAATAAGTAAAAAATGCAAAAAATATTGCTATTGTAAAATAAACATAAAACTCTAAGTCTAAACTAAACGGAGAGTTGTAAATATTATAATAATCTTGTTTGAAATCAAAAGCAAACATTCTTTTTAAGTATGCAATAGCCTCTTTAAAATGTTCTAGTCTAAAAAATACCCAACCAATTACCACAACAAGAAAAGTGAATAAAGTGCTTGGAAGTTTACCAATTTTATTTAAGAATTTCAATAAAAAACTTCTTTCCAAAATTAAAAACAAACCGTGGTAAGCTCCCCAGATGACAAATCCCCAAGAAGCTCCGTGCCACAATCCTGAAGCTAAAAACACAAGCCAAAGATTAAAATATAATCTTCTTTTGGAAACTCTATTTCCACCCAAAGGAATGTAAAGATAGTTGCGCATCCAAGCTCCTAAAGTTATATGCCATCTTCTCCAAAATTCTGTTATACTACGCGAAGTATAGGGATTATCAAAGTTTTCAGGAAACTTAAATCCTATCATTTTAGCAATTCCTATTGCCATATCTGAATAACCAGAAAAATCAAAATAAATTTGAAAAGTATATGCCAAAATTCCTATCCAAGCAGTATAAGTGTCTAAGTTTGCATAATCTAAGGCAAATATTGCATCGGCTTGTGCTCCCATATGGTTGGCTATCAGCACTTTCTTTGCTAAACCTAAAATAAATCTGTAAAAGCCTGTTAGTTTATTATCTAAGGTATCATTATGACTTCTGTCGGTAATTTGGTCAGCTAAGTCGTGATAACGAATAATGGGACCAGCAATTAATTTTGGAAAAAGAATAATATATAATTGATAATCCCAAAATTTATCTAAAGGTTTATGCACACGCCTGTAAACATCAACTACATAGGTAATGGTTTCAAATGTGTAAAACGAAATTCCTATTGGTAAAACAAGTTTTGTCCACTGAATATTTTGTCCGCCAAAAATTGATAAAACTGCATTTACATTTTCTATAAAAAAGTTGGAATATTTAAAATAAAACAATAAACCAAAATTTATAGAAACAGATAATGTTAGCATTAATTTCCGGTTTAAATCGTTTTTCATATTTGACATCCATTTGACTAAATGAAAGTCTAAAAAAGTGGTTCCAAGAATAACAAAAATGAATTTTGGTGCTCCCCAACTATAAAAAAATATGCTGGAAATTAGTATAAATATGTTTTTATATTTTTTGTCTATTAAATAATAAATAACCAAAAATATTGGCAAAAAATATAATAGAAAAACAATACTACTATAAACCATAAATTAAAGCTTCTTTCAAAAATTTTTAAGTCTTAATATTTTTAAAACCTTTTACAAAGGAATATATTTTTTTTAACACTGCAAATATTTTAAAAAAAAACTAAATGTGTTTTTCATAAATTATTTCAAAAATTCCATTTAAAACTTTATAAATATCTTCTAAGTTCTTAACATTAAATACTTTTAGGCTTAGTTTTTCATTAATTTCTTTAATCTGCAAATTTTTGGGATTATTTTGAACGTAATTTAAAACTTTTGAGAATTTTGAAGAAGCATAATAATTTGATTGTTGATTTATTGGAAAATATGCTATTAAAGTGTTATTTCTTATTACTATTTTATGAAAACCTATTTCTATTGCAAGCCATTTTAGTTTAACTAATTCAAAAATTCTTTCAGTTTCTTTTGGAATTTTACCAAATCTATCTTTTAAGTTTTCTTTAAAAATATTTAATGAGTTTTCGTCTTTAATTTCGTCTAATTCTTTGTATAGCTTAATTCTTTCAGAAGTTGAGCTTACATAAAAGTCAGGAATTAAAATATCCAAATCAGTTTCAATTTGACAATCTTGGTTTATTGAAATTAAGTCTTGGTTTTCTGTATTTTCACTTTCTTCTGAAAATGTGTTTTCATAATTCGCATCCTTTAATTCTCTAAGAGCCTCGTTTAAAATTTTATTATACGTTTCAAAACCTACATCAGCAATAAAACCTGATTGCTCTGCTCCAAGAATATTTCCTGCACCACGAATATCCAAATCTTGTAAGGCTATATTCATACCTGAGCCTAATTCACTATATTCCTCTATTGCTTTTAAACGGCGGCGTGCCTCCGGTGTTAGTACCGACAAAGGAGGAGATAATAAATAACAAAAAGCTTTTTTATTGCTTCGTCCAACTCTTCCTCTTAGTTGATGCAAATCGCTTAAACCGAAATTATTAGCATTGTTTATAATTATTGTATTTGCATTTGGAATATCAATTCCATTTTCAATAATAGTTGTACTTATTAAAACATCATAATCGCCACGTACAAAACTTAAAATAATTTTCTCTAATTTTTGCCCTTCCATCTGACCATGAGCTACAATGGTTTTGACTTCAGGACAAAGTTTGTTTACCAATGCTTGTATTTCAAAAATATTTTGAATTCTATTATTTATGAAAAATACCTGACCATTTCTACCTACTTCGTAATAAATTGCATCCTTGATAATTTCATTATTAAATGAATGTAGTTCTGTAATTATCGGCTGTCGGTTTGGTGGTGCTGTGTTAATAACAGACAAATCTCTTGCACCCATTAATGAAAATTGTAAAGTTCTGGGAATTGGTGTAGCTGTCAGAGTTAGCGTATCAACATTTACTTTTAGGTTTTTTAATTTTTCTTTCATAGAAACGCCAAACTTTTGTTCTTCGTCAATTATTAATAAACCTAAGTCCTTGAAAATCACATCTTTATTTAGTAGTCTATGTGTGCCAATAATTATATCTAATTTGCCTTCTTCAAGTTTTTCTAAATTTTCTTTTATTTCTTTATTAGATTTTAATCTGCTTATATAAGAAACATTTACAGGCATATCAGCAAGTCTTTCTTTAAAAGTTTGATAATGTTGAAGTGCTAAAATTGTAGTTGGTACTAATACTGCCACTTGTTTACTATCGTTAACTGCTTTAAAAGCAGCTCTAATAGCGAGTTCTGTTTTTCCAAAACCAACATCTCCGCAAACCAATCTATCCATTGGAATTTCTGATTCCATATCTGCTTTTATAAGTTCGTTTGATTTACTTTGGTCTTCTGTGTCTTCGTACATAAAAGACGACTCTAATTGATGTTGTAAGTAAGAATCTGGCGAAAAAGCAAAACCTTTTTGTTCTCTTCGTTTTGCATAAAGAAGTATTAAATCTTTTGCAATATCTTTTATGTTTTTCTTAGTTTTTTCCTTTAAACGTTTCCAATGTCCGGAACCTAAACGATAAATTTTTGGGGCTTCATCATCTTTGTCTCTATATTTCGAAATTCTGTGTAAAGAGTGAATATTTACATAAAGAATATCATTATTATCGTATATAATGCTTACAACTTCTTGTATTTTACCATTATTATTAATTTTTTGTAAACCCCCAAACTTTCCAACTCCATTATCAATATGTACAACATAATCTCCGGGCTTAAGTGCTGTTAGTTCTTGAATTGTAATACTGTCTTTATGTGAAAGCTTTTTATTGCTAAACCTGTGGTATCTTTCAAATATTTGGTGATCTGTAAAAACACAAACTTTTGCTTCGTGCATAATAAATCCTTGGTTTACAATTTTTAAAATCGGTATAAAATTTACATTTTGCTTTTGTTCAATAAAAATATCTTTTAATCTTAATAATTGTTTTTCATTATTACTAAGCACATAAGTTTCGTAAGCATTTGTTTCGTTATTTTGAAGAATTTCTGCTAAAATATTAAATTGTTTTCCAAATTTAGGTTGTGGTTCGGTATTGAAATTAAATTCTTTTTTTGCTTCAAAAACACTACGTGAGGCAATTTCTACTAATTGAAAATTTTTAATTTGATTAATAAAATCTTGAACTTTTAGTAAATTCTTGCTTGGTTCTAAAATATAATTGTCTTCATCTTCAAAAATGTTCTCATCTATTTCCTCGTATCTTTTTTCGGCAGCAACAAAAGTTTTTTCAATTTTATCCAAAACTAATTCTGGTTCAGAAATCCAAAATTTACAATTTTTACTTATAAAATCAAAAAACGAAATTTTTTCTATTTCTTCAAAATGTTCGTGAAGGTTTGGTATTATTTTAATTTTCTTGTGTTTGTTTGTAGAAAGCTGAGTTTGTGGATCAAAAGATCTAATGCTTTCTATTTCATCGCCAAAAAAATCTATTCTAAAAGGAAATTCCTCAGCAAAAGAAAATATATCTATTAAACTTCCCCTAACAGAAAAATTGCCAGGTTCGTAAACAAAATCAACAGCCGAAAATCCATATTCATTTAAAACCTCAATAACAAAATCCATAGAAATTTTTTCGCCTTGATGAATTTCTAAAGTGTTTTTTGTTAAAGTTTTGTTTGGAACAACTTTCTCGATTATAGCCCCAGGATAAGTAATAATAGTATAAGGCTTTTTGTTTGAAATTATTTTATTTAAAACTTCTGTTTTTAATACAATATTTGTTTTGTCGGTTTTTAAATACTCTATTGAGCGTTTATATGCTGAAGGATAAAATAAAATATTTTTATTGTCAATAATATTATTCAAATCATCATAAAAGTATGAAGCCTTCTCTTTATCAGGTAAAATAACACAAATCGGAGTTTTACTTACTTGACTAAGTTTTGCAAATAAAAATGATTTTGAAGAACCAGATAAACCTTTTATTAATAAGTTTGAGTTTTTATCATTGTCAAAAATAGAGAACAATTCTTCTATCTTAGGATTGGAATTAAAAAGTTTGTTTAATAAATTTTTCACAGTGCAAAATTATAAAAAATAAGAAAATAATAAAATAATAAACTGTTGATATAATATTGAAAATTTATTATTCTTTTTTGTTTAATTTTCGTATATTGCAATGATGTTTTCTAAAATTATTATGTTATGAAATTTTTGAAATTAATATTTTTAAGCCTGTTTCTAACATTTTCTTATGGTT
>JALOAQ010000078.1 GCA_023228725.1 Bacteroidales bacterium | reverse complement strand
ACACGCGGTAAAAGCAATGTGGGGGATGTGACGACTTCGGGTCAGCAAAACTCGCATTGGGTGGTTTTTAGCGGCGGATGAGGACGATGAGCCACGAACTCCCCCACTGCTTCTACCGCCATCCGTTATGGGCAAGCTATGAAGAAAACCGTGAAAGACCTAAATTTGCTACATACACAGAAGAATAAGAAACTAAATGTGCCTATGCACACAGGCACACTTGGCTGCCCCACCGCACAAGCGATTTCTTCGCAGCCAAAAGAGCCTTCATCTTGTCCTTGCCTTGAACATCTTGCAAGAAGAAATAATCTAATCGATTGATATGTTAAGAGAACTAACTTTTCAAACATTTCTTCCAAAATGTTATTTAAAATTCGGAAATTTATTTAATTTTACAATCGTTAACGATTGTAACCAATATAAGTTTATACCACTGTATTAAATAAAAACAAATAGAACAAGCATATTATAAGTCGCTTGACCAAGCAGGTTCAGAACCCTAATGGTCTGGAAGTTTAGGTTTTTCGTGTTTTCCTAGGCAAACTCTCCAGTAACAAAAACTGCAATAAAAAAAACCCCACCCCGTTGCATGACGACGAAATCAATGTTGGGGTGAGGCGGCAAATAAATTAATATTAATTCATAAATATAAACGAAAATGAAAACTAAAAGTTTAATAATAGTTGCAGTCCTCACGAGTTTATCGTTTTTAACATCATGTGAGAAAGACAGTTTTAACCCAAACAATAACATTGTTTTGAATGAATCAGAGGATAACTTTGTTTTAAATAAAGCAGAACTAGATATTCTAAAACGGGGAGTTGCAAGATTGTCTGCAAATAAGAACTTCCGAAATGCAGTGTATAAAAGCGTGAGTAAAAAATTTGATGGTGATGATAATGTTTTATTGAATGAAGTGGTTAATTTGTATAAAAATGATTTCAGTAAAGGATACATTTCTTCTGAATTTGACTCTATTGTTAACAAGTTAAATATGAACGGCCTTTACCCACAAATTTTTATCCCCTATTTTGAAGAGTCTATATTAAAAGGGACAAAAAGCAATGATATCATTTATGTAATTGAAGCATTGAATGTTCACGATAGCGTTGAGTTTTTTAGTTCAATTTTTATTGATGAAAATGGAGCTATTGCAAACACTGAATTTCTTATTAACGAATCTTTTGCAAGTGAAAATGAGGTATGGGTTTTATCTTTAAATGAACGTGTCGACCAATATGGTAAAGCATACAAGGGCTCTTGTACCCAAGACTCTTATACCAAATCGAATAGAACAGGAACGAAACACGAATATTTAATGAAAATTAAATGTCCTAATCTTAATAAAATTGAGGGATGGGTAAAGGGTGCACCAGAACTACGCTTATTGATGAAATCCGTAAAAGGTGAAATAAGTGAACAATATTTCTACCCTGATAAACGCAAACAAATCAATAACAAATGGTGGACTGTAGATGGAACCACAGGACGATACCTTTATTACTGGGATGTAGAAACATACACTAAAACTGTTCATTTTACTTGGGTTGAAGTTGACAATTTTGGAGATCAATTAACAATAAATAGTAGTTTTACCTATAAAGATGTGGATAAGGAAACAGGACAAGAGTACACTGGAACGGCAGGTTTGTCCTATACCATTAAAAGTTGGGATATGAACTGTGGATCTATTTCTTTACATATTGATGATGGTATGATGGGAGATACATATAATACAGGGTTGATTAGGTTTAAGGATAGCTACAGGTAATAAAATCCTTTCTATTATGAAATTTTTACTTTTAAATTTTTGCCTGTTAATTGCTTTTGCAGGGATTGCCCAGAACAAGCTACAAATTGAAACGGGAGTTGGGTTTGTTATACTTGAAGGAGTTAACGGCATTGGGGGCAGTAGCGAGATACTGTACCCTTTACACAAAAACTTTTCATTCCGATTGGCTACTGGTTATGCTATGAGCAGCGACAAACAAATCAGTTTACTTGAGGCTTGTTCCTATGACCACCATTCGGTTTTTATTGGCGACATTGGTTTGAGGTTCAACCCCAAACTGTTCAACAAGGTTGCCCTTGCTCTTAATGCCGGAGGAGGTATCCGACATTTACAGTCAACCCAAGTTCTTGTGAATAGCAATCTTATAGTTAATCCAACATCTAAAGCTGATACGGGGATAGGATTCCACCTTGGAGTTGGGTTGAATTACTTTGTAAGTTCGGAAATTCATCTTGGGTTACAATATTCACATGACTTCTTCCATGAGGGTCATGATCTCTTTTGCTTCAAGGTAGGATTTACGCTCTTTGAGTAGGAGTCTAATGACTCTAAAGTTTTGTATAACTACTCAGGTCAAAGGATTTAAAATTCCTGATGGCGTTTTTTGGAAACTTGAAAGAAATCATCTGGTTACAGTATTCTAACACCAAGCTTATTGAAGTATCTTTAGAAGTAAATAAACAACGTTTTGAGTAGTTTCCTCAAATTAAGGATTATAATTGAATGTAGAAGTATTAATTAATGCTGATACAGCGAGGAATATCAACGCTTCACAGTCACACACAATGCCAAGTCCAACAAGACACGCTGAAACCAAAGTTTGCCAATGAGTGTGCCTGTCCCTACGCACGTGTAAAACCGTGAAAAAGGCAGCAAATTTATATGTCAAATCTAAAGACACGACAGAAAATAAATAGCCAGCCCATAACAAGGGGTGTAAGCAATGTGGGGGATGCGATGACTTCGAGTCGGCAGAACCCGCACGGGGGCGGCACTAACGGCGGATGACGACGCTGCGCCACGCCATCCCCCACTGCTCACAACCCCCAGCCGTTGTAAGCAAGTGTATGAAACCGACACGACACGTTGAAACGATGAAAAATGATAGAAAATAATTACAAAAAACGGATTGACTGGATTGGTACTCCGTTGATAGGGCGATGCAGTTTGAGGGGAATTTATTTTGTTTTTTCTCCCCCGCACAAAGAAAGAAATCCCGCCCACAAAACAACACATTTGCAAACCGCTGCAAGCCAGCCCTGCAAACCAAAGTTTGCAAAAGAGTTGTTTTTACCCGAAACACAATATAGTTGAAACCTGAAAAAAATGATAAAAGACTTTAGCTCCCAAAGAGATATAAATATTTCCGTAAAGATTGGCAGACAACTACGATTGTTAATATTGGAAATATTTTCTATATAATGTGTGACGGATATGTTACAACAATGCACTTTATTGAAGAAAAACCAATTTCAACAACAAAATTCTTAAATATTATGAATCAAAACTTTCAAAATTTGATTTTATTCGCTTAAATAGAAACAATTTAGTGAATGTTAAGTAGTGTATTATATATTGATTTTGTGAAAAGACCAAGTTAATTAATAGAACCGAATGAAACTATTTACATATCAAACAGAAAACTAGGAAAAGTAAAGCAGATTATCAATAAGTCACTTCATTCATTATAAAAACAGCAGCTTTTATTTGTAAAAATGGCTCGTTTATTAAATAATATATTTTCTTTGAAAACATTGAAATTATTATCATACCTTTATTTACAAATAAATAGGCGATCTTACCAATTCACGATATAGTAAAAACCTCCTGCTATTAATTATTCATGTGGCAAGCAAATTGGCCACATTAACAGTTTGCAACTATTAAAAAATTATTAACATGAAAAATTTAATGTGCTATTTATTTATAAAAAAAACTATTTGCTTGTTTAGTTCAATTGCAGCTATAATAGTTGTATTAACTATTACTTATAGTTGTACAAAAGATAATAAAGCCTATAACAATGAACAACAAACAGTTCCTGAAGCAAGAGCCTCTGAGAAACAGTTTATTGTATTTGATGAATCTGGTAATAATTCTGTTACATTAAGAGTTAGTTCGGATGATGGAACTTTACTTGTTAACCATAATGCTGAGAGTTATGAATTAATTATAAACCCTGAAATTCCTAAAGAAAAGACAAATTGCGATTCATGTAATGTTGTTGAAGATGCAGATTTTGTTGATTTTAATGATAGAATCAAGGTGACAAGTGTAACAATACAATTGGATATTATTAATGTTAGTTTTAAAGATAAAGTTAATAACTACGCGTTGGTTTCTCATGGCTCTTCTATTGTAGGTGAGGACGAAGAGGAAATGGAAGAAGAAGAAATGGAAGCTAAATTTGATTTTTGTCGTTGGTTTCCCCTGCGAAGCCAGGGGTACGAATATTATGATGTTGATGTTTGGGGTGCAAACAAAGTTAAATTGACATTTAAAAGAACTAAAAAGATATGCAATAATATTATATACATTGTTTGTGTTTATAATACTGAAAATCATCTTGCTAACTGTCAACTAAAACATCCGGGAGATGAGAAAACATATGGTCCTTATGATGAGGAAGGAATCCATTTATTTTATAAGCATTACAAAAATCAAACTCCTACTTATACATTCTATTATTTCTGGCAGTAACTCAATAGGAAGCAAGTATATTATCAATCAATATATAGCGACATCAATAGTATTCTTGCTTTTATATTAAAAATAAAGTACCATCAAAACACAATTGTTTGCAATATTATTTTTGTTGTTTTGCGCCAAAGCATTTAGCAACGAAAAACATATTATTAGTGGGTATATCTCAGATTTTGATTCCGGTGAGGAGTTAATCGGTTGTAATATCATAGCTAATTTAACTGGTTTAGGAACAATATCAAATTCTTATGGATTTTATTCACTTACGTTAAACGAAGATGTTTATGTTCTAAATTTTAGTTTTATTGGATATTACAATCAAGAAATAAGGATAAACTTAACAAAAGACACATTAGTTAATGTCAAATTGAAAAAGAATATTCTTTATTTGGATGAAGTAGTAATCACTTCTGAGAAATCGAAACAAATTGAAAATATTCACAAAACAATTTCAATTGAACACATTAAAATGCTTCCAACAGCTTTTGGTGAGCATGATATTATTAAAGCCATACAACTGGAACCTGGAGTTAAAAACATTGGCGAAGGTTCGTCTGGTTTATATATTAGAGGAGGAAATAGAGACCAAAACTATGTTTTAATAGATGAAGTTCCGGTTTATAATATTTCTCATTTATATGGTTTTGTTTCGGTTTTTAACCCCGATATAATAAAAAATGTGAAATTTTATAATACTGCGTATCCAGCACAATTTGGAGGCAGAGTATCATCTGTAATCGATACAAAAATGAAAGAAGGTAATCGTAATAATTATTCAGTTTACGGTGGTGTTAGTATAATTGCATCTAGATTAACAGTAACTGGTCCCTTAATAAAAGAAAGGTCATCGTTTGTAATGTCAGCAAGAAAAAGCAATTTTGACTTATTTGTAGAACCATCAGAAAGTATTAGTATTGTTCCTTCATTTTATGACTTAAATGGTAAAATAAATTATAAAATCAACAGAAATAATCATTTGTTTTTTTCAGTATATCATGGGACTGACTTTATAAACACATTGGCATCGTTCAACAACAAGTGGTATAATACAACATCTACTCTCAGGTGGAACCATATAGTTAACAATAATGCTTTTTTAAATACTACAGTACTATATAGTAAGTACAAAAATACACTTACATTACCCGAATCTAAAAATACAAAACCATATACTTGGCAAACTGGCGTTGAAGATATAAATGCTAAATTAGATTTTACCTGGTATTTTAATCCCAAAAACACCATACGATTAGGGGTTAATTCAATTTTACACGACTATACCCCTGGGCAATCAAATTATATGGAAAGCATAAATTCCAATATGTCAGCAATAGAATCAAGTGCCTATATTTCAAATGAAATAGAATTTAATAATATTTTTGATGCCGAATATGGGATTCGATTTTCGATGTTTCAAAATACGGGAAATGCAAAATGGTATTCTTTTGATGAAAATTATTTACCTATAAAAATTAATATTGAAAATAAAGGAGTTTGGAATACCTATAAAAACATTGAACCAAGAGTAATTATTAATATTAATAAGTCAAAAAACAATTCATATAGAGTAGCATACACAAGAGCATCACAATTTGTTCAAATACTTTCAAACAATGCGTATTCATACACTGCCTTGGAAACATGGATGCCTGCTTCAGCCAATATTAAACCACTAATTAGCAATAATTTTTTATCTAGCTATTTCTGGGACAGAGAAAAAATAATGTTTTCAACAACAGCTTATTATCGTTTAATTAACAATCAAATTGATTATATTGATCATGCCATACTGACCGATAACCCTTATATTGATGGTGAAATAAGAAGCGGAAAAGCCAATGCCTATGGTTTTGAATTTATTTTAACGAAAAAAACTGGCAAAACAAAAGGTAGTGTAAGCTATGCTTTCTCTCGAGCTCAATACACAATAAAAGGGGCCACATCTAAAGATACATACCCTGCTCCTTATGATATTCCGCATGATATTAAAGTCCAAATAGTTCATGAATTTACAGAAAAGATTAAGATAAGTGCGTTTTGGACTTTTACAAGCGGTCGTCCCGCAACTTTTCCTATTGGTTATCAAGCAGGTTTCCCTCACATTGGTGATCTTGCTTCATTCGATTGGCAGCCACAAATACCAATTTATTCTGAACGGAATAGCGGACAATTTCCAAACTATCATCGCTTAGATTTAGCATTAATTTTTGACCCTCCGGCTAAGAAAAAAACAAAGCATAACTTAACTATCGGGGTTTATAATTTATATGCCAAACGTAATCCAATGGGTTATAATTTTAATAATAGAATTGGCGACAAAGTATCAGTATTTCATTTTTTTAGAGTGATTCCTAATTTTTCATATAGTTTTAAATTCAATTAACAATTATGTCAACTAAGTATCTTTACATTTTTAATATAAAATTAATGGTTATTACACTATCATTAATTTTTGTTTCTTGCGAAGATTCATATTATGAGGATATTTCAAAAATTACTGGCAATAAAAAAACAAACGCTGAGATTGTAATAACCGGTGGAATTACTTCAGAAATGGAATACCATGAAATTACGCTAACAAAGCCTATGTTATTAAATGAGCATAGTATTGACTCAATATCCGGTGCAGAAGTAAACTTAAAAATTGGTGACAATAATTATGAATTTATTGAAGCAATTAATCACCCAAATATTAATAGCCAGCAAAAAAGGAAAGGCACATACGTTTCAAAAAACCTTATAAAAGGTATACCAGGGGCTGTTCATACTTTAACAATTTATTATTCAGGCAAAACGTATACAGCTTCTGATATTATGGGGGAGGTTAAATCTTTTGATTTCAATTCGATTGATTTACCCACTAAATCAGGTGGTGGTGGGTATGATTCTTTAGGTGTATTGGTAAGTCCATTATTGTATCAAAATACTTTTAATTTTGGCGCTATAGAATCAAGTATATACCATTGGTTTGCAGTTGATACTATATTTGGTTATGATAAATCGAAATCATCATTATATTATTTTAGCGTTGTTGACCAACAAGGGCTTTTGTCTGAAATGTATAGTGAGCGCATAAGTCAGTTGAGTATAGGGATGTCATATAAAATAACGGTAAAAAAGTCTTTCATATCTCAGCAATATGAGAATTATTTAATCGCTGTGTTAAAAGAAACCTACTGGAATAATAATTTATTTTCTACTATGCCGGCAAATGTCCCAACAAACTTATCAACTGGTGGTTTAGGGTACTTTTATGCGTCTGATATTTATACGCAAACCATCTCAGCAAGGGAACTAATGCTTCTTATAAACTTGGATGAATGATATTTATCTTGTTTATAAAGTTTAAAATGTATTCAAGGGTTTTTACTTGATTATTCGAGGAAAAATCAATTATTGAATTTGTAATCCATTTGCAAACCATAAACCATATTTTTAAGCTTATAATCTCTGTGTATAGTAAATAACGAATAAGAAAAACGCAATCCTAAAAGCAGATTCCCTTTATTCTTTTTATTTATAGGATATTTTAAACTACTAAACCATGAAATATCATAATCATTAAAGTTTTCAGAATTAATTGTACCAAAACGATTCACAAATTCATTTATGTTACCTTTTGAGGAAAATAGTTTAGCATAAGCAAAACCAGTCTCAATAAAGTACTTTTTATTTTTAATTTTTAATTGATATCCAAGTGAAACAGGTAACTCCATATAATTCAATCTCAAAATTTCAGAATATGTAGTTGCAGATTGATCTAGAAATGCAAACACACTTCCTTTTTGGATATAGCGGATTTCAAAATTGAAGTAATACCTCTTTAGCAAATAATGCTGTACTGATAAACCAGTAGATAATCCGACACCTCCTGTAATAGAACCATTGGAATTTGGCCAAAAAGTGTCATTGCCTTCAATCTGTATTCCATTGACATTAAACAAAATACCTCCAATAAAATTATCCTGTTGGCTAAAGATTATTAAAGAGTAGAAATTGAAAATAATAATTATTACAACTTTTAGCATTGCATTTGTATTTTTATATGAAGTTCATCCCGTTTATTTTAATTAACAAAATTATCAATAATTAACAAAGAAATTGAAAAGTAGCAAAAAGTAAATCAATAATTATATGTTTATTGCAAACTAACAGTTAATATGTGACTTGACCATGCTATTTGTAATCACATCCCGCAAAACGCACAATGTCCTACCCTGCTATTCAAATTTTGCGGGAAGAGCTTACAAAGCCAGCCTTAAGTACCGCCTTTAAGGGCGGTTTGGGATTCCCCCCCCCACAAAAAACAAAATAAATTCGTGCTCCGTATAAAGGTCAGTGCGTATTGATAAGAATAAAGATTAGATTTGTAAAAACTTTAAACAGATTGACTTTGAACAATGAACACCAGCTTACAACACGCGGTATAAAACATTGGGGTTTAATTGGTTATGCAAACAGTATCTCTCGCATCAAGGTTTGTTGTACCTTGATAGTGAAGTATCTCCGTACTCCCCAACGATTTCATACCGCCATCCGTTAGGGGCAAGTGTAAAAACGACACAGCGGACAATTTGCTACATAAAGACAGAAAAAGAAAAAATGATATAATGAACAGCCAACGCACAAAACAGCACATTTGCAAACCGCACAAGCCCACACACAAGCCCAAGTTTGCAAAAGAGCAGTTTCCGCCATCCCACAACTAGCAATACAAACTACCTTTTTCAAAAGAGAACACTATTTTAACGTGCGTGTTTAATCAATAAAAACTAAATCTATGCGTATAGCCCAATTCTGAGAGTACAGCAAAACAAGTGAGTTCAGAAATACTAACAGAAAAGAAGACTATTAAAAACGCACATTGTTAAAACGCCAAATATTTTTCACGTCTAAGACCCACGTGGAAATTAGGGTAAGGAGGACACAATAAAGTAAATTTTAGGTAAAGTGTTGAGCAGTAACAATATTTTTCATTACATTTATTCCGTTCATACAAGAAATTAGACAGAAACAACCAGTAGGAGCACAATTGCAAAGAGTAGGAACAGGCAAGCAACCAGTAGGAACGCAAATACAACGGGTAGGAACAGACGAGTAGCCAGTAGGAGCGCATAAGCAACGAGTAGGAACAGACGAGCAGCCAGTATGAACGCAAATGCAGCGAGTAGGAATGAAGATGTAACAGGGAAAAATTCAAACGCAACACACAACAAATAGTTTGCATTAATTAGTAACCCTAAAATCAACAAATTATGGCATCAAACTTAAAATCAACCGAAGCAGGCACGCTCGAACTTTACAGAGTAGCGCTCGAGAACGTACAAGAGCAGCCAGAAATTGCAACCGTTATGGCAGAACTAGGCTATGATAGTGCATTAATTACCGAAGGGAAACAATTGTTAGAACAAACCCGCAACATTTTCGACTTTAACAAAACCGAAGATGACGAAACCTCGGTAGCCTACGCCGATTTTTCTAATAGAAAGAAAGACCTAGAGACCATTTACTCCCTGCATCGCAAGAAAGCAAAAGTAGTTTTCCGTAAGGACCCCGTAACACTAAAACAGCTTGCCCTCGATGGCTCTCTACAAAAATCGTATGTAAAATGGATAGAAACGGTTAAGAAATTCTACTCCGTAGCTACCACCAACACCGAAATACAGGGCAAGCTCGCCCGCCTAAAGATTACCCCAGAGGATATAACAGCCACAAACACCAAGGTAACAGAGCTCGAAAAGGCACGAGCCGAATATTTAAGAGAAAAAGGCGAATCGCAGGATGCCACCAAAGCCAAAGATGCCGCATTTGCAAAAATTGACGACTGGATGAGTGAATTCTATGCCGTAGCAAAGATAGGGTTAGAAGAAAAACCCCAGCTACTCGAAGCGTTAGGGAAAATTGTGAAGAGTTAAGGAAACCCACCGCACATTGTAAGCACATTGGCAAGCCGCACAAGCCCACCCTTGACCAAGGCTTGCCAATAAGCTTACAATCTTCCCACGCACCTAGCCCTAAGGGGCTATTAGGATTTCCACCACACAAAATCAAAACCCAGTTGCTAACACGCGGTATATTTTACGCCCCACTGTTCCGCTGATAACGCAACATTTAGTTTCAATTCAACGGGTAACGGTGGACAAATCCCATCCACGCTCGACGGGGCGCAAAACATACCGCCATCCGTTGGGCGCAAGTACAAAAAACAAACACGATAACTCCAATGTGCTGAAAGAAAAATCAAGAAAATTTTACCCCAAAGCAAGCTGAAACAAGAATATTTTGACAGAATTGGCTAACGGACAGCTATTCTCCATTTAAAAATTAAGGAAGCAGAGCGTTTTAAAGTTTTGGACAGCGGTCAAGCAGATGAAGATAAAAAAAAAGTAGTCGCTGCGCTCCTACTTAAGAATAGAAAATTAGTAAAGCCTTCGATGGGAAGGAAAACATCATAGGTTTTCGCATCGGGTTGAAATTAAAAGAAACGGCAGGAAACCAATCGCTTCGTGGGATAGTGAATTGGTTGGGTTTGTGGAAAATACACCTAAATTGGATAGCATCAACTGAATGGGGTAATTTCCAGCGTTTTGTAACGGATTGACACATAAAAAAGACAGAAAGTAGTCGCTGCGCTCCTACTTAGGAAAAAGAGAATAAAAAAAACGAGGAAAGCATTCGCAAAATAAATAATTTCACTAGTTTTGGATAGCGGTTGGAAAAGAAAGAACTCGAATCGCTTTTTTATATTGGATAATATACCGTTTGGAAACAGAAATGAAAGACTAAGTACCAGCGCCCAACACGCGGTAAAAGCAATGTGGGGGATGTGACGACTTCGGGTCAGCATAACTCGCATTGGGTGGTTTTTAGCGGCGGATGAGGACGATGAGCCACGAACTCCCCCACTGCCTCTACCGCCATCCGTTAGGCACAAGTGTTCTGGGAACCGAAAAAGCTAAAGAAACACCAAAGTATCTACAAGTAATCTGAAAAAAGATTGAAATTGAACCCGAATGATACAAGATTTTAAGGAAACGGTTTCGTTTCGGAAAATTTTGAGATTTTAAGGCAAAAAGGGAAATATTTAAACTACGTAGATAACATTTTGAATAGAAAGCAAATACGCTCGCTCGCTGAAAAAAAATGGATACAGCACTAAACTTCGCTTCGGGTGGAAATTAAAGAAACGACTGGAAAACCAATTGCTTCGTGGAATAGTAAATCGGTTGGGACTGTGGAAATAGACCAAGTTTGGATAACATCAACTGAACAGGATAATTTCTAGGGTTTTGCAACGGGCTGAAATAAAACGGTTGGAAAATTTTTCGCTTCGTGGGATAGTTAATTAATTGGGATTGTAGGAATTAGAGCAAAATTGGATAACATCAGCTGAATAACTTAGTATTCAACTTTTTTGCAACGGGTTGACAAAAAGAAAAGAAAGAAAGTAGTCGCTGCGCTCCTACTTCACAAAAAAGGAATAAAGAAAAGCGGAAAAGCATTCGCAAAATAAAAATTTTCGCTAGTTTTGGATAGCATTTAAAAATTAGCGTGGGATAGGCTTTTAACAATCGGGTACTACATCGTTAGGAAAAAGACAAAAGGCGAAGACATTAAACACCAGTGCCTAACACGCGGTAAAAGCAATGTGGGGGATGTGACGACTTCGGGTCAGCAAAACTCGCATTGGGTGGTTTTTAGCGGCGGATGACGAAGATAAGCCACGAACTCCCCCACTGCCTCTACCGCCATCCGTTGGCAACAATTACCAAAATGGGAAAAGGCTTTGTAAAGTAGGTTTCTATGCCTTTCCTTGAATCAGTAAAGTTCTCGCCCTCCCTCGCTTGAGCAGTGCCAAATTTTGATTCCAATCCCGCCGTCCAGCTTTGCAGCGTCTCCACCCCGCACAGGAGGGTTGGTTACCCGAAAAAGAGAGGGAATCTTGGCCCGCAGGGCGTGGAATGGCGGGAAGGCTAACAAAATTTGTGAGGAATTTGAGCCTGTTTTGCCCCGTTGCCTTCAGCCTTTTTAATCAAGTCAAGGCTTGGTATGGATACGTCACTCAGCATATCCCCAACCCTGTCACCCCCTTTGCTGGGAGAACAAATTCTGATTCCATTCCCGCCGTCCAGCTTTGCAATGCCTCCACCCCGCACGGTAGGGTCGCTTACCCGAAAAAGTGAGGGAATCCTAGCCCGCAGGGAGTGGAATGGCGGGAAGGCTAACAGAATTTGTGAGAATGCAAAGGGGGCGCCAGGGTCGGCGAACCGGAAATTTTGGTAACACTTGCCAACACAGGGTACATAAAATGCAGGCGGGTTGGGGTGGGAATAGTTCCCAAAATATCGTAACTTCGTTCGGGCGGAACATGAAATGTATTAATCACCTGCACTTTACGTACCCCCATCCGTTAGGTGCAATTGGAGAAAATCGCAAAGACCTCGGTAACACCAATATACAAGAAAGAATTTTAAAAAAACTTTACCCCAAAGCCAGCTGAAATGGCGGAATATTGACGGAATTTTATAACGGATATGTTCGCTATTTGAAAATTTGGAAAATAGAGCGTTTTGAAGTTTTGGACAGAGAACAAGCAGATAACGATAAAATGAAAAGAAAGTAGTCGCTGCGCTCCTACTTCAGAATAGTGAATTAGTAAAGTCTTCGATTGAAAGGAAAACATCATAGGTTTTCGCATCGGGTTGAAATTAAAAGAAACAGCAGGAAACCAATCGCTTCGTGGGATAGTAAGTTGGTTGGGATTGTGGAAATTTCACCAATATTGGTAAGCATAAGCAGAATAGGAAAATTCCAGCGTTGTGTAACGGGTTGACAAACAAGAAAAAGAAAGAAAGTAGTCGCTGCGCTCCTACTTCGCAAAAAGAATAAAAAAATAGGAAAACGCTCTGAAATTAAAAATAATCGCTAGCTTTGGGTAACAGGTTGGAAAGGATAGAACACGAAAGGCTAACTTTTATATTGGAAAGTTTACCGTTTGGCAATAGAATTGAAAGCCTAACCAACAGCACCTAACACGCGGTAAAAGCAATGTGGGGGATGTGATGACTTCGGGTCAGCAAAACTCGCATTGGGTGGTTTTTAGCAGCGGATGAGGACGATAAGCTACGAACTCCCCCACTGCTTCTACCGCCAAACGTTATGTGCAAGCTAAAAGAGAACATCACCAAAACATAATATACAATGAAAGAAAACAATAAAAATTTAAGATGGATTATAAGTATTTGCATCTGTTGCAGCTTATTATCAAGCAATACCTATTTATTTGCACAAACAACAGATTATAATAATTTGGAAAATTGGGAAGATATCTGCTATTGCTCAATGAACAATTCGTATCATCCGAGCACGATTGTTAGTTCTGATAATAATTGGCAGCTTTTATTAGCAATGAAAAACGGAGTTACTCTGAAACAGCTGGATTCTCTAAAAGTTAATTATACTAAAAGCCAACTTTTACTGTTAATGTCGCAGCGACTTTTGAAAAAAGATGATGGTATATATAAAACTATTATTCCGATTTTGGATAGTAAACAGACCTCTCTTCTAAGAAAACAATCACAATTTGTTGCAAATAAAATTTACCCTGAAATTGAGCAAGAATGTCGTGATTTGGTCGCAT
>JALOAQ010000077.1 GCA_023228725.1 Bacteroidales bacterium | reverse complement strand
AATCACACTCGCTAAATATTCATTTGCATTTTCAGCCCCAGTACTTCCAAAAACTTCTATTGTACTGTTTGGTAAAGCTGTTCCTGAAAGAATTCCGTTGGTGTATTCGCTAATTTCTGGTGGCTGTATATTGTCGTTTGAAGAATCTAAGTATATTGCTTTTTCCGAGCCATAGATTATATTTCCTGAAATTTTTATATTTTGCGAACCTCTTGCTAAAACACCATAATTTCTACAATTTTTAATAGTGTTTGCTAAGTTTGTATCAGTTCCGCCTATAGTGCAATTAAAAGATTTTGATAAATAAACTCCATATGATTTTGTTTTTTCGTCAACAGTTTCATCAACAGCAACTTCAATATTATTACCATATAATTCAACATTTTGACAACCATTAATAAATAAT
This sequence comes from Bacteroidales bacterium, assembly GCA_023228725.1. Classification (GTDB taxonomy): domain Bacteria; phylum Bacteroidota; class Bacteroidia; order Bacteroidales; family ML635J-15; genus Bact-19. Next base: position 13,823 of record JALOAQ010000077.1, on the reverse strand, counting down.
CCGGTGTAAGGAGTGTTTGAAGAGTTGATTGAATAATTAGAAATAATGTTTTCTGCAATTAAAGAATTTGAACAGTCAAATAACAAAATTCCATTTTGGGCAAAAGATGTCAGTTTTAAACCTTTGATTGTTATGTTAGTACTGTAAACATCAAAAATAGAATTGTGTTTATATTGTGCATTGACAATAATTTGTGGATTACCATAACTATAACCGTCTTGAGTACTACCATCAATTATTGTAGAATTTTTAATTTGTGGCAAATAGTAATTCAATACAATTTCGTGAGGTTCAGCTCCAGGAATGTTAAACTCAATTCTACTATCGCCACTATTGCTATTCACTTTGTTAATAGCCCATTGTAAAGTTCCATACATTTCGGGGTCGCAAAGGCTATCAATATTGTCAAATTTGTGTGCGAAAGGGTCTGGGTCTGTTGTTTTAGTTACAACATAAACATTTTGGCAATAAACTGTTGCAGTAATCACCATTAATATAATATGTAAAAATATTTTTTTTATGACTTAAAAATTATTTGGTGAATACTAAATGATTACTTTGTTGCTCTGCATTATCAATTACATACGTTGTTATAAAATTGTATGTTTCTAATTGCTGTTGCGACAGTTCAATTGTTGCAGAAATTACGTTTTCTTGTAGTTTTTGCATTTCATTACCTATAGAAAGATAATATATACCATCGTTTTCTACAATTTCTGCATTCACAGTAATAATGTCTCCAAGATTTTCGCTTGTGCCAAATAAAATTATTACATTTTCTACTGATGCTAAATCATTGGTCTTACATAAGATTGCAAGGTTTTCTCCATTGGTTTGCATGGGAAGATTAGTACTTGTATCTATCATCGTAACGGGAGATACGAGAATGTCCATAATTTGCACATTAGATGATTGTGCCACAATAAATCCACTAATTGTTAGGGATATTGCAAATAAAATTAGTTTTGCTTTCATGGCTAATTAACTTTAAATTAATACTTAATGAGATTTTTCTAAATTTAATTACAAAACCATATTAATGCAATTAAAAACAGCAAATCTTATTAACAACTTATCAACTGTTTGTTAACAGGTTTTACTTATAACCAAAAATTTTTGCCAAGAAGCGTTTTTTTCAATTTATCTTATTATTTTTGAAGAAATTTTAACAAACTTTTAATTTGACTGCATTTTATTAAGTAAATAAATTTATTATGAAAAATATTTTTAAAAAATTAAAGCCATACCGCTGTGTGTCAGCTTATTCTGTTTTGTTAGTCTTGATTTTCTTAAATTTTAGTTGTGCTAAGAAAACAAGTATATCACCAAAATATTTTCAAGAAGCTCATAGTAAATTGGCAAATTCAAATTCAGGATTTATAAATTATACTTATACTTCTAAATCGCCAGATCATAATTTAAAATTAAATGTTGAATTGTATTTTATAAAAGAAAATAATGAAGTAAAATCTTGTTATATCAAGCAATACGATGAATTGATGAATAGTGAATATGTGTATTATAATGATACTCTATTTTCTTTTTCAAATGTAAAAAATAAAATTCTAAGCTCCCAAAATTTTACTCTAAATCCTTTTGAAGATAGAGATAATAAAGTTTTTTTGTATTTAATTGATGGAAGTTATGATTATTTAACTTTATTTTTACAAGAAGAAAATTATAAAATTACAAAACCGAGTATTTCTGGACATAAAAATCTTTTACAAGGCGAATCTTTTAGAAAAGTTGAGATGCAAAATCCTTTCACAAATAATGTAGAAGGAAGTGTAGAAACGAAAATTTTAATTAACAAAAAAACTAAATACTTACACTATTTTTATGAAAAAGCAGATTCAAGCATTAAGCAGTACTTTCCATATGTTTCTGAATTTGAAATAAATTCAATAGACTTATATAATAAGATAAATCCAGAAGTTGAGAGTATTATATATCAAAAATATTTAGAAAGAAGATAAGTTTTATATTGTAGTTTTTCTGTAAATTTATTCTAAACCACAAATACTTCTAATTACAACTCCTGCACAAAAACATCCGAAAATTACCGGCATATAGCTAATTGTTCCTGAATTTGATTTTTTGTTTGTGCTTTCTTCTTCAATTATTGCATTTTTATCGCTTTGTTCTTCTGAAAAAACTACTTTTATTCCATTAAAAATTCCTAATCTGTGCAGCCTTTTTCTTAAATTACGTGCTAATCCGCAATTGTATGATTCCGAAATATCTGAAACTTTTATTTTGCTTGGGTCGGTTTTTCCACCTGAACCCATAGAGCTTACAACAGGAATATTGTTTTTATAACAATTTTTAAGTAAAAATAGTTTGGGTGATAAAGTGTCAATTGCATCAACTACGTAATCCCAGCCTTCAATAATTGTATTGTCCAAAACTTCATCTCTTAAATAAACTTTACGGGCATCTATATTTAACTTGGGATTTATGCTAAGTAAACGTTTTTTTAATTCTTCGACTTTATATTTTCCAATATTTTCTTGGGTTGCAATAATTTGTCTATTAATATTTGTTTCACTAATAATATCTGCATCAATTATACATAAATTTCCAACTCCTGCTCTTACAAGCTGTTCGGCTGCTGCCCCACCAACTCCGCCAAGTCCGCAAACTAAAATTTTAGACTGTTTTAATTTTTCAATATTCTCTTTTCCTAAAATTAATTCGCTGCGTTCTAACCAAGCCATATTCCAATATCTTTAAGGTTTTTAATAATTTGATTTTTTAATATTTCTATGTCTAAATTTAATAATTTGCTTGTAGCTAAATAAATATTTTCTATATTTAATTCAGAATCATCAGTTTCTAAAAAAAATCTTTCTGCCTTCACATAACTAAATATTGTTTCTGCTTTTTTTTGAATTTGAAAAATTGTGTTTGAAAACGAAAAATAAAATCCTTGTCTTTGTAAATCTTGCAAAATTTCTGGTTTGGAGTTAAAACTGTGAATAATCCACGCTTGCTTAGGCTTAAATTCTTTTTTTAAATCTTTTAAAATATGAAAATATTTTACGCAATGAATTGTTAGTGGAAGATTATAAGTTTCGCTAATTTTAATATGTTCAATAAAAATTGTTTTTTGCAGTTCTATGTTTGCAGGCGATACTGGGTCAAATCCTGTTTCTCCAATTGCTATTATTTGTTTTGATTTTGCTAAATTATTAATGGTATTAATTTCTTTTTTATAATTTTCATTATAATACCAAGGATGTATTCCGCATGAAAGACTTTTATTTGGTATTATATCCTCATTATGAAAAATATTTATAATTGCCTTCTCCTTACTAGCTTTATTATGTGTATGAAAATCAAAAAAACTCATTAAACTTTGTGAATTTGTATTTCAACAAAAATAATATTTAAAAATGATTTTTGTTAATAATAGTTTTGAAATTTGGCTTAAGTTTGCAGAAACTTTTAAAATGCAAGCGATAGAAATTTCTACAACAAAAGTTGTAATGCCAAAAGACCTAAACTCAAATTCAAGTTTATTTGGTGGGCAATTATTAAAATGGATGGACGAGCAAGCTTATATTTGTGCAAAAAAGTGTTGTTCTCAAAATGTTGTAACTGTTCGGATTAGCAAGGTGGATTTTAAAACTTCGGCAAAAAACGGCGATATAATTAATATTATATCCAAACTTATAAAAATTAAAGGTGCAAGTTTAGAACTAAAAGTAGAAGCAAGCTTAATTTTAAATGAAAATAAAGTTGAAATTGCTAATGCAGAATTTTTAATGGCTGCAATAGACGAAGACGGTAAACCTAAAAGATTAGTTTAATACTTACCTGTAATCCAATAAATTACATAGCCCGAAACTTCGTGAATAAGCAAGGTCCAATTTTGTAAAATTTCTGATTTTGGAATAAATAAATCTCCATTAAATATTCGTTTCCCTGCGTATCTATCAGTAACGTAAGTATCAAATTCAAATCCTTGCTTTTTAAAACAAGCTGCCGACCTTCTCATGTGATAAGCAGAAGTTATTAATAAATATTTATGTCTGTTTTCTTTTGGTTTTAATATTTTTGCAGTTTCTACTGCATTTTCGTATGTGTTTTTTGAATTAATTTCTATTAAAATATCCTCTTCAGGAATTCCAAACTTAATTAAATAGTCTTTAAGTATTTTTGATTCTTTAAAATTTTGATTAAAAACTTCACCCGACCCACCCGTAATAAAAATCTTATCTAAATAGCCCTCTTTGTATAATTCAATTGTTTGCCACAATCTATCAGATGATGAATTGAAGTTTATTCTTTCATATTTTGAATCATATGTAATCATTCCGGTTAAAACAATTCCATAATCATATTGTGGTTTTAGTTCAGATTTGAATTTTGCTTTTGGCTCCCAAGCACGCATAAATTCAAAAAAGATAAAAGGTGTTGAGAAAAATACTAACATTGAAAATCCAATAATATGTAATACTTTTTTTGCTTTTTGTTTTTTTATGAAAATTGAAACTATAAAAATAGCTATTATCCAAATTGTTGGAGAAAATATATATTGAAATATTTTAGAAAAAATAAAAAACATATAATTAAAATATTTCCGTAAAAATAGATATGTTTTGAAAATTAAAAAAATAAATTCAATAAGTTTGTGATATTAGCATTATTTTTCATTGGATAAACTTTTCATTTTCCGTTTTTTTTCCCAACTTTGCAGAAAATGTAATTTTATGATAATTATTACTGGTGCTGCTGGATTTATTGGCAGTTGTTTAGTTGCAGAGCTTAATAATCAAGGCTATAAAGACCTTGTTTTAGTTGATGATTTTAGTAAAATTGAAAAAAAACATAATTATTTTAATAAATCATATTCAAGTTTAGTAGACAGGCAAGAATTTGATTATTGGTTGGATAGAAATCATAAACTTGTACAATTTATTTTTCATATTGGTGCCAGAACTGATACGGCAGAGTTTGATTTTCAAGTTTTAGAAAAATTAAATTTAGAATATTCAAAACTTATATGGCGAAAAGCTTATGAATACGGTTTACCCTTAATTTATGCTTCTTCGGCTGCTACTTATGGTTCAGGTGAATTAGGTTTTGATGATGCTATATCTCCGGATTTATTAAAACCATTAAATCCTTACGGTGTTTCTAAAAATGAATTTGATAAATGGGCTTTAAATTATGATAAAAAACCATATTTTTGGGCAGGTTTTAAGTTTTTTAATGTTTATGGTCCAAACGAATATCACAAAAACCGTATGGCTTCAGTAATTTTTCATGCTTATAATCAAATTGAAAAAACTGGAAAATTAAAACTTTTTAAATCTCACAATCCTAAATATGAAGATGGTTTGCAATTGCGTGATTTTGTTTATGTTAAAGATGTTTGTAATGTTTTAATTTATTTTATGGAAACTCGTAAAAATTCAGGGATATATAATCTTGGAACTGGACAGGCAAGGAGTTATTTGGATTTAGGAAAAGCTTGTTTTGATGTTTTAGGTTTGGAATATAATATAGAGTTTATTGATATTCCTATTGATATTCGTGATAAATACCAATATTTTACTCAAGCAAATATTGAAAAATTACGCTCAGTAGGTTATTCTAAGCCATTTCATAGCCTTGAAGAGGGAATTAATGATTATATTTCGTATTATTTAAAAGCTCAAAATTATTTATAGAAAATGACCAACAAAAAAAAATATATTGGCGAAGTTGAGGAGTCAAAAGCTGGTAATTCTGCTTTGAAAGTAAATCAAGGCATAGAACAGCCGCCGCAAGTAAATCCAAGTTTTAGAAAATATAAAAGGGTAAAAAGAATTTTAACTATTTCTGATTATGTTAATGGTATTTTAGCTGGTAATGTTAATGTTTTAAGTCAGGCAATTACTTTAGTTGAAAGTCGTTTGCCAGAACATCAGGATTTAGCCCAGCAAATAATTGAAAAGTGTTTGAGTTTAGGCAAAAAGTCTGTGCGTCTTGGAATTACTGGAGTGCCTGGAGTTGGAAAAAGTACTTTTATCGAAGCCTTAGGAATGGAAGTTGTAAATAAAGGTCATAAATTGGCTGTGTTGGCAGTTGACCCAAGTAGTGAACGTAGTGGTGGAAGTATTTTGGGCGATAAAACGAGGATGGAGGAATTGTCTGTTCAAAAAAATGCTTTTATTCGTCCTTCTCCTTCGGCAGGTTCTTTGGGGGGAGTAGCTCGTAAAACACGCGAAAGTATTGTGCTGTGCGAAGCTGCTGGATACGACACAATTTTTATAGAAACTGTTGGGGTTGGACAATCAGAAACAGCTGTGCATAGTATGGTGGATTTTTTCTTGCTGTTAATGTTGTCTGGTGCAGGTGACGAATTGCAAGGAATAAAAAGAGGAATTATGGAAATGGCTGACGCTATTGCAATTACAAAAGCTGATGGTAATAATGTACAAAAAGCAAAACTTGCACAAGCTCAATATCAAAATGCTTTACATCTTTTCCCGCAAACAGAATCTAAATGGACACCTATAGTTTTGACTTGTTCTTCACTTGAAAAAACTGGAATAGGCGAAATATGGGAAACTATTAAAAATTATGAAACGCATGCACGAGAAAATGGTTTTTTTGAAAAAAATCGTTTAAGACAATCTAAATACTGGCTGTTCGAAGCCCTTAATGCTGCCTTAAAAGAAAGGTTTTATGATGATAGCTTGGTGAAAACAGAACTTAAAAAACTTGAAATAGAAATAGAAAATGATAAAATTAGTAGCTTTGTTGCTGCAAGTAAATTATTAGATATTTATTTTAAAAAGAAATGATAGGACAAAAAATTGTTTACGAAACTTTACAAAAACTAAATATAAAATTTGAATATTATGAGTCGCCAAAAGATTTTTCTAGCGAAGAAGATATTTCGTTTTGGAATAAGATAGGGGCTACTCGTTGCAAAAATCTTTTTATGAGAAATCATAAAGGGAATAGGCATTTTTTATTAATTTCTGATTATTACAGAGAAATAGATATTAGAATTTTAGAACAAAAATTTAAAAAAGGAAAAATTTCTTTCGCCTCTCAACAAAGAATTGATAAGCATATAAAAGGCGTTATAGGTGCAATTTCGGTTTTTTCATTATTAAATGATGAAGCAAATCATGTTGAAGTTTTTATTGATGAAGGACTTAAAACTAAACAGAAATTAACATTTTTGCCAAATGAATTAAATGCACTTGTTTCAATAAGTTTCGATGATTTTATAAAAATTTTAGATTTCTCCGGAAATAAATATGAATTTATGAATTTAGCCGAAAATTCTATAGATATTTAAAAATTAATTTACTTTTATTTTTTGTCCAATTTGTAGTTTTGAGTTTTCAGAAATACCATTCATTGAGCATAATTGATTAATTGAAACTCCATATTTTCTAGAAATAGCCCAAAGCGTATCTCCGCTGTGTACTATATGATTATTTCCTTCTAAAACGCCAGTAACCCCTCCATAATTAGTTCTTGGACGTGTTTTTAAATATGCAAATTCTTCAGGCATTAAAATTAAAGTCTTGGTTTTTAACTCATTATTTTCAAAATCAATTATTAATTCAGGGTTAAATGCATTGTCTTTATATCTTGTTTCAAAATGAAGATGTGCCCCATAAGATTTACCAGTATTTCCTCCAAGTGCAATTAATTCTCCTGATTTCACTTCTTGATTTCTTTTACATAATATTTTTGATAAATGTGCATAATAAGTTTCAATACCATTATAATGCCTTATAATTACCAAATAACCATAACCGCCTTTATTCCAACCTGCATAACGAACAATTCCATCAAAAGCAGAAACTATGCTATCACCGGTATTTAACCTTATATCAACTCCATTGTGGTGATGGCCTCTACGCCAAGCAAATTGACTTATAACTGTTCCTATATAAGGCATGGAAAATTCTTCCTCATCATTAACTAGACTTATTGCTAGAGTATCTAATGCCCTTTTATAATCAGACCTTCCAAAAGCAAAAATATTAATAGTATCCCAATTTTCTGAAAAAATACTTGTACTGTCAAGTTCTAAAAGCCTATTCTCGCAAATATCATTATATAGTTTTATGGAATCATTAAATTTTATTACTGCTAAAACACTATCTTGATTTATATATTCCCAAGTATTATTTTCAAATAAAACAAGGTCAAACCCATTGCAAGTTAAGGTGTCTATAATATTAGAATTATCCTCATTTTGGGCAAAAACTAAGTTGGAAATGAGTGAAAAACTAATTAGTAAATGAAGAAAATATTTCATTATTCATTATTTTAAAGCACAAAAATGAAAAAAAAATGTTTGATAACAAATTTTTAAGCAAAAATTTTATAAAAATTATTTTTCTAAGTCTGTTATAAATTACTTGAATTATATATTTTTACTATTATTGTAAAAAATTATTCAATGACAAAACAGAATAAAGCATATCTTTTTGCAATTAGCACTGTAATTTGCTGGGCAAGTGTTGGAACTGCTTTTAAAATTGCATTAAGATATGTAAATCATGTGCAAATGTTATTCTGGTCAGTCTTAGTTGCTTTGCTTGTATTTTGCATTATTTTGTCATTTAAAAAATTATGGAAACAAATATTTCAACAATCTAAAAGCCAAGTTTTTAAATCAATTCTTATTGGCTTTATTAGTCCTTTTGTTTATTATTTAGTTTTGTTTAAAGCTTATGATCTTTTGCCTGCCCAAGAAGCATTGACTTTAAATTATATCTGGCCTGTGGTTTTAGTGCTTTTGTCTATTCCGGTTTTAAAACAAAAAATTAATTTTTTTAGTTTTATGGCAATTTTAATTTCTTTTTTTGGAAGTTTTGTTATTGCAAGTAAAGGCAAAATTTTTGATTTTGAATTTTCAAATTTGCCCGGTGTTATTTTGGCTGTTTTAAGTACTGTAATTTGGTCTGTGTTTTGGTTGTTTAATGTAAAAGATAAACGCAATGAAATTGTGAAACTTTTTATGTGTTTTCTTTTTGGCTTTTTATTTATTTTAATCTATTGTATTTTTACTAAAAATTTAGCTTTACCCGAAAAAAATGGAATGTTCGCTCTTGTTTATATTGGTATTTTTGAAATGGGCTTAACTTTTTTTCTTTGGATGATGGCTTTGGCTTTATCTGAAACTACTGCAAAAGTTAGTAATTTAATATATATTACTCCTTTTTTGTCGCTTTTGGTTGTAAGTATAGTTTTAAAAGAAAAAATTTTAATTACAACTATAATTGGTTTAATTTTAATTATTCTTGGAATTATTTTACAAAAAAAAAGCAACGTTTAAGCTGCTTTTTTTTTTAAATTATTAAAAAGTTTTATACTTTTTGTACAGATTCCATACCTTTGTCAATAGCTTTTTGGTTTAAAGGTAATAAATGGTGATTGCGTTCAGGAATAGATTTTTTTAATCCAGCAATAACATTTTCCATTTTTACTATAGGCTTAATTTTTAGATAAGCACCAAGCATAAGCATATTAAAAACTTTAGTATTTCCTAGTTCTGTGGCTAGGTTAGTTGCCTCAATTTTGTAAATATTGATGTCCTTGCGTTTTGGGGGGATTGAAATGCCGTTTGGATCGTATAATAAAGTTCCGCCTGGTTTTACAGAGCTTTCAAACTTATCCATTGATTGTTGGTTAAGAATGATAGCTGTATCAAAATTTGCTAAAATAGGAGAACTAATTCTTTCGTCGCTTATAATAACGGTAACATTAGAAGTACCACCACGCATTTCTGGTCCGTAAGAAGGCATCCACGAAACTTCTTGTCCTTGGCTAATTCCTGAATATCCAAGAATTTTACCCATAGACAAAACACCTTGTCCGCCAAAACCTGCTATAATTATTTCTTCAGTCATAATTTTAATTTTTTATTTATTAACTAATTCACCATCTACTTTCATGTCGCCAAGTGGGTAGAAAGGGAACATATTTTCAACCATCCATTCATTTGCTTTTACTGGAGGTAATTTCCAACCCGAGTTGCAGTTAGAAACTATTTCAACAAAAGAAACCCCGCGGTTTAATTTTTGATTTTCAAAAGCTTTACGAATGGCTTTTTTTGTTTGGCGAACTGCACGAGGAGTATGCACTGCTTGGCGAGTTACATAATAAGTTCCTGGAAGCATAGCCAATAATTCAGTGATTTTTAGAGGATTACCCATCATTGATGTGTCGCGTCCATATGGACTTGTTGAAGTAGGCATACCTGCTAATGTAGTTGGAGCCATTTGCCCACCAGTCATACCATAAATACCATTATTTATAAAAACAATAGTAATATTTTCACCTCTATTACAAGCATGAATTGTTTCGGCTGTACCAATAGCTGCTAAGTCGCCGTCGCCTTGGTAAGTAAAAACAAACTTGTCGGGCATTAATCTTTTAATTGCAGTAGCAACTGCCGGAGCACGCCCGTGTGCTGCTTGTTGAATATCCAAATCAAGAAAATCATACATCAAAACAGAGCAACCAACCGGCGATACACCTATAGTTTGTTCTTGTATTCCCATATCTTGAATTGTATGAGCTATAATTTGGTGAGCAGTACCATGACCGCAACCTGGACAATATGACAAGGTTTTGTTTGTCATTATCTTGCTTCTTTTGTAAACAAGATTTTCTTCTTTTATAATATCTTTTAATGTGATTTCAGCCATGATTTAACCTCCTATAATTTTTTGTTCTAAAGCTTCAACAATTTCTTCAGGCGATGGAACCATTCCACCAACTCTTCCAAAATGTTCAACCGGCTTTTTAAATTCAACTGCTAACCTCAAATCTTCTACCATTTGCCCGCAACTCATTTCAACAGCTAAAAATCCTTTTACTTTTGGAGTAAGCTCTTGAATAATTTTTGTAGGATATGGGAAAAGAGTGATTAAACGCAAAATACCAACTTTTACTCCTTTAGCTCTTAAAATATCCATTGCTTTCATGCTTAAACGAGCCGAAGAGCCATAAGAAACAATAATATATTCAGCATCATCGCAATTTATAAGCTCGTATCTAACTTCTTTTTCTTGTATTTCTTTGTATTTTGCTTGTAATTTGTGATTATGCTGTTCTTGGCGTGCTGAAACTAAATCTAAAGAAGTAATAATATTACGTTCTCTATTTTCAGGTTTACCAACAGTAGCCCAAGGACATTGTTTAGCTATTTCTTCTGCTGAGCGTCTTTGCTTTTGTGGACCAATTTCTAACTTTTCCATCATTTGTCCAATAATACCATCTGATTGAATCATTACAGGATTACGATACTTAAAAGCTAAGTTGAACCCAAGCTCTACAAAATCATACATTTCTTGAACTGAAGCAGGTGCTAACACAATTAAACGGTAATCACCATGCCCACCGCCTTTTGTAGATTGAAAATAATCTGATTGTGCTGGCTGAATTGTTCCTAAACCAGGTCCGCCTCTAACTACATTCAAAATTAAACAAGGAAGTTCGGCACCTGCAATATAAGAAATGCCTTCTTGTTTTAAACTAATTCCAGGACTTGATGAAGAGGTCATAACCATTCTACCACAACCAGCAGCACCATAAACCATATTAATTGCAGAGACTTCACTCTCGGCTTGTAAAACTACCATGCCGGTTCTTTCGTGAGGTTTTTCTAACATTAAATGTTCTAATACTTCGGATTGTGGAGTAATTGGATAACCAAAATATGCATCAGCCCCCGAGCGTATAGCAGCTTCTGCCACCGCTTCGTTACCTTTCATTAATCTTAATTCTTTTTCCATTTTTTAATTTTTTAGTAATTAAATTAAGCCACCTTTACCTTATAAACAGTTATTACACCGTCAGGACATACAATAGCACAATTTTCGCAACCTATACAGGCCTCTGGATTTTTCATGTAAGAATAATTATAACCCTTACCATTAACTTCTTTAGCCAAATCTAGTACTTGAGAAGGACAAGCTACAACGCAAACGCTACAGCCTTTGCACGCTTCAACATCAACTACTACGGCTCCTCTGATTTTTGCCATATCTTTTTAATTTATGATTATTAAAATTTTCTCAAAAGTAGAATTTATTTTCGTTCCACAAAATGTTTATTGACAGTTTTAAGTTTTTTTTAGCTTATTTATAATCATACAAAATTAGAAAAACTTAGCTTGAGATGTATATTTTGATTAAAATTCTGACTTATTGACCAAACTTGCAAATTTTAAAACTTTCGTCAATAAGAAGCGGGTTGGATATTTTTTATTATTTTTTACTCTAACAGCCAATCTATTATGTTTAGTTTTTTTATTCCGTCTATAACAGTATTATCATAATCCATACTTAAAATAAATTTCGGGTAAGCATCATTTATATTTTTTAAAGCAGAAATTTCTCTTGCAAAAGTTTTTTCACTGCTTAAAGTAAATGCAACTTGATAGTATTCTATGTTGTTACCCGCTTTTTGAACTACAAAATCTATTTCTTTATCTTGGTTTTTACCAATAAAAACTTTGCCTCCTCTTCGTAATAATTCAAAATATACAATATTCTCTAATTTGTGTCCAAGATTTGTATCATATTTATTGCTATGTACTATGTTTTTTAAGCCTAAATCAACTAAATAGTATTTTTCTAAACTTGATAGTAATTCTTTTCCTTTTATATCATAGCGTTTTGCAGGGTATAAAATATAAGATTCACATAAAAAATCGATTAATTTTATTACTGTATTGTGTGAAATTTTTTTATCAGAATTTTTGTTTAATTGCTTTGCAATATTTGTTGGAGATATTATTGACCCAATAGAATCAAATAAAAATTCTATAATTCTCTGAAGATTGTGTGAATTTCGTAATTTATGCCTTAATATTATATCTTTTTTTATAACTGTATCAAAAATTGATTGTAAATAGTCGTTTACTAAATCAGGAGCAGATTTTGAAAGATTTACAGCTTCTGGAAAACTTGAAGTATTTAAGTATTGGCGAAAAAGAAAATCTCTGCTTTTTCCTTCTTTATATGCAGAAAAATATTCTTTAAATGATAGAGTTTGCATATTTATTGCTATGTAGCGACCTGTTAGTAGCGTTGCTAATTCGCTTGATAGCAAATACGCATTTGAACCAGTAATGTAAAGGTCTAAATGTTTTTTAGTAAAAAGAGAATTAATCAATTTTTCAAAGTTTGGAATTAATTGGACTTCATCAAGAAAAATATATTTTTTCCCGCTTCCTTGCGTTTTTATAATAATTTCATCATAGATCTCCGCCCAATCCTGTATAACAATGTTTGCTCTTTCTTCAAAATTATAAAAAATAATGTCTCTATCAGAAATACCTGTTTCAATAAGTTCTGTTCTAAAAGCTTCTAATATAGTAGATTTTCCACAACGCCTTACTCCTGTAATTACTTTTATTAAGTTCTGGTCCTTTAGTAAACGCAATTTTTCTAAATAAATTTCTCTGTGTATCATTCTCGTATTTTTTTACAAATATAATACTTATTGACCAAACTTGCAAATTTTAAAACTTTCGTCAATAAGGTTTTTTTAGAAAATATTTTATCTCGTTTTAATAAAATGATTATATTGTGGTCTTTAAATAGATTAAAATATAATCAAATATGTTTTTAAATTGTCATTCATATTATAGTTTAAGATATGCAAGTTTGTCTCCTATGCAGTTGGCCATAGAAGCTTTAAAAGTTGATTGCGAAACAGTTGTCTTAACTGATATAAATAATACTTCAGGTATTCCTGAGTTTTATTTTGCTTCAAGAAAAATTGGAATTCAAGCTATTGCCGGTGTTGATATCAGAGATGAAAATAATTTTCAATTGTTTATTTTA
>JALOAQ010000076.1 GCA_023228725.1 Bacteroidales bacterium | reverse complement strand
GCATCTAATTCATCTCCTAATTCTGCCTTTACTTTATTATAAAGTTCATCATAAGAAATTACTCTTGATTGCCAAGGTAATTTTTTATATTCTCTATTTGCAAGTTTACAGAATCTTTCGTATTGGGTATTCAAATTATCAATAGAGCCTTGGAAAGCTTCGTCTGCCGCATTAATCATTTTTTCTAAAACCTCGTCTGGTGTACTTGTGTGAGTAGCATAGTTAAAGAATAAATTAGCATACTGAACAGTTTGAACAGAATATTCGGGTTTTAAATCTCTTTGTTTTAAAGTAATTGGCGGAAGAGACACTTCGCCTTCAGCTATATCACAGAAATCTGCATTTAAATTAATCCTACAAGTAATTGCCGAAGCAATTTGATTTGCATCAATACCTTTAAAAGATTCTCCCACATGAGTTTCTTTACCTACAACATAGAAAGAAGGCATTAGCTTGCCTACTGTTCCAATATAAACATATTTATTTTCATCTCCTTCAAATTCTGAAGTCATATAATCAGTATCTAAAAGAGCAAGATAATCTAAACCTTCTGCATCTCTAATTTTCACTAATTCTGGCACAACCGAAAGCATACCAAACGAGTTACTTTCTTCGTCGCAAACAGCTGCAAAAATTAAATTTCCTTCAAAATTATCAATATCTTTTTGTATTTCTTCCATTACTGCCATAATAATAGCATCTCCGGTTTTCATATCAAAAAGACCACGACCAAATAAGTAATCACCAGATTCTAAATCTTTTTTTGCTTCGGCTGGTAATGTAGAAGCTACTTTTTTAAATTCCTCTGTTAATTCATAAGGACGATGGGCAAAATCTTTTAAAACTCCATAATCAGAAATACCTACAGTATCGATATGACCAATCATAACAACAGTTTTTTTACTATTTCCTTTACCGCCTTTCATTCTTGCGATAAGGGATTTTCTGCCAAGTTTATCATTTGGAACATACACCCATTGTAAATCTTGTGGATTTTTTTTGTAATAATCCATTTCCATAAAAATATCATGTACTTTTTGTACAGAATTTAATTCTCCTGCAGTTTCTACAACACTAAGTTGATTAGTAAGCTGAACAGCAATTTCTTCGATTCTTGCTGCTAATTTTTCATTCATTACCATACTTAAATCAATTTTTATTTATTATTATTATTTATTTTATTTCAAAATTACTTTGAGCGAGGGCAAATATAATATTTTAAAGCCGAAATCAAAATTTATTATGCAGTATTTATAAAAAGGCAAATCCAACAATATTAAAATACAAATTTATTCTTCAGCTAAACTCAAAATTTCTTTATCCAAAGATTTTGTGGTTTTAGCCCCTAAGTCTTTCAACATCTCTGCTTGTCTTACTAAGTTGCCAGAACCAGTTGATAATTTAGACATGGCATTATTATATTCTTTATTTGCTTTATCAATAGCGATACCAACAGCTTTTAAATCTTCAACAAAACCAATAAATTTTTCATATAATTTTCCACCTCTATCGGCAATTTCTAATGCATTTTCTGTTTGCATTGTTTGTTTCCAAATTGCATTAACTGTCATTAAAGTTGCAATTAAAGTAGAAGGACTAACTATTACCACACGTTTATCCCATGCTTCATTAAAAATCTGATTATCATTTGAAACAGTAAGTCCCAAAGAAGCCTCAATAGGAATAAACATTAAAATATATTCAGGATTTTCTAAACCTAAACTATTTATATAATCTTTATCTGCCAAATCTTTAATATGATTTCTAACAGATAAAATATGTTCTTTTAAAAATTGATTTTTTTCTTCTTCGTTATCGCTATTTACATATTTTTCGTAAGCCACTAACGAAACTTTTGAATCAATGATTATATGTTTTTCTTCAGGCAAATAAATCACAGCATCAGGGCGTTGTCTTCTTCCGTCAGAAAGTGTAAACGAATCTTGTGTTCTAAAATGCTTATCTTTTTCAAGTCCAGAAGATTCTAAAATTTTCTCTAAAATCATTTCACCCCATCTGCCTTGTTTTTGCACATCTCCTTTTAATGCTTTTGTTAAATTATTTGCTTCTGCACTTAATTTTTGATTTAATTCTTGAATATGTTTTAATTCTGCTCCTAATTCAGACCTTTCTTTCAAACCTTTTTCATAAGTATCTTTTACTGTTTGCTTAAATTCTTTCAAATTATCATTAAAAGGATTTATTATTGCGTCAATTTGTTTCTTATTTAATTCAGAAAATTTTTGAGATTTTTCTTCTAAAACTTTATTTGCTAAATTTTCAAATTCTAACTTAAACTTATTATGTAATTCTTCTAATTCTGCCTTATTAGTTTCTAATTTTTCTTTTAGATTTTTTAAATTAGTTTCAGCAATACTTAATTTTGCAATAAGTTCTTTATTTTCTATATCTTTTTCTAGAATTACTTTTTTCCCTTCTTCTACTCTATTTAATAACAAATTATTTTCAGTTTCATATTTTGCCAACTCAGTTTCCGCCTTGATTAGTTGTGCAATATTAATTGCATTTTGTTTTGCTGCTTTTAATTTACGATTAAAAATAAGCCAGGCAATAAGAAAACCTTTAGCTATACCTATAATAAAAAACAAAGTAGTCATAATTTAATTTTTAAAATGTAAATATAATATTTCAAATATTTAAAAGCAAGTTAAAAAAAATTTAAAGTCTTACCCTAATTCCTGGTCCTAATAAAAAGAACCATTTTTCGGTTGACAGCAAATACCCACCACCAAGATATAAAGGAAAGGTCATTTTTGATTCTTTTGTTGTAGGGTACAAACTTCCTATTAGCACAACGCCAACATCTCGGGCAGCATTTGAATCTGCAAAATTAAGTGCATTTATCGCAATAAACCCTGCTCCGATTTTATAAGGTTTATATCTTGCAATTTTATCTTTTTGATAAAAACTAAATTGTGCAATCATGGCTAAAGAAATACCACCCAAATCACCATATCCAGGATCTCCTACTTTTTTTGTAATTAAACCAGCAGGAAAAGAAACGTCAATATCAAAACGAGCAGGTTTTTGAACAATAATATCTACAAGTTTTGTATCATTCCTATTTCCTGTAGCTTTTGTAGGTTTAAATACTAATTGTATTCTATGCCAAGAATCTAAATCAAAAGTTTTGCGACTTAAAAATTGATTTAAACGTATTTCATTAACAGCATTTTTTTTATTATAATATTGAAAACGAGGAGAATTTGCTCCAGGACTAACCATATTAGAAGTTAGTGTTAATATTTCTAAAACTTCGCCCCGGCTACCGGTAATTTTTACTTCTAAATCAAAATATTGATTTCCATAAAACACATCATATTCATCAATTTTATCATTATCGAAACTAATAACTAAATCTTTAATATGTTTAGGCGTAAATTCAGGACCAGCAAAATCGAATAAGTTTTTGGGACCATTACCATAATCTATTAATATATAATCTAAAGGACGAAAAACTTCATATTCTGCCAGATTTAAGGATTTTCCTGATGGTAAATTATTAATTAGTACATTTAGGTTTTTTTTACGAATAGAAATAGGCACTTTTGCTTTTAATTCCACAACATCATTTCTATTTGCAAGAGTATCGCCTTTTGAAATTATTAAATCTTCTACAGAAAATTTTGCCTTAGCCAAAGACTGACCTTCTATGCGAATTATAATTTCCTCGTTAGGATAAATTGTTGTAGATTCTGTCCAAACTCCTCCTTTTCGCATTATTTTAACACTTTCGATTTTAGTAAGAGGAATTATTGAAAAGTTAGTAATAAACTTTGAAACCTCACCATCTTTGATATACAAAAACCCGTCTGTTTGTTGATGATAATTAAAAGTTCTTAAAACACATAAAACTTTATTGTTTGTAAGTCTTGCTTTTGTATATAATTCTCCAATTAAAGCTGCACCAGGTTCTTCAGAATCAACTAATCTATAAGTTTTTTGAATTTGTAGATTAGGATTATTGTCAATTTGAATTTCTACACCTTCATAACGGTTTTTTTCATCAATACTAACATCTTTAATATCTGTATTTAAAAATGCAAGGCGAGAGGATTTAACATTAAAGTCAACATTTAATGGACCTAAATTATAATTAAAATTTCCTAAACTATCGCGAACAGGACGTTTTAATTTCAAAAAAACAGGAACTTGCATTTGCCCGGTTTTAGTGGCATTAATATTTACTGCAATATTTCCTTTATTGCTAATAATTCTGGTATGCAAGGGATAATCAGTATTCCAATTTGTTTGCAAAATTACATTACTTGGTAAGTTGGTTGCTATGTTTATAAAATTTTCTTCCCCTACAAACATATCATCAGGTTTTTTAACAAAAGAATAATTCATTACTGCAACAGGAAACAATTTAATTTCTGTTATCATTATTTTGTCATCTTTTGTAATTGCTTTTACTTTTAGGCTAAGTTGCGGATTATCAATTATTTTTTTGAATTTAATTTTTGTTTGATAAAACTTCTCGTCAATAAAAAACACAGAATCAATTACTTCATAATCGCTAGTTGAAAAAAAATCGAATCTTAAATCAGAAAACTTTTTTGCAGGAAAAACTCTTACAATATATTCTTCTGTAACATCTGTAAATTCAAATATTAATTGTTTTTCGCCATTTACAAGTTTTGTATCTTTTTTTGAAGTAAAAAAACCTGTTGTATTTAATAGTTCGACATGTTCAATTAATAAATCTCTATTTTGAGCAAATAAAAAATTAAACATTAAAGATATTACAAGCAACAAGACAAGTTTTTTCATAATTTGACTTTTAAATTTTTGCAAAATTAAGCAAAATATTAAATAAAAAAAAGAGGGACAATTGCCCCTCTTTTTTGAAAATTATATACTTTGTTATAGCCTTTAATTTTTAACAAATTTAGTTACAACTTGACCATCTTCTGTAGCAATTTGAATGAAATAAATTCCATTTGGAAGATCTTTAACATCGATTCTTACAGTTTCAGCAACTTGTTTTTCGCTAACAATTTGACCACTTAAATTAAGCATTTTAACAGTATAGTTTCCTTCAGTAGAAATTATTAAATAATCACTAGCTGGGTTAGGATAAACTAAAACTTTAGCTACATTTTCTTCAACTCCAACTGGAATAATTGAGAAGTTTATAGTAACAATTTCAGACATATTATCATAAGAATAAACAGCAGATACACCTGCTTCATAATTACCTGGCTCTAATGCTAAGAAAGTATATTCAGTATCAGTAACAGGCTCTTCATTTTGTAGCTCTCCGTCTAAATACACATTAAAGCTTTCAAGAGCTTTTGAACCACCTTGTTTTACTTCAATAAAATCAATCATCCATGCATACCACAGACCTTGCCCATCTCCATCTATTGCTTGCCATGCAAGAATAGCATTTTGAGCTGAATAAGCAGATAAATCAACTGTATGTTCTTCATAAGTTGAAGTAGCATTATAGCTATGAGTTACAGCATCCCATAAAATATCCCAAGTAGCACCACCATCTGTAGAAATTTTAACATAATAATGATCTCCATTTGGACTGTTTTTAGCTCCACTATATGACCAGAAAACCAACTCGCCATTTACTGGTACTGTAAATTCTTCTGTTTTTAACCACTCATCTTGATGACCATAATCCCACATAATATGAGCTTGGAAGCTTCCATCAACTGGTACTACTGAGCCTGACTGAAAATTTAGTGTGTCAACTTGTTGCCAATTCTGAGTTGTATTAGTATTTGTAACTGTCCAACCTTCTGGTGGGAAACTTTCTTCAAAGCTTTCTACAAAACCCATTGCGTTGTTCCAAGAGAATAACACATCAGTTTCATTATTTAAAAACTCATACATTAATCCGTAAGGTTCTAAAACTATTTCAAGAAGTTCAACTTCAATTATCATATCTTCAGTTAAATTGAATACAACGTCATTTACTGATATAAATCCAAGCAATGAAACATTGTACGTATAAGTATTTAGAGGCAATGTAACAATATATTCTCCAGCATCATTAGAACTACCTTCAGCAACAACAACACCTTCTAAATAGACAGTTATTACAGCATCTTCTAAAGCTAGCTCTCCTTCGTCAATAACAACAAAGGTAATTTCTGCACTTTCATCAGATTCTAAAGTTACATCAATTTCTTGATCTTCTGTATCAACAACATCAATTTCACCTGTAAAAGAAATATAACCAAACTTTGAAACAGTGTACTCTATATTATCACCTTCATTCACAAAAATTACAGCAACACCATTATCATCTGTTAACTTGTGCTTTCCATCAACTTCAACTAAAGCTCCTTGTATAGGCTCACTTTCGTCAGAAACATTAAATGTAATATATGCTCCAACATTAGTATAAGGTATAGCAAAGCCAGTTAATTCATCACCTACATCAGCAATCAAGGAGGCTGCACCAGTTGTTAAATTAATTTGGTAAATTCCTCCTTCAGAAGTATATAAAGCACCATATAAAACATCATTATCTCTATCGTAAGCAATGTCTTGAGCATAATTAATATCAACACCCAAGTCTCCAATCATTGTATATGCACCAGTTTCTTTATTTATACTAGCTACGTGATCCTGTAAAGATATAGCAAATAAATTACCTTCTCCACTACATGCTAAACCGATAACACTAGGATAATTACCGCCAATATTTGTAAGTACTCCAGTTTCAAGATCAACAGTACTTAACATACCATCAAAATCAATCACATAAGCAGTTGAGCTAGTTACATCATAAGCAAAACCAGTTAAATCTACAGCACCACCACCAATATTTGTAACAACTCCTGTAACAGGGTCAATTTTAACTAAAGGACGTGGCACGCCGTCAGCATAACGAATACCATAAATTTCAAGACCGACATAATCAGCTGCCATAATAAAGTCACTGTCATCCTCTGCGATTTGAGTCATAACGCCTGATTGTAAAACGACATTAATAGGACCTGTTCCTGTTACACCTACGCCTCCATCATGATGTGCATTCCATGCGAAAGCAGTAGAAAACTCAATTACATCAACAGTAGCTGTTAATGTGTTATTGCTTGTATTTGCATCGTCTGTGAGAGTTAGTGTAGCGGTTAATGTATATTGACCATCAGCTGGTGTCCAATCATCCATATCAACTACTAAATTGTCTCCTATATTAATAAGAATATCACTTTTAGTACTAGTATAAGCATCTCCATCTGTTAAAGTTAAAGACCAAGTAGCTTCATTGCTTATTCCCATATTTCGAATAGTAACTTGTGGTGTTACAGTAGAACCACTTTCTACAAATGTATTAAGGTTAATAGCAACAATGGCTAAATCGTGAGCATCAGGTTCAACTAATAAGATGTCATCAATTGCCCATTCCCATATATCAAAGGTATTTCCATTAAATCCAAAAGCAATTCTAAAATTGGCATTTCCAACATGAGCATTAGTTATCAGTAAGTTTTTAACCTCTACAAAATTAGCAGATACAGTTTCTGACCAAACTTCTTCCCAAGTTGCACCATCATCAATAGTAGTATAAACACCAAGTACAGAAGAGCCTTGGTAGTTTCTAAACCATTGTTTAAATTCTAAGGCTAATGTTGTGTAGCCTGTAGTATTAATAACTGGGCTCATGCAATAAGACTGCCCATCAAAATCAGAACCAGAAACCCATTCTAGCATAAGTTCAGGTGCAGTTCCTCCTGCATTACTTTCATCTTTAACAGACCAACTTCCGTCTCCTAAGCCCACAACTGTCCATCCACCCATACCTCCAGTAAAGTCTTCAGAATAAACTGTAGTAGCCTTTGCTCCAGAACCTAACAAACTGTTTAATTTCACTTGCTTGCCTGTTGCTGGCTTTTCTGCTGGCTTTTCGCCATTCATTTTAAATGCACCAATTTCCGCATTTGTATTTGCAACTGCATTTACACTTGCCTTTGCCTTAGCAATGCTTTTCAATTGTTGTGCATTAGCTAAACCTCCAAAAATAAAGGTAAAAGCTAAAATTAAAGTAAAAATTTTTCTCATAGTTATAAAATTTAAATTAAATATTAAAACACAAATATATATAAAACTTCAATATAATTAGATAGCTTTTTAGTTTTTTTATTAACATCATAACACACTATAATTCAAAGTTTTAATTCACTTATTTTAAACAGGTCTAAATTCAAAATGTTTTAAAGCAAATTAATCTTGCCTAAATAAAGCTATAAAGATTAAACTAACTAGAAGAAAAATATTAAAAAATATTAAAACAAATGAATTAAACAGCCCAGTTTTCACACAAACTTGACCAATACTTTTATAACCTACCATGTAAATTTCTTTTTCATTTTTCAAATCATTAATTGAATAAATATTTTTGAAATTTCTATAAGTTTTTGCATCATTAATTTTTATGAAATTTCCTGAATTTAAATAATTAACAATATTGCTTACTGCAGAATTTGAATATTTTAATTTAAGTTCAATAACATTAGAAATACTAGCAATAATAGAGTCTTCGTTTTGTAAATATATTTGCTTCTTAGATTTATAATAATTCTCCAAAAGCTTTAAAGAACTTTCTATATTAACAAAATTTTCTAAAAACTCTTCATGCTCTTGTTCTAGTATTTTCAACACTTGCAACGAATCAGTATTTAATAAGTCCTTTAATTCAGGAGCATAAATTTCAGAATAATAAACTGCATCATATAAGTTACATCTATTCTCATAAAGTTTAGAATAATAAGGATTTTCTGCATAAATTTGATAAATTAAACCCTCGGCAGCCCAACGCATTGGAACAAAATCAGCAATTAAAGGAATTTCACGCTCTAAATTCTTAAATTTATTAAAATCTGAAAACTTTATCAATGCTCCCGAATAAACTAATTGCGGTATAATAATTAATGGTATTATTAAATAAACTATTAAACTTGTTTTCAATAAATAAGATAAAAGTAAACCAAGTAAACTGCCCCAAACACATAACAAAAATGAAAATATGAAAATATCAAAAAAATGGAAACTTATTTCGACAATAAAAACGGCAGGTAAAAGCAATACACAAGTTTGCACAAAAGAATAAATTATATATCTAAAAACGACTGCTAATACATGAGATAAGTTAGTCTGATAAATTTTGTGGTTATTATTAATGTATTTTCGCAAATAAATAAACTCATGCCCTGAACTCACTAAACCAACAAAAATTGATGTTGTTAATATAATTAATATCCAAACAGGAATATTAGGATTATAAAAATATTGATAATTTCCACTTTGGGAATACCTAGTTACAAAAGAAAGCAAAACTCCAGCAAGCAAAGGAAGAATAAACATAAAACTAAACCTAAACTTATGTTTAAAATCTACTATAAACCCGAATCTAAAATAATAATAAAATGTTTTAAAAACATTAAGCTTTTTTATTTGCTTAACAGTTTCTAATCTTAATTTTTCAATATTTTTATTTTTATTTCTAAAATTAGAATATAACTTATATTTAAGGCTATCTTCCTCATTTTTAGAACTTTTAGTCTTATCTTCACTTAATAAATTCAATAAAATCGAAGGACGCTTTGATAGGCTAAATACAGTTTTTTTATCAATTCTCTCATCAACTTTTCTAACAAACTCTACTGCTTCTTGTGGTTTGCCATAATAAACAGGATAACCACCGTCATCAAAAACCAAAATTTTATCAAACATTAAAAACAAATCTAATTCCGGCTGATGAATTGCTGCTATCACAAGTTTTCCTTGTTTGGTAAGCATTTTTAGTTTTGCAATTATATCATATGCATCTTCAGAAGATAGCCCACTTGTTGGCTCGTCAAGAAGTAAAACATCAGGATCTGCAAGTAGCTCTGTTGCAATAGCTAAACGTTTTTGTTGCCCACCCGAAACTTGATCTGCAGAAAAATCTGTTTTGCAAACTAAATTGTGTTTTTGCTCAAAAATATTTGCAAACTCTAAAACTTCCTTAATTCTGCTGTTTAATTTTTGTTTATCAAATTGTAAAAATTTTGCTCTTTCATACAAATGTTCTTCAAGGCTAAGTTTGGGCACAAAACTATTTTCTTGTTGCACAAAAGAAAGCTTAAAATTTTTATCACTCTCACTTAAAAAGCCGATTTCTCCAGCATAGTTTTTCTCAAAATTTGATATACATTTTAAAAAACTAGTTTTACCACTTCCACTATTTCCAAGAATTCCTACCAACTGAGAACTGTCAAATTTTACAGAAGTTTTTTGAACTAAAACTTTATTTTGCTTTTTATACTCTATATTTTTTGCAACTAAACTAAATTTTATTTCCTCTTTATAATTTCCACATAAAGATTTTAGTTCAGAAAAAAAGTAATTTCGCCCCAAAGAATCAGTAATTATAGAATCTTTATTCAAAACTTGCAATTCATTTGCTAAGAGCCCTTGTCCATTATGTAAATATTTTTCTGATTTAGGAATAAAAAGAATAATTTCATCATGAATGCATAAAATTAAGTCAGTTAAATTTTCAGACTCAACACTATTTTCAATAAAATCCCGAATTTTTGCTTTTAATTCATTATTAATTTTAAAACTTTCTGCAATCTCATCAATAAAATCCTCTGAATATTTATTTTCCCCGGTCTTTTTGCTCAAAATTATTAAATATAAAAACACATAATGCCTTTCAGAAGAATTTAATAATAGTTTTAGTTTTTCTAATTTCGCAATTAATTTTATTGAATTAAGACTTAATTTTTTTAAATTATATCCAGTAGCGCTTTCTGATAAATTATTGGCAAAATAATCCACAAAGCCTTTTATATATTCAGTTTCAACTAAAGAAGCTAAAAAATTCTCAAACTCAGCAATATACACCTGATTATCAACAGATTGATTTTTATTTGCCACAATAGCAAAAAGTTCGGACAAAACTAAAAGAGTTTGTTTTCTCATTACGAAAAGCTTGAGCAAAAATATTAAAGTTTAAAATTAAATATTTATTTTGATTATTAACTATTTTTTAAGACAAAAATTAAATATTTATGAATAAATTGCGTTCACAAGATAATTATTAAACATAAATTGTGATATTAGTTAGAATTTTATAGTTTTGTCATACAAAATTAATTTTGAAATATGAGAAAATTATTTTTGATTTTTGTAATAATATTTTTTTACTTTGGGCTTGTTGCTCAAGATATTAGCTTTACTGGAACTGCTCCAACAAAAGTTGGGGTAAATCAAAATTTTCAAGTAAAATATACCGTAAATGCTCAAGGTTCAAATTTAAGTTTAGGCAACTACTCGGGTTTAAAACTTTTAAGCGGGCCATACACATCTAGTAGCACAAGCACACAAATATATAATGGGCAAGTTACAACTAGTGTTTCCTATTCATACACCTACACATTTCAAGCAAATAACATAGGAAACTATACAATTTCCGGAGCTAAAATTGATATTAACGGAAAACAATATACCTCCAATGCTTTAAATATTGAAATACAAAAAGATCAGGTTCAGACTCAACAACAAAGTAGGCGACAAACATATTATGATCCATTTGAGGATTTTTTTAATACAGGGCAAACCCAAACCCAGCAAACAAAAGAAATAACTAACGAAGATTTGTTTATTAGAGTAATTCCTGATAAAACTAATTTATATAAAGGCGAGGCACTTACAGTAAGCGTTAAACTATACACACGAGTTGATTTAAGCGGATTAACAGATTTGGAATTTCCTTCTTTTGATGCTTTTTATGTAGAAGATTTAGAATCGGCTACAAGATTAAATTTCACAAAAGAAAACTATAATGGAAGCACTTATAACGTTGCTTTGATAAAAAGATTTTTACTTTACCCAAGAGTTGTGGGCAAAGTTGTAATTGAATCTTGCAAAGCAGAATGTAATGTCAGACAATACATTGGCGGAGGTTTTTTTGCCAGATACCAAGACACTCCTCGTAAAATACAATCTCCCGAAATAAGTGTAAACATAAAAAACCTACCAAACCCTCCTGAAAACTTTACCGGTGCAATAGGAAACTTTAATATTGACTTGTCGCAAAGCGAGGACACTGTAAACGTTAACGATGCAATTAGTTTAAAATTCACAGTAAAAGGAACCGGCAATTTTAATATGCTTGAAGAACCAGAAATTGTTTGGCCAAAAGAATTTGAAGTATATGACCCAATAGTTACACAAAATTTAAAAACTAGCAATTCTGGAATTAACGGGTACAAAACTTGGGAATATACAATAATTCCGCGTTACCCTGGAAAATTTCAACTAGGTAAAATTAATTTCCCGTATTTTGATTTAAATTCACACCAATACAAAATTTTAACAAGTAAAGAAATTAAATTTGCTATCAGAAAAGATATAAATGATACAAAATTTGAAAATGACTATAACTATTCACAAAAAACTGTTGAATATATTGGCGAAGAAGATATAAGGTTTGTAAAAAGAGGAAACTTAAATTTAAAAAAGAATTTTTCCCCTATTGTTAATTCAAGTGCCGTTTGGCTTTTATTCTTATTGCCTTTAATTATATTTATTATAATTTCACTGCTCTGGCGAAAACGAATAAAAGAAAATGCAAATATAGCTTTAAGAAAAGTTAAATTAGCAGGCAAAACTTCTAAGAAAAGGCTAAAAAAAGCACGTAAATTTATGCAACAAAACAAAAAAACCGAATTTCTAAAAGAAGTCATAACAGCTTTATGGGGTTATACAAGCGATAGATTAGAAATTCCGATTGCCGAACTAAATAAGAACAAAGTAATCACAGTTTTACAAGCATTAAATACTGAAGAAGAAATCATTAAAAAATTTATTGAACTAATTGACAAATGCGAATATTCACATTTTGCCCCTTCTTCAAAAGAAACAAATTTATCAACAATTTATAACGAAGCAGTTGAAGTAATCGAAAAATTAGAACAAAAAATCCGTTAGTATGAAAAAAATTGTTTTAACAATTATCAGCAGTTTATTTTTTTTAAATTTTTATGGAAATAATATTAAGGCTTTAGAAGATTCAGCTCTAAATAATTATACTAATAAAAATTATGAACACGCCCTTTACTTTTACGATTCTATTTCAAAACTTGATTACTCCTCTGCTGAATTACATTTTAATTTAGCTAATTGCTACTTTAATTTAGGCAATATTGCAGAAGCTATTTATAATTACGAAAAAGCAAATATTTTAGCTCCAAACGATAAAGATATAGCTACTAACTTAAATATTGCAAGAAAATCTGTTAGAACAAAGGTAGAACCAAGAACAGAAGTCTTTTACGCAAAATGGTTTAACTCAATTTTAAATTTATATAATTCTAACACATGGTTGTACATATCAATAATAAATTTTGTTATTAGTTTAATAATGATTGGCTTATACTTTTTCACAACTAAACTCATGCTTAGAAAAACTGGGTTTTATCTTGGAATATTATTACTTTTAACAAGTATAGCAAGTCTTAGCTTTTCAAAACTTCAAGCAAATAAAATTTTAAATAATAAATTTGCCATAGTTTTTGAAACAACGGTTGTGAAATCCTCGCCTTCAGATGAAGGGACAAACTTGTTTGAGATTAGCGAAGGAATGAAAATTGAAGTAAAAGACAAACTTCAAGATTGGAGCGAAATTAAATTAGAAGACGGAAAAGAAGGATGGTTAAAAACAGAATCCATTAAACATTTACAATTATAACAATACTTTAAGCTAGATTTTTATGAAGATAAAGTAGTGATATAATAATAAAATACAGATAAATCTTGTTCTCCAAAGTTTAAGTAAGAGAATAATTTCTACAGGATATGATAAATAATATTCTATACTATTCAAGTAAATTAATTTTAAGGAATAAATTTAAACTGAAACAATATCTGCCTTATTATCAAGGAATTAAAGAATCATTTAAAATTATATTGCTACTTTAAATATAGTATTTATAAAGATAAAGTAACGATATAATAATAAAATACAGATAAATCTTGTTCTCCGAACTTTAAGTAAGAGAATAATTTATACAGGATATAATGAATAATATTCAGCAGCATTTAAGTAAATTAATTGTAAGTAACTATTTAAATTAAAATAATAACTATCTAATTATCAGGAAATTAAATAATTTATTAAAATTATATCACTACTTTAAGTTAGATTTTTATAAAGATAAAGTAGTAATATAACAAAAAATGCAGGTAAAAGTTATGCCCAAACTTTAAAATAATAGAATAATTCATACAGGATATAATGAA
>JALOAQ010000075.1 GCA_023228725.1 Bacteroidales bacterium | reverse complement strand
TATGAAAACTGTTGTTGATGAATCAGCTATTAAGGAACCATATAAAAACCCTCTAATTGTAATTTTATACGAAAAACTTAATACTGAAAAATTTTCTGAAAAACTAAAGAATAACATGGAATTACTTATTGTTTAAGAATAGAACAAACAGCAGGGTTCTATGAGTGTGAGAATTGTCATCATAAATATATTCCAACTTTTAAAAGTGTTTTGTGGGCTATGCATGTAAATAGAACTAGATATTTGAAATGTCTTAAATGTGGAAAAAAATCTTGGAACAAAAAAGTATTATCAGGAGGCAATGAAAATGATTAACGAAGAAAAAGTAATTATCTCAAATGGTATAAATATAGGTGCAACTATTGCTTACAGAGATAAAAATGAGAAAAGACCACTTGTATTACTCATAATGGGTACTGGAACAACAGATAGAGATGGTAATTCCTTTGGATTTAAAACCAATCTATATAAAAATTTATCTGATATGTTTGTTGAAATGAGATATGTTTGTATAAGATACGATAAACGAGGAACACACGAATCTACTGGAGATTATAAAACATGTGGGTTATCAGATTTAGTATCAGATGCAGCTAATATAATTCATTATGCTAAAAAACTAGATTATATAGATGAAGAAAAAATAGTAGTGGTTTGACCCCCTATTATTCGGACAATTTATTAACCACAGTGCAAACATAGTAAAAAAAATTATATATTTGCATCGCAATGAACAACCGACGGTGATTTTTTAGACCGTATGTTTAGAGTTGAGTCGGCGCCGACCTTCTCTTTTTGCCTTATCAAAGGTGCACCTTTCAGGTGCGATTTATTATGCAATGAAGCAACCTCTGGCTCATTATTACCCGTATGTTTTTTCACTTCTTGATAATCAATTTTTAGTTTGAACTTTGTTTTTCTCATTTTATAATTTGTTATTTTTTCTATTAAATTTTTATCCCATAAATTCCAAAAGTCGCATGGTGTTAAATATGCAATTGAGGAATGTATTCTTTTGTTATTGTATTTTTCATAAAATAGCTCTAAGTTTTGCATTAGTTCCTGTATTGACCAAAAATTAAATCTGTTAAGATGTTCTGATAGGATTGCATGAAAGCTTTCTATATGACCATTTTCTTGAGGTGTATAAGGATGTGTAAAAACCTGATTAAGGAAGTTCTCCGCAAAATATTCTTGTACTAATTTAGCAGAAAATCGTTTGTCGTTATCATTTCTTACTTCAATGTGTATTGGTTCTCCAGGGTTTACATATCCTTGCAGATGATTAATAATAACATACTCCCAGCATTTTTTAACATCATGTTTTTTTATTGAAAAACTTACATAATAGTAAAGAACGTATCTTGTAAAAGTGTCAATAATAGTTAAAATTGCTGCATGTCTTTTGTATTCCTCAATCCACACAAACTTAATATCCATTTCAAGAATTTCAAGTGGTTTTTCTGGTAAAATTTTTCGATATTTAGCATAGTTTTTTGGTGTAGTTTTATTTTTAGCTTTTAGCAAACCATTGGCTTTCATTAACAAGTAAACCTTCTTTTTATTTATATAAAAACCCCTTGTTTTCAACTCAAATGTCATTTTGGTATAACCGTAGTTTGTATCTGGGTCGGATTGTATTTTTTCTATTTCTGAAACTACAACATCATTGTCAACAACTCCACAAGAAGTTGTTACTGTAGTCGTTTTCTTACGACCTCTTTTGCCATTTTTAGGCTTATAATAATACTGGTGTTTTGTCATATTAGCTATTTTTAGAGCATTATCTCTTGTTAAGCCTTGAAGAATAAACTTAGCTACGAGTTCTTTCTTTTCTCCAAGGCAAACTTCTTTTTTAAAAGTTCATCTTTAAGCTTGCCTTCAAGCTCTTTCTCAACGATAATCTCTTTTAATAATTGATTCTCTTTTTCTAATTCACGTATGCGCTTAAGCTGTCCTGGAGTCATGCCATGACTAAAACCTTCAACACCCATGGTCTCAAACTTTTTTTTCCATTGATAGTATGTCGCAGGAAAAACACCATGCTTTTTAAGAGTTAAACTTACTCCATTTTCAGAGGCTTCTTTTAAAATAGCCAATTTTTGCTCTAATGTAAAATGTCTTTTCTTCATAAAAACAAAATTAATTATATTTTTTAAACTATAATTTTGTCCGATGAATTAGGGGGCTAAGATAGTAGTGTGTGGGCATAGTGAAGGTGCTATGATTGCTACATTACTTACAAAAACTGAAGAACTTTGTGGAATTATATTATTAGGTGGAGCTTGTATGGGATTAAAAGAAGCGCTTCAATATCAAAATTATTTAGTTTTTGAACAAGTTCAAGATATGAAAGGTATTTTAGGTTGGTACTTAAGAAAAGTATTAACGAAAGATAGAATAGAAAAACAGGTGACAGATTTATTTAATAGAGCATCTAAAAGTAACAAGCCAAGATTTTTCTATAATGGTGGTTTCTTTAATACAAAATACATGCAAGAACATGCTTCGTTAAGTGATGAGGAATATATAAGTATACTTAAAGAATATAAAGGTAAAGTATTAGCAATAACTGGTATGGCAGATATTCAAGCAGATTATAGAAAATTAGATAGTGTATCTTCTATTGATGATATCACTATATATACTCCAGAAAAAGTTAATCATGTTATGAGAGAAATAGATGGAGAACCTGATATAATTAATGTTAAAAAAGAATATAAAAAAGTATTAAAAAAGGATATTCATCAAGGCGTAAAAGATACAATAAAAAAATGGACATCTCAATTGTAATATTTAAATTCCATTTAATGACAAATTACAATTTATAGAGCAAAAAAATGCTCTTTTTTTATTGGTGTAGTGATAAAAAGTACTGACAGAAATGAAATGGAAATTAGTGGGAAATTAAACATGTAGTATCGACTAATAAAAAAATGACTAAAATCATAAAATTAAATGAGGTAAAAATTGGAAATGAGGTAGGAATGTTTTAAATTTGTTTCGTGAATTAAACAATGTAAATTATACGTTGACGGTCATTTTAAAAGACGACACCGAATCCGAGAATAAAACATAAAATATGACACAAGAAGAACTAATAATAAATTGGAGTGACAAAATCCTAAACCACCTCCTTAAACTCAAAGAGGAGAAGTATCCCGAATTAACATTTTGGCTTAGAAAACAAGATAGTGAAAGGCTCAGGAAAGGATTTTGGTTTCAAGGCAGTGATTATATCTTTTTGGGACTTGTAAATAAAGGCGATTGGAAAAATAAAACTCGACAAGCAGGTTTAGTATATAATTTTCGGGATTCAGAGAATCCAAGTGTACACTTAAGGTTAGCATTTCAATCTGAAACCGACAACGCAACAATAAAATGCTATGAAGAAATTGCTTCCAAAATTGATGGGTTCAATAAAAACGGTAATGGCAATTATCAAAAAATATATTCAGAAACCGATTTCATTAAAGTAATTGACAACTTTTATGCAACAGATTGGAAAATATTCAAGGAAACATTTGAAAAATATGGTCTTTCAGAAGACTTGATAATTCCAGAAGAAAAGTTTCAAAGTTTACTAAGCAGAACTCTTCAAGTCAAAGAGAACAGAGATGTTGTTTTACCACAAGACACTACTCACGAACCTGATGATGATATAAATTATTGGTGGTTAAATGCTAATCCAAAAATTTGGTCTATCAGCAAACATAAAATAGGAGAAAAACAAACCTATACCACTCACAACGAAAAAGGAAACAAAAGAAGAATTTACAAACACTTTGAAGCTACCAAAAGAGGTGATTTAATGATTGGGTACGAAAGTACACCAACCAAACAAATCAAAGCTATCTATGAAATTACCCAAGGAATACATAATACAGCTAATGGTGAAGAAATAGAATTTGAACTGATTGAAAAATTGGAAATTCCAATTCATTGGAACGATTTAAAAAACAATCCTTCACTGCAAGAATGTGAGGTATTTATAAACAACCAAGGCAGTTTATTCAAACTGACAGAGGAAGAGTATGAAATTATAAGAGAGGTTATTGATAATAAAAATATCATCACAGAAAAACTCCTTAAATCTGAAAACATCAAAAGTTATAAGTTTTCAGATGACCCTGATAAGCCATTCATAAGTGAAGCAGATTTTTTAAACACTGTTTCATTATTAAAGCGAAAAAAAAATATAATTCTACAAGGTCCTCCAGGGGTAGGCAAGACTTTTATTGCTAGAAAACTAGCTTATGAAATTATGCAAGAAGTTAATGATGCTAATATTGAAATGGTTCAGTTTCACCAATCGTATAGTTACGAAGATTTTATTCAAGGGCTACGCCCAACCCAAAAAGGCGGTTTTGATTTGCGAGACGGCATTTTCTATTCATTTTGCCAAAGAGCTTTAGCTCATCCAGAGCGACCTTTCTTTTTCATTATTGATGAAATCAACAGGGGTAACTTAAGCAAGATTTTTGGAGAATTGATGATGCTAATTGAAGCAGACAAAAGAGAAGAAAAGTTTGCTTTAAAACTTACTTATGCAGAGGACGAAGAAGACCGCTTTTATGTTCCTGACAACCTTTATATAATTGGTACAATGAATACGGCTGACCGTTCCTTAGCAATAGTAGATTACGCTTTAAGAAGAAGATTTGCTTTTGTTTCTTTAAAGCCAGACTACGGTTCAAACTTTCGCTCATTTTTAGCTGACAAAGGTCTATCGGAAGGAATTATTGAACACATATGTTCATCAATTTCAAAATTGAATAACAAAATAAAAGAGGATCCTAACCTTGGTGAAGGTTTCCAAATTGGACATAGTTATTTCTGTACATACTCAAATGACGGTAACGAAAATCAATGGTGGACAGACATTTTAAATTATGAACTGAAACCTTTGTTAGAAGAAATTTGGTTTGACGACTTTGCAAAAGTTTCAGACATAGTTAAACAGCTATCAAGATAAATAATGGCAATTCCAATTGAAAACATATACTTCTTGCTTTGCTATGCTTGGAATAAGCTAGATGAAAAAGAGCGTGTTGATGTTTCAATTGACGATAAAACAGAGCTTCTTGATTTATTTGCTAAAGTGCTAATTACTTCTTCCAAACTTCTTCTGAAAAGAGGTATTGATAAAAGTTACATAGACCACGAAGAAGAAATTTCAGGTGTTAAAGGTAAAATCGAAATTAGCCAAACACTCAAGAGAAATTTACTTTTCAAACAAAAAACTGTTTGTACTTATGATGATTTCTCTGCAAATATTATCACAAATCAGATTTTGATTTCAACAATTTACAGGCTAACAAGGACAAAGGGTATTGACCCTCTCCTAAAAATGGAATTAGCAAAACTGCAAAAAATGTTTTTAGGTGTTGACTTGATTGAAATCAAAGGATCCCACTTTAAGCAAATTAAACTGAATAGGAACAATCGGTTCTACGGTTTTGTGATGAACGTATGTTACTTGATTTATGAAAGCACTTTCCCATCAGAAGAAAAGGGGAAATACAAATTCTCTGATTTCACAAGAGACGACAACAAAATGAATCAATTGTTTGAGGCATTTATTAGAAATTTCTATCGAATTGAGCAACGGAAATTCAATACTGTAAAGAAAGAAACGATTAAATGGCAATTTCAACATCAAGACATTGAGAGTTATCAATATTTACCTCAGATGGAAACTGACATCTCCTTAGAAAACGAAGAACAGAAAATAATAATTGATGCTAAATATTACAGAGAGACAATGACCACAAATTACAACAAGGAGAGAATTAAATCCTCTAACCTATATCAGTTATTTAGCTACTTACTAAATCAGCAAGACGGAAGCGAAAAGACCAAAACGGCAACCGGAATTCTTTTGTATCCAACAATTGAAAAAGATTACAATTTAGATTTTCAATATAACGACCATAAAATTCAAATAAGGACAGTAAACCTTGACACAAATTGGAGAAATATATCAACCAGACTAAAAGAAATAATAAATGCTTGACAACGTGAGAAATAAACAACGAACCGCCAACATCAGCTATACGCAAGCAGGAGTTTCGTGCTTCGTAGGACAGAAAAGTGGGATATTTGAAGTTCAGTTCTTCGTAGGTAGTTCAGTGATAAAATACCCTGCCTGCGTAGTATAACAGCAAACTGTTGTATCCCTAATTAATAAACAAAAGCAACACTAATCAAAGCTCGTCTTACAAACATTCAAATGCAGTTTAGTTAAAAGTTAAAAACCCCACTTTACAAACTTTTGCTTTCAGCGAGCTCGTAAACTCGGTTCAAACTTTCGACTTTTAACTTTTAACTTTTAACTGAGCTTAGTAGCCTAACACCCATGCAAACACAAGTGGTGCAACAATAGTCGCATCAGATTCAATAACATATTTCGGTGTATTTATATCAAGTTTTCCCCAAGTAATTTTTTCGTTAGGAATTGCTCCAGAATACGACCCGTAAGAGGTGGTTGAATCACTTATTTGGCAGAAATATGCCCAGAAAGGCACATCCTCCCACTCTAAATCTTGATACATCATTGGTACAACGCAAATTGGAAAATCGCCTGAAATTCCACCACCAATTTGGAAAAAGCCTACGCCTTTGCCTCCAGAATTTTTTCTATACCAATCTGTTAAAAACATCATGTATTCAATTCCTGTTTTCATTGTTGATGGTTTTAATTCACCTTTTATGCAATATGAAGTAAAAATATTTCCCATAGTTGAATCTTCCCAACCAGGCACAACAATAGGCAAGTTTTTTTCAGCTGCAGCAAGCATCCAAGAGTTTTTTGGATCTATCTCATAATATTGTTCCAAATCACCGCTTAATAACATTTTATACATATACTCATGCGGAAAATATCTTTCGCCTTTATCTTGTGCATTTTCCCATTGTTTAAAAATATACTCTTGAATGCGGCGAAAAGCTTCTTCTTCAGGAATGCAAGTGTCTGTAACTCTGTTTAAACCTTTTTGCATTAAATCCCATTCTTCTTGAGGAGTTAAGTCGCGATAATGTGGCACCCTTTTGTAGTGAGAATGTGCAACTAAATTCATAATATCTTCTTCAAGGTTTGCCCCGGTACAAGATATAATTTGAACTTTATCTTGGCGTATCATTTCTGCCAAAGTTTTACCAAGCTCAGCTGTACTCATAGCTCCAGCTAAGGTAATCATCATTTTACCACCTTCGTTTAAGTGTTTTACATAGCCTTTAGATGCGTCAACTAAAGTAGCTGAATTAAAATGTTTAAAGTTTTCTTCAATAAATTTTGAAATTTTTCCTTTTGCTTCCATTATTTTTCTAAAATGTAAGTTAATATTTTGTAATATAATTTTGCTGCCAAAAAGTTTGATGCAGGATGTGCTGTATCTGGTGCTAATTCAACAATATCAAAACCAATAATCTTTTTTTGCTGTGCAAGTTTTTTTAGTAATTCTAAACTTGGATACCAAGTTAAGCCTCCAGGTTCCGGCGTTCCAGTTGCCGGTAATATCGAAGGGTCAAAATAATCTAAATCAATTGTTAAATAAACGTTTTCTCCAAGCTTATCAATTACCTCTTGTTGCCAGTTATTTCTATTTGCAATATCTTCGGCAAAAAACACATTTTCTTTCTTTACAAACTCTTTTTCCTCAATTGCCATAC
The DNA here is from genome assembly GCA_023228725.1 of Bacteroidales bacterium. Classification (GTDB taxonomy): domain Bacteria; phylum Bacteroidota; class Bacteroidia; order Bacteroidales; family ML635J-15; genus Bact-19. Next base: position 6,861 of record JALOAQ010000075.1, on the reverse strand, counting down.
TTCTAATACCAACTTGCACTAAATTTGTGTTCTTTGAAGCCCAATGTAAAGCACAAGCGTGGTTATAAGCTGTTCCTTCATATTCTGCTCTTAAATCAGAGTGTGCGTCAAGTTGCAAAACAGATAAGTTTTCAAATTTTTCTGCACTTGCCATTATGGCTCCAATACTTACAGAATGTTCTCCACCAATCATTGTAAAAAGTTTATTATCTTCATAAAACTTTTTTGCTTTGGCTTTTACTTGCTGAGCCATTATTTCAGGATTTTTGTCGCAATTTAAAGCTTGACTTAACCAAATTCCATGTTTATGTACCTCTGTATCTGATTCTAAATCATAAATTTCCATATTTTCCGAAGCATCTAAAAAAGCTTGCGGTCCTTTGTCTGCACCTTTGCCCCAAGTAGATGTACCATCGTAAGGCACAGGTAATATTACAACTTTAGCATTTTTATATCCTGAATATTCCTCAGGAATACCCGCATAAGTTTTATTAGACATAGTCAATTAAATTTTTATCAAAAATAAATAATTAATAAGTATATCCAAGTGTTTTTAACATTGATTTGTATGATTGTTCTTTGGAATAAAGTTTAGTGCTAATTTTACCGTCTTCGTCTTTACTTATCAAAACATGTTTTGGTGCAGGTATTAAACAATGTTGAATTCCACCAAAACCACCAATTGCCTCTTGATATGCTCCTGTATTAAAAAAACCAATGTGTAATGGAGTTTCGTTATCATATTCAGGAAGGTAAATTGCATTTACATGTTGTTCTGAATTGTAGTAATCATCGCTATCACAGGTCAGACCACCAAGGAAAACTCTTTCGTATTGCGAATCCCATTTATTTACAGGTAGCATAATAAATCTTTTATTAATCGACCAAGAATCGGGTAGGGTAGTAATAAAAGAAGAGTCAATCATATTCCATTTTTCTCTGTCGTTTTGTTGTTTTTGATAAATAACAGAATAAATTGCACCGCCACTTTCGCCTACTGTAAATGAACCAAATTCTGTAAAAATATCAGGTTCTGGGACTTTACTTGAATCACATGCCAACTTAATTTGATTTACAATTTCCTCAGCCATATATTCATAATCATATTCAAAAGTTAAGCTGTTTTTAATAGGAAAACCGCCACCAATATTTAAAGAGCTTAATTCAGGACATACTTTTTTAAGCTCACAATAAACGCTCATACATTTGCTTAACTCATTCCAATAATATGCTGTGTCTTTAATTCCTGTATTAATGAAGAAATGAAGCATTTTTAATTTTACTCTCGGATTATTTTCAATAAAATCATGGTAATATTGAACAATGTTTTTATATCCTATTCCTAATCTTGAAGTATAAAACTCAAATTTTGGCTCTTCCTCCGAAGCAATACGAATACCTATGTTAAGTTCACCTTCTACTTGCTCTAGTAGTTGATCTAGTTCTGAATAATTATCTAAAACCGGAATAACCGAAGTAAATCCATCGTTTATAAGTTTTGCAATATTTTCGATATAAGTAGGCATTTTGAAACCGTTGCAAACTATGTATTTGCTTTTATCAATTTGACCGGATTCGTATAGTGCCCTCACTATATCTATATCAAAATTAGAACTAGTTTCTATATGAATATCATTTTTTAAAGCTTCTTCTAATACGAATGAAAAATGAGAGCTTTTTGTACAATAGCACTGAATATATTTGCCATTGTAGTTTGCTTTGGTTAAGGCTACATTAAACCAAACTCTTGCCTTTTTTATATTTTCAGTAATTTTTGGCAAATAAGTAAACTTCATAGGAGTTCCATATTGTTTTACTAAGTCCATTAAGGGAATGTCGTAATAGTAAAGTTCTCCATCCTCTACCTCAAACTCCTCAGTAGGGAACTCAAAAGACTGTTCAACTAAATCTATGTACTTGGTTTTCATCTGTTAAAATATTTTAAAGTAAATAAACTGTTTATAGTATTTAAGTGCAAAGCTAAGTCATTTACTTTGATCAATCAGTGAGTTGGGTAAGTATTTTACTAAATATTTTAATATTTATATTTAGCCTTGTTTGATTTATGAAAAAAGCTGAAAATAGAAAAGTAAAAGCAGAATTTATTTGTTTTTAAAAATTTAGAAAATCTTAAGTTATACATTTTGCTTCTATCTTAAAACATGGAATAAGCCTGTAGGTTTTATAAACTATCAATGCTATGCAAACACCTAATATTCCTCCTGCAATCAAGTCGGCAGGATAATGTACTCCAAGATAAATTCTGGAATATGAAACAATGCCTGCCCAAATTAAAATAAATATTGTCCATTTTTTATTTCTTAAAAAAAGCAGGCTGATTAACGCTAAACCAAAACTGTTACAAGCGTGACCGGAAACAAAACTATACATACCGCCTTTGTAATTATCTATTGTATGTACTTTATCTGATATCTCTAAATTGTGGCTTGGACGGTATCTTTTTACGCTATGTTTTATAAGGTTTGAACTTTGGTCAGTTATGGCAAAGCAAATAATTGAGACCAATAGTGGAATCCAAAATTTGTGTTTAAATTTTTTAATCAAGAAAATTATTAACAAAATTGCAACTATATACCAAACCCAAAACGAAGATAGAGCTTTCATTATCGGGTCTAACCAAGATGTGTTAAGTGAGTTAAGATATAGAAAAATCTCTCTATCTAAGTTTTTTAAATATTCCATTATTCGTTGAGTTTTTTCCAAATTAAATCTTTGAGTTTGTCAATATTTTTATTTGCTACGGCTGAAATAAAAACAGTTTCAATATTTTGTGGTAATTCAGCTTTTAATAATTCTTGTAATTCATCATCTATTAAATCTGCTTTTGTGATAGCTAATATTCTTTTTTTATCTTTTAATTCAGGATTGTATTCTTCTAATTCTTTTAGTAAAATTTCATATTCTTGTTTTATGTTTTTTGTATCGCAAGGAACCATAAATAAGAGAATTGAGTTTCTTTCTATATGTCGTAAGAACCTGTGCCCTAATCCTTTGCCTTGGGCAGCTCCTTCAATAATTCCGGGAATATCTGCCATTACAAAAGATTTAAAATCCCTATAAGCCACTATTCCTAAATTTGGAACTAAGGTTGTAAAAGGGTAGTCTGCAATTTCTGGTTTTGCTGCCGAAACAACAGAAAGTAAAGTAGATTTACCTGCATTAGGAAATCCTACTAAACCAACATCAGCCAAAAGTTTTAGTTCTAAAATAATAGTTTTTTCAATTCCTTCAATCCCTGGTTGAGAATATCTAGGGGCTTGATTTGTAGAAGTTTTAAATTCTGCATTTCCTAATCCGCCTTTGCCTCCTTCAAATAAAATTATCTCTTGTTTGTCTTCGGTAAGCTCGCAAATAAATTCTCCTGTGTCTGCATCTTTTGCAATTGTTCCTATTGGCAATTCTATAATTTGGTCTTTGCCATCTGCTCCCGTTCTTAGTGCTTTACCGCCACTCTCACCATTATCTGCAAAAATATGTCTTTTGAATTTTAAGTGCAATAATGTCCATTGATGAGTGCTGGCTCTTAGTATTATATGTCCACCTCTGCCTCCGTTTCCGCCGTCCGGACCACCAAACTCCACAAACTTTTCACGCCTAAAATGTGTAGCACCAGCACCACCAGAACCTGAACGACAATATATTTTTACATAATCAACAAAATTTGATGTAGCCATAGATTTTAGTTTGTAGATTTAATTATTTTATCGAAAATTTCTCCAGAAACATCTTCAATTGCTCTGTTTCCGTTTATCTTAAAACATTTGGTTTTTGAAGAATAAAAATCATTTATTATTTGAGTGTTGCTTTTATAAACTTCAATTCTGTGCTTTATTATTTCAAAATTTGAATCATCTTTTCTATTACTGTCTTTGCTACGTTTTGTTAAACGTGAAATTAAATTGTCTTCAGAAACATTTAATTCTACAAAAACATTAACTCTTAAATTTAATTTATTTAGTAGTTTTTCAAATTCTTCGGCTTGATTATAATTTCTTGGAAAACCGTCAAAAACAAATTTTGTATCTTTATTACTTTTTTTAATAATCTTTTCAATTATTTCACAAACAATTTCATCGGGTACAAAATTTCCTTTATCAATAAGCGATTTGGCAAGTTTTCCTAATTCAGTATTCAGTTCAATTTCTTCTCTAAAAATATCTCCTGTTGAAATATGTACGAAATTTAATTTTTCTTTCAGTAGTTTGGAATGTGTACTTTTTCCACTTCCCGGTGCACCTGCTAAAATTGCAATAATCATAAATCTTTTTTTTACAAAAATATTGAAATATATTGTAAGGAACAAATAATGAGAAATTATCGAATTTAACTTGGTTACAAAGGCATTTTTCTTCCTTCGCCAAAAGATTTTGAACTAAGTTTTAAAACTGGGGGCATTTGAAATCTTTTAAATTCGCTATTGTTTACTAATTTAATAATTCTGCTAACAGTATCTTTTGGAAGTCCTCTGTTTATTATTTCTTCTTCTGATAGATTTTGTTCAATATATAAAAATAAAATTTCGTCTAATATTTCATAATCAGGAAGCGAATCGCTATCTTTTTGGTTTGGTCTAAGTTCTGCTGATGGAATTTTTTCTATGATATTTTGAGGAATCATATTATTAAAATTTTGATTTATATAATCAGCTAATTTGTAAACTTCAGTTTTATATAAATCGCCAATTATTGACAAGGCACCGTTCATATCGCCATACATGGTTGAATATCCAACAGCTACTTCACTTTTGTTTGAGGTGTTTATAAGAATATTCCCAAACTTATTTGAATAAGCCATTAAAATACTACCTCTAATACGAGCCTGAATGTTTTCTTCTGTTAAATCTGGTTTTGTGTTTTCAAAAACCTCTTGCATACTGCTTGAATATGCTAATCTAAGCTCTTCAATGTCAATAATATGGTGTTTTATTCCGCAGCGTTTAATCATTTCTAAGGAATCGTCTATGGAGTGTTGGCTTGAATATTTTGTTGGCAATAATAAAACTTCAACATTTTCTTTTTTTAGTGCATTTACTAAAAGTGCTACAACAACAGCAGAATCCAGTCCTCCTGATAAACCAACAATAGCTTTTTTAAAATTATTTTTTTCAAAAAAATCTTTAATTCCAAGTATTATAGCAGAATAAAGCGTTTCATATTTATTGCTTTTTAAAACTTTATTAATATTAATTGTTTTGGGAGATTTTACAATCTCATCAATATTAAAAACATGAAAATCTTCTTTGAAACTATCAGCAACAAGAACGGGATTTCCGGCTTTATTAACAATAATGCTGGCACCTTCGTAAATCAATTCTGCATTGCCACCAACTTGGTTTACATATATTATAGGTATAGAATATTTTATTGCGTTTTTAAAAATAATTTCTTTTTTATTATCAATTTGACAATAGCTAAAAGGCTGAGCGGCAATATTTATGATTAAATCTGGCGAAAATTTGCTTAAATATTCCATTGGATTATTTTTAAACATTATTTTGTGTTCAAAAACTCCGCAAATTCTATGTTCGTCCCATAAATCTTCAGCTATACTAATTACAATTTTTTTGTTTTTAAATTCTATGATTTCTAAGTTTTTGTTTTTTTCAAAATATCTTTCTTCGTTAAATACATCAAAACTTGGTATTAAACTTTTATGTATTAATTTTTGGACTTCTCCATTAAAAATAAAAGCCGCTGAATTATATAATTTTTTACCCTTTGTTTGTGGATTTTTGGTTGCTAAACCTACAATTGCTGCAATATCAACGCAATGCGATTTTATCTCATCTAATTTCTGATAGCAATTTTCAATAAAATAATCGTATTTTAAAAAATCGTAAGGTATATATCCACAAATTGATAATTCTGAAAATATTATTAAATCTACAGCCTGACTTTTTGCTGTTAAAATTGCATTTATGATTTTTTGGGTATTGAAATCTAAATTTCCTACTTGATAGTTTAATTGGGCTATTGCAATTTTCATTTTTTAATATTTGTTAAAAAAACCCAACTGTTTTTAGTTGGGTTTATAATTATTAGAATATTTGTTTTTAAAATAAAACTCCAATTTTTAAATGAATATCATTTAAAACAATTCGTGGATTATTTGTATTAACCATGTCTGGAGTGTTGAAAACTTCAGTTTTATCTATATCAAGTAAGCCACCTGTATAAAGTAGTTCTACTAAAATTCTGGTATTTCCTGATAATGAATATTCAAGCCCACCACCAATATGCCAACCAATATTAAATAAATTAATTTCTTTAAGCAATAAATTTTCATAATTATCAAAACTTCCTAATGTTTTAATATTAATTAATGGTGTAACTCCAGCTTTTAAAAAATATGTCATATAACCTATTTCATTAGTTTTACCCTTAAAACTAAAAGGTATTCCTAAATAATTCAGATTATAATTCATTTGAGTTCCGGGAAATAAAGTATCTATTGCAGGACCTTCTTTAGGTTCTAAGTTAGTCATCCCATAGTTGTAGATAATTTTTCCGCCTAAGTTGTTAAATTGAACGCCTGTAGAAATTGCAAAGTTGTCAATTAAATTAAAGTCAATTAAAGCTCCAAAATTATAGCCGAACTTCATGCCCTTAGTATCAACAATTTTACTATCACTACTCATCCATGCCATTGTTGGACCAGCAAATAATCCGCCAGAAATTGTTTGTTGAGCAAACAGGCCTCCAAATAAAAGCAGGCTAATTGAAATAAGAATAAATTTTTTCATATTTTTAGGTTTTTAAAAATTAGTTAATTTTGTACTACAAAAATAACATTATTTTTTTAATAAAATTATTATGAAGAAGAAATATTACATTTTAATTA
>JALOAQ010000186.1 GCA_023228725.1 Bacteroidales bacterium | reverse complement strand
CATTGCCATCGCGATAGTCTGTAAAACTCCCTATTTCGCTCAAATCAAAACTCCAGTTTGTTTTTCCGCCTTGGCTAATATTAATATTTTCGTTTATAATTTTCGTATTATTTGTTAATTTAAGTTTATGCTCACCAAAAGTCAAAATTCCATTAAAAGGCGTTTTTCCATAATTTTTACCATCAATTTCCAAATCAACAGCTGTAGGGTTTGAGTTTATGCTAATTTGCATTCCTTTATTAAAGTTTTCTTCAATTTCTGTGCTTTGATTGTGCTTAATATTTACAGTTTTATTAATATCAGCATAGCCTTTTAGTTTGAGTTCAATTTTATAATCGCCTACCAAAACTTGGCGTATTGTTGTTGGACTTGTGCCTTTTTTTATGCCATCAATATAAATTTCTGCATCAGGAGGCGTGGTGTTAATTTTTAAAATACCGTATTGTGCTGTTGGCGAAAGTGTAATATTTATATTTTCACCATCTTTTACTTCCACTTTTTTTGTATCGCTTGTATGTTTGTCTTTTCTTGCCTCTATAGTATAAAAACCCGAAGTTTTACGAATACTTAAACTTCCTGTACCTTGCTTGGAATTTTCTATATAAATATCTGCACTTGGTTCTGTTGTAATATTTAGCGTACCATAAGCAGGATTCATTTTTAAGTTTATATTTGCAGTTTTATTATCTTCAACATTTACATCCTGCCAAGCATCGTAATACATATTTTTTTTAATACTAATTCTATGTTCACCGCTTAGCACCTCGTTTATTGTGCTTGGAGTTTGTTTGCCTGTTGGTTTTCCATCAAGTATAATATCTGCTCCTGTTTCTGGAGAAGAATTTACATAAATAGAGCCAAAATTAGCTTTTAATTTAGATTCTATCCTATGTTTATCGCTTGAAGCGTCTAAATTAAAAATACCGGCTTCGGGATGATACATAGGTAGTTCAAGTCTGTATTGGTATTTTCCGGTTGCAAATTCGCGCGAAAAAGGAGTTTGCCCAACAGGTTTATCATCAATATAAATACTTGCTCCACTTGGTTCTGATGTTATTACAAGCCATTGTGTTAAAATTTCCGGTTCCTCAATTGTGGTAATAAGTTTTGCGGTGCTAAGTTTCATAATATAAACTGTGGCTTTATCAATTTTTTCGGGAAATACATAATCGCGTAAAATTCCAAGCTGTGGATGTTTTATTGTAATTCTTTGCAATCCCCAAGGTACATAAACCCAATATTCGCCAGTTTTTTTCTCAGCTTTTACAATTCCAAGGCTTCCGCCTTCAAATTCAAAATTTGTTTCTGTAGTTTCAATTTTTATTAATGCTGCAACATCTCCATTTTGGTCTTTTACAGGAGCATAAACACGAGCATCTAAATCATTATCTTTTCTTTCAAAAGAAAGCACTGAAATTGTTTGAGAAAAACTTATCAAACTAATAAAACCAAAAACAAAACTTAGAATAAAACGCATAATTTTCACAATCTTTTATAGAAAAGCAAATATATAAATAAATTTAAAAAAGCAATATGTTTAATAATTATTTTTTATTTATATCTGTTTTGCACTTTTTTGAAAAACTCAAAAGAAACATTGGCATTAGGGTTATAGTCAATACTTGTGGCATAAATATCTAAAACTTGGCGATAAAATACTTTTTCCGATGCACGAATGTCTCTGATGCGTTGCAAAAGTTCCTTCCAATAAGCACCTCCTCCAAAGTCTTTCAAACGTTCATCATCCATTGTAAATCCTTTGCGAATATATTCGTTCAGACGTTTGGTTGCCCAAATCCGGAATTGGGTAGCAATTATTGAGTTTACACGATAACCCAAGGAAATAATCATATCCAAGTTGTAATGCTTGGTATTGTAGTTTTTCCCGTCTGCAGCAGTTCGTAAGAATTTCTTACTAACTGAATTTTCTTGCAATTCTCCTTCGGCAAAAATGTTTTTAATATGCTGTGTAATACCGGGTCGTTCTACACCATAAAGTGTGGCGATCTGGTCTTGAGTAAGCCATATTGTTTCATCTTCCAAACGAACATCTACAGAAACTTGTTCATCTTCCGTTCTGAAAATAATAAACTCCGAATTGCTTGCTGATTTTTTATTCATAAATCACACTTTTATAATTAGTTGAGTATTGTAGATATTCGGAGCATGACAGTCTTTAAAATTACCACTAACTCACTTATTCACACTCCAAACCCTCACTTATATACACATATTCAGAAATAAGCCATTAGTTTGTTACTTATTATTTCCTACAAAAATACTAATATTTATTTTAAAATTAATTGTTTTTGATGGATTTTTAAAAAACTTAGCTGAAAATTTTATAATTTAGTATCTATTTAAATTTTATTAATTAAAAAGTCCGACTTTTAAAACTCGAACCGATTTAAAGGTGAAAAATGAAACATTTTTTATGAATTTACGTATAATCTATAATGGGGTTGTTTGTTTTGTAAAAAAAGTGGGGTTTTGGCGGGATTTTTGCTATTTATTGCAAAAATCATGACAA
>JALOAQ010000074.1 GCA_023228725.1 Bacteroidales bacterium | reverse complement strand
CTTTTCTTTCATTTAGTTCTTTAATATCGAATACAATTCCTCTGTCTTCTAATCTTTCTGCTGTAAAATGTATTAAAGGTTTATTTATTCTTGGAATATAGCTAATGATTTTATATTTAACAAGAGTTTTTAATAATTCAATAATAGTTTCTGATTTTGTATTAGCCTTTTTTGCCAAATATTCTTCGCTGATATTTATATAATCATTAAAAATTCCGGTATAAGTTCTAAGAAGCATTTTAATAAAATTATCAAGCATTTCATTTTCTACTTGAAATTTATATAAATCATCTCTATTAACGCTAATCATTATTCTCGAAACATTATTTGCCTCTTCTGAATAAGTTAACATATTACTTGCTTCTAAAATTTTTATAGAATTATATATGCTTAAAACATCTAATTTAAAGTTTTTGGCAAGTTCAAAAATATCAAAAGGATAATCCAAATCTTTTCCAGCACCAATAGGTATTTGAAGATAATTACATATTGCATTATATACTTCTTTTACTTTTTTTAATTCAGGAAAAGCTGTTGTAATATTTCTTTTTGCCTGTGCCTTGTCGGCTGAATTTGTTACTAAAAATGCCCAGGCTTTTTTTCCATCTCTGCCTGCTCTACCTGCTTCTTGAAAATATGCTTCAGGTGAATCTGGCAAGTCTAAATGAATTACTAATCTTACATCTGATTTGTCTATTCCCATACCAAAAGCATTTGTACAAACCATTATCCTAATATTATCTTTTTGCCATTCACTTTGCTTAAATGCCCGTGTTTGTGCGTCTAAACCTGCATGATAATAATCGGCTGAAATATTGTATTTTTGCAAAAGCATTGCATACTCTTTGGTTTTACGCCTATTTCTAACGTAAATTACAGCACAGCCTTCAATTTTTGTAACTAATTTAAATAATTGTTTTTGCTTATCTTCTGTGTTAATTACATAATAAACAAGATTTTTTCTTTCAAAACTTTTTTGTAAAACATTTTTTTCTTTAAAAAGTAATTTTTCTTGAATATCATCCACAACTTTTGGTGTTGCAGTTGCTGTTAGAGCTAAAATAGGAATATCTGGAAGTTTTTCTCGAATTTTTGCAATTTCTAAATATGAAGGTCTAAAATCATAACCCCACTGAGAAATACAATGAGCTTCATCAACTGCAATAAGATTTACTTTCATATGAACAAGTTTTTCTTGAAAATAAAAATTCTGCAAACGCTCTGGCGATAAATATAAAAACTTATAATCACCATAAATCACATTATCTAAAGCTCTTTCTATTTCAATTTTTGTCATACCCGAATATATTGCTACAGCTTTAACTTTACGTTTTTGTAAATTTTCAACTTGGTCTTTCATCAAAGCAATAAGCGGCGTAATTACCAAACATACTCCAAGATTAGCCATGGAAAAAGTTTGAAAAGTAATAGATTTTCCACCTCCTGTAGGTAGTAAACCAAGTGTGTCTTTTCCCTGAGCTATAGATTCAACTATTTCTTCTTGCATCTCACGAAACTTACTATAGCCCCAATATTTTAGTAACACTTCGCGAAATTTACTCATAGTACAATATTTTTAGATAAAATTAGTTAATATTCTTAAAGTTTTACAAATTTAAAAAAAATCTTTGTCATAAACGCAAAAAGTTGTAATTTCGTAAAATTTTAATTCATTTATTATGAAAGAAAATGCAAAAATTGTTTTAGAAGGTCTTACATTTGACGATGTCTTGCTGATACCTGCTTATTCAGAGGTTTTGCCAAATTCTGTTAGCTTAGTTTCTAATTTTTCACGTAATATAGTTTTAAATACGCCTTTAGTTTCTGCTGCAATGGATACAGTAACAGATAGTAAAATGGCTATTGCTATTGCCCGAGAAGGCGGAATTGGTGTTATTCATAAAAATATGTCTATTATTGACCAAGCAAAACATGTTTATCAAGTAAAACGTGCCGAAAATGCAATGATTTTAAATCCAGTTTCTATAAATATTGAGGGTAGTGTGGGAGATGCAAAAGCAATAATGTCTGAATATAATATTGGAGGACTTCCTGTTGTTGATTCCGAAAATAAACTAAAAGGAATTGTAACTTCAAGAGATATGCGGTTTCAAACTAATATGGGCTTGTCGATTAAAGCAATAATGACACCTAAAGAAAAACTTATCACAACTGAGCAAGGAATTGAACTTGAAAAAGCAAAAGATATTTTTATGAAATATCGTATTGAAAAACTTCCAGTCGTTGATAAAGAAAATAAATTAGTTGGTTTGATAACTTATAAGGATATAACTAAAGCTGCTTCGGCTCCTTTGTCTTGTAAAGATACTCATGGACGTTTAAGAGTTGCTGCTGCAGTAGGAATTTCAGGAGATTCTCTTTTAAGAATGGAAGCCTTAGCTGATGCAGGTGTTGATGCTATTGTTATTGATACAGCTCACGGACATACAAAAAGCGTAAATACTATTTTGAAAGAAGCTAAGAAAAAATTCTCAAATATTGATATTGTAGTAGGCAATATTGCTACTGCCGAAGCTGCAAAATTATTAATTAAAAATGGTGCAGATGGAGTAAAAGTTGGAATTGGACCGGGATCTATTTGTACAACCAGAGTTGTTGCAGGAGTAGGAGTACCGCAATTTTCAGCTATTATGAATGTAGCAGAGGCAATAAAAGAAACCGGAGTGCCTTTAATTGCTGACGGTGGAATTAGATATTCAGGAGATATAGTGAAAGCCTTAGCCGCAGGAGCAAATTCAATAATGGCAGGAGGACTTTTTGCAGGAACTGAAGAAGCACCAGGTGAAACTATTATATTTAGTGGTAGAAAATTCAAATCATATAGAGGAATGGGATCTGTAGAAGCTATGCAAAAAGGCTCTAAAGATAGATATTTCCAAGATATGGAAGATGATATTAAAAAACTTGTGCCTGAAGGTATTTCGGGAAGAGTGCCTTATAAAGGAAATTTACACGAAATTGTATATCAGTTAATTGGTGGTTTAAAAGCAGGAATGGGATATTGTGGCGCTAAAGATATTAAAGCATTGCACGAAAATTCTAAATTTGTTAGAATTACTTCAAGCGCTGTTGTGGAAAATCACCCTCATGATGTTACTATTACAAGAGAAGCACCAAATTACTCAAGAAGTGAATAAATTATGTAATTTTATTTTAATTAAATAATATAGTATGAAAAAAGTTTTTGTTTTATTAGGATTTATAGTTTTTGCAAGTTTAAGTTTTTCTCAAACTAAAGTATTGTTAGAGATTGATAATGAGAAAATTACAGCAGATGAGTTTTTGCATATTTATAAAAAAAATAATACTAACTCAAATGCAATGACTGTCCAAGCTATGGAAGATTATTTAGATTTGTTTATTAATTTTAAACTTAAAGTTCACGAAGCCGAAATTTTAGGTTTTGATACTTTAAAATCATTTAAAAATGAACTTGCTGGTTATCGTGGACAGTTAGCCCAGCCTTACTTAACTGATAAAAAAGTGGAGGAAGATATTTTAGCAGAATCTTACGAAAGAATGAAATGGGATGTTGAAGTTTCGCATATTTTAATAAAATGTGAACAAAACGCTAGTGAAAAAGATACACTAAAAGCCTGGAATAAAATAAATGAGGTTTATAAAAAACTTAATAAAGGCGAAAATTTTGAAAAACTTGTTGAAAACTATTCCGAAGATGAAGGAAGTTTAAAAACAAAAGGAAGCCTTGGTTATAGAACAGTTTTTAACTTAGTTTATGAGTTCGAATCTGTTATGTATGAAACTAAAGTAGGGGATTTTTCAAAACCTTTTCGCTCGCGTTTTGGCTATCATATTTTAAAAGTTACAGACAAAAGACCGGCTAAAGGAAAGTATAAAGTAGCTCATATAATGATGATTACACCCGAAGGCTCTAGCAGTAATTTAAAACAAAAAGCTGAAAATAAAATTACTGAAGTTTATGAAAAAGCTTTAGCTGGAGAAGATTTTGCCAAACTGGCAGAAGAGTATAGCGAAGACAGAAGAACTGCGGTTGATGGTGGGCTGATTGGTTGGGTAAGTATTGGCGGTAGAATGATAAAGGAATTTGAAGATGCAGTATTTGGATTAGAAAATATTGGCGACATTTCGCCTATACTCAAAACAAATTATGGCTTTCATGTAATCAAACTCTTAGATAAAGAAGAAATTAAAGATTTTGATGAAATTAAAAATGATTTAAAAGGACTTATTTCAAATACTGCAAGAACCTCAAAAAGTAGAGACGCTATTGTAACAACTTTAAAAAATGAATATAATGCAAAAACTAATGATGAAAATGTAAAAGAATTTTATAATATAGTAACTGATTCAATATTTCATGGAAGCTGGATAGTGGATGAAAATTTAAAACTTGATAAACCTATTTTAACATTTGCTAACCAAACCAAAACACAAGAAGATTTTGTAAATTATTTAATGAAATTTAATCGTAAACAAAGCCCTCAGGATATTAAAATATTTGTTGATAAGGCTTTTAATAACTTTATCTCAAAAATGATATTAATGTATGAAGAAGATATTTTAGAAGATAAATATATAGACTTCAAGTATTTGATAAAAGAATATCATGACGGTATTTTACTTTTTGAATTAACTGATAAATTTGTTTGGTCTAAAGCAATTATTGATACTGCAGGACTAGATAATTTCTATCAAAAAAATAAAAATGATTATATGTGGGATTATCGTTATGAAGTGAAAGTTTATGAATGTAAAGACGCTAAGGTGTTAAAATCTGCAGCAAAATTATTTAATAAAAATAAAAATGAAGACTTTATTTTGTCAAAATTAAATAAAAAAGATAGTTCTGCTTTAATTATTAAAGAAAGTGAGTTTGCTGAAAAAGCCGTGAAACCATTAGTAGATTCTAAAATAAAAGAATTTAATATAACTGAAACTGCAGGCTTGAAGAAGATTGTAGCGAATAATGAAGATAATACAATTACTATAATAAATGTTCACGCTCCGGAAGTAAAAACATTAAACGAAGCAAAAGGAATTATTACTGCTGATTATCAAAATTATTTAGAAAAAGAATGGATTAAAACCCTTAGAAACAAATATAAAATTGTTGTTCATAAAGATGTTTTAAAAACTTTAGTTAATTAAAATGAGAGTTTTATATATTCTTAGTATTATAATTTTAATGTTTTTTATTTCTTGCAATAACAAGGAGGTAGAACCGAAAGGGAAAATTATTGCAAAATATGGAAATGAATATCTGATGGAAGAAGATTTAATTAAACTTTTACCAAGATTTAATTCGAAAACTGATTCTGTAAATTTTGTTAATGACTTGATTAACTTGTGGTTAGAGCCAAGATTGTTTTATGATGAAGCTAAACTAAAAATTACAGATACTTTGAATATAGCTAATAAAATTAATGATTATCGTCAAAATTTATATGTAAATCAATATTTAGAAAATTTTATTTATAATTCTATTAATCAAGATGTTAGTAAAAATGAAATTGAAGAGTATTATAATAAATATTTAGATAATTATAAACTTTCAAACACTTTTGTAAAAGCTCATTATATGACTATTTTAGATAAAAAGGCAACTTATTATTATGAATATGAAAAAATTAAAAATAGTAGTTTAGAAGATGAGAAAAGTTTGAAGGATTATTGTGTTGGTACAGGACGTAAGGTTTATTTTTATCATGATTGGATAGAGCTTAATGATTTTTTAGAAATTATTAATTACAAACTTGATGAAAATGGTTTAGATAATGCTAAGTTTTTTTTAGACTATGTTTATGAAGATTTGCGTTATTTGGTAAAAATTGATGAGCTTGTTGCAGAAGGTGAAATTATGCCTATAGAAATAGCAGAACCATTTATTTATCAAGTGATTATAAAAAATAGAAAAGATAATAAATATCAACAAATCTTAAATGAGTTGAAAACAAATGCTTTAAATAGTGGAAAATTAATTATTAATTAAATTTTAAAAAGTGAAAAACGGAATATTTTTAGTCTTAATTTTATTGGTTTCAAAAATTTGCTTTTCCCAAGAAATCATTGATAATGTAGTGGCAGTAGTGGGAAATGAGATTATTCTAAAATCTGATGTAGAAAACCAATATATTCAAATAAGATCTCAAGGTAGTTATGATTTAGATGGTGAATTAAAATGCGATATTTTAGAAGAACTAATGTTTCAAAAATTATTGTATTTACAAGCAATACAAGATAGTGTAGAAGTTACGGATAAAGAAGTTGAAGCAGAATTAGATAGACGTATTTCTGTTTTTGTTAATCAACTTGGAAGTGAGAAAAAAATGGAGGAATTTTATGGTAAATCTATAACAGAAATTAAAAATGATTTTAGGTCTATCATCAGAGAACAAGTTTTAACTCAAAGAGTGCAAGGCAGTTTGACAAGCGATTTGAAAGTTACACCAAGCGAGGTTAAAGAGTTTTTTCAAGAAATCCCCGAAGATAGCATACCAATGGTTTCGGCTTATTTTGAACTTTCAGAAATTGTATTTACACCTGTAATAGGAAAAGAAGAAAAAGAGGAAAGTATTCAAAAATTAAATGATTTGAGAGATAGAATTTTAAATGGAGAAAGTTTTCAAACTTTAGCAATTTTATATTCCGAAGACCCAGGTTCTGCTACTAATGGCGGTGAGCTAGGTTTTGTTAGCCGTACAGACTTAGTACCAGAATTTGCTTCTGTGGCTTTTAATTTAACAAGTCCTGTAGAAGTGTCTAGAGTAGTTGAAACAGAATATGGATACCACATAATTCAATTAATTGAGAAAAAAGGAAATATGATGAACTTTAGGCATATTTTATTAACTCCAGACGTAAGTATAGAGCAAATTAGCATAAGCGAAAACAAAGCTGTAGAAGTTTATGAAATGCTTAAAAATGATTCTATAAGCTTTAATGATGCAGTTAATAAATTTAGTGACGGGGAGTCTAAATTTAATAATGGAAAAGTTATTAATCCATATTACGGAAATACAAAATTGGCTAATGAGTTTGTTGACCCAAATACCTTAAGAAATATCTCCGGATTAAAAGTAGGTGAATATTCAAAACCATTTTTATCTAGTTCTAGCAAAGGAAGTAAACTAATTAAAATTGTTAGACTTGATCAAAAAGTTGAGGCTCATAAAGCTAATTTAACAGACGATTATCTTGAAATTCAAGAATATGCAATGCAACAAAAAGGACAAAAAATTATTGAAAAATGGATAGAAAATAAGTTGGAAAGTACTTATATTAGAATTGATAGTTCTTTTTCAGATTGTGATTTTAAATTTGGAAATTGGAGAAAAAATTAATATTAAATTAAAAATATATGAAAAAAGCTATAATTAAAACAGAAAAAGGAGATATGACTGTTGAGTTTTATCATGAAGATGCTCCAAATACTGTTGCAAATTTTATTAAATTGGCCGAAGAAGGTTTTTATAATGGATTAAGGTTTCATAGAGTAATTCCCGACTTTGTCGTTCAAGCTGGTTGCCCTTTTTCAAAAGATATTTCAAATCCAAAAGTTGGAACAGGTGGACCTGGTTATCAAATAGATTGTGAATTAAACGGTGATTTACAATATCATGACAGAGGTGTGTTATCAATGGCGCATGCTGGGAGAAATACTGGTGGTTCACAATTTTTTATTTGTCATAGCCGTACTAATACAGCTCATTTAGATAGAAATCATACCTGTTTTGCAAAAGTTGTTGACGGACTAGAAGTGATTGATAAAATTCACCCCGGATGTTTAATTGAAGAAATTGAAATTTTTTAAAATTACAACTATTTTTTTATGACTAATACTTTAAGCGACGAACAAAAACAAGTTATAAATAATTTGTTTAATAATGATGAAAATATTGTAATTTCAACACTTAATAAAATTCGGGATAAAGGTGGAATTTATACTATACAAACAATTTTAAATTTGTTTTTTAATACAAAAAGTGAAAGTGTGAAAAATAATATTTATGAATTGTTCTGCGACTTAAAAGATGAAAAAATAGCTAAAATTATTACTGAAAATATTGAAAATTATCAGGATAAACCTGAATTTAGTAAAATAATTTCTGCATTATGGCAATCTAGCTTACATTTTGAAAATTTATTGGTTTTTTTATCAATTTTTGATAAAGCTAAAGATGATACAATACTAATAGAATTGTTTACTTTAATAGAAGAGAATTTTCATAATTTAAACCAAGAAGAAATAAAAAACTGTAAAGATTTTTTTAAACCAAAATACCAAAATTACTCAAGCCTGAAAAGACAACTTGCAAAAGATATTTTAAGTTTATAACTTATTTTTTAATTGTCAATTTCTCTTTTTACTTCATCTAATAAAGCTCTTTCTTCAGCTGATATATTTCCATCAACCGCAGCTGCTTTTTCCATTAGTTTATAGATTTTTTGCTTATCTTTTTTGTCTTCAGGCATTCTGATTACTAATAGTTTATTTTTAGCCATATCTAATATTCCTTCAATTTTCTTAATAGAATATCCCCATTTCCTCGCTAATTTTTTAGCAAAGTGAATTTCTTCTTCTTCAAATATTCCGTCTGCTGCAATCATCACTAAAATATTGTTAAAAGCATAATCTCTATTTTTATAAATTTTTTCAAGTTTTTTTGGACTTATATTTGCCATAAATAAATTATGATTTTCACTTAAAAAAGTATAATAATCTTCATAAGTCATTATGTCGGAAATTATCCAGTCTGTTGATTCTGAATTTAAAATATTACCACAATAAGAACAATTAATATTTGTAGTATCTAAAATTGTACCGCCACAATTTGAACATTGTTTTGCATAAATAGAGCCTTTATTTTCTTTAGCATTAATATCGCGACTAATAAAAACCACCTCTTTTTTACTTTTTACTACAGAATCAAAAATTATTGCTTTGTCTCGGTTGTTTATAATTACCCGTTGGTAGGAGCAAGTTACAGCCACCGTTAAAATATTTTTTCTATCTTTGCTTAATGCTCCAATTAGTTTAACGTCATTTAAAAATATTCTGTTATAATAAAAATTAGATTCTTGATTCAGTTTATATTGGAATTTATTTAAATAATTATCAGTAACAAAGCGTTTAATATAATTTGCATCTTTAAATACTTTTGCGGTTTCTATTTGTAAATATCCGTTGCTAACTTTATCTTCAATAATTTGCACAGCAAAATTTTCGTCTTCACTACTAATTTCCTCAACTTTATCTATAATTTTATCTGTATAAATATTATGTCTTTCATTTATAAAATAATCGTCAGCTTGTGTAATTTTTGATAAAACCCAATCATATTCTCCACTATTTGTAATACTTCCACAGTAAGGACATTTACACATATCACCCATATCGGCGGATAAATCTCCTCCACAATTAGGGCAATTAAAACTTGAATACATATCTATATTTGAGTTGGCAGAGCTTTTTCTTATAAATGTCCAATATTCTACAAACTCTTCATAAAATTTTGAATTTAAGTTAGGATAAAGATTTGAAATAAAACTATCTTTAATTCTTGCATATATTGCTAGATGAATTGTGTCGAATAAACCTTCGCTTTCAATTTTATCTATTGTAATATTAATTATTTTTAAATCTGTAATTATATTTTTTTGGTTTAAGGCATCCATCATTTTAAACTGTGTAATAACTCTTTGATACATACCATCTGAAATATAACGCCTAACTTTATTAATGTTTTTTTCTGACCAGGCATTTTGAATCTCAATAAATGCAATTTTCACTTTTTTAATAAAATCATTTTTGTTAAAATCTTTATGTATTTCTGTGAAAGCTTTTATTTCTTTATTATTATCAAATACTTCATTCTTATTTGTTTGGATTTTATTTAAAACAGTTGCTTGTTTATTAAGTTTTGAAATAAATATAAAAAAAACAATTAAAATAATTATCAAAAGGAAATTAAAAGGAAAAGGAATAATTTTAAAAATAAAATAAAATAACATGGAAAACATTCCCCCTGAACCTCCACTATTCGAACTGCTGCCACCACCTGCACCTCCCATGCGAGCAAAGCCTTCAATACATATAGCTAATAGTACTAAAACAATTAACATTCTAAATAATAAACCAGAATGTTTAAGCAAGAATCTAGCGATTTTTTTCATAATAACACACTTATTTTATTTGAATGTAAATTTATATATTATTTTGATATAAAATCTTATTATTGAAAATAAAATTTAATTTTGCTAAATGAAGAAAACCGAAATACTAAAAATGATTTTGCCAGGCTTATTACCATTATTGGTTTTTATTTTAGCCGATGAAATTTGGGGTACTACAATTGGTTTATATGTAGCTATAAGTGTTGGATTGGTTCAACTAATGGTTATTTATATAAAAGAAAAAAAATTAGACAAGTTTGTTTTATTTGATACAATTTTAATTTTGTTGATGGGAGCAGTGTCAATAATTTTAGAAAACGATATATTTTTTAAATTAAAACCGGGAATAATAGGTCTTATTTTAATTTTATTTCTTGGCATTTCTGCTTTTTCGCCTAAAAATTTGCTTCTATCAATGTCTGCGCATTATTTCAAAGGATTTGAAATTAATAAAGAACAAGAAAAACTATTTAGAAGAAATATTAAAACAATGTTTTACTTGTTTGCAGCACACACTTTATTGGTTTTTTATTCTGCTTTTTTTATGTCAAAACAAGCTTGGGCTTTTATTAGTGGTGGATTGTTTTATATTCTGTTTGCAGTCTTTTTTATTGTAGAGCTTTTGAAAAATATTATACTTAGACGAAAGTTTAAAAAAGAAGAATTATTGTCAGAAATAGATGCCGAAGGAAAACTAATAGGAGTGATGACAAGAACTGAAGCTCACGATGGAAGTAAAAGAATGCATCCTGTTATTCATGTACATATATTAAATTCAAAAGGAGAACTGCTATTACAAAAACGAAATAAAAACAAATTTATTCAACCAGGAAAGTGGGATACTGCTGTTGGAGGACATATATCGCATGGAGAAAAGATAGAAATTGCTTTAGAACGAGAAACTTACGAAGAATTAGGTCTTAGAAATTTAAAATATCAATATATTACAAAATATATCTGGGAATCAGAAATTGAAAAAGAAATGGTTTTTGTTTTTCTTGCTCAACACGAAGAATTTGATTTTATTAAAAATAATGAAGTAGATGAAGTGAAATTTTGGAGTTTTAAGCAAATTAAAAATAATTTATCTAAAAATATATTTACCCCTAACTTCGAAATTGATTTTGTAAATATTTTAAGTAAAATAAAAAAATAATACTTCTATGTTTCTCAGCTAGGAAACATGAAAGTTGTTTTCCTGTTTGTTGAACATAAAATTTAGTTTTTCGATATTAAATCAGCAGAAAAACGATAATAATTAATTTTTATAATAATTTTAAGATATATTCTCAAAAAAACAAGTAAATTTGCATTTTAAAAATAAAAATCATTATGGAAAATTCAAAAATCAATAAAATTACTTTAATAATTAGCAGTTTGGCTATAATTCTTAGTATTATAGTGTTAATTATTGTATTATTAGGAAAAAAAGAAGTTGTTCTAACTCAAAACGAGTCAAAAAACTTTACTCTTTCAAATGATTCGACAAATAATGGGAATGTTGCTTATGTCAATTTAGATACTTTGTTATTAGAATATAAATATTCTATAAAACTTAATGAAGATTTGCTAACAGAACAAGCTAAAGCTAAAGCAAATTTAGAATCGAGAATGAGAGCTTTTGAGAAAAAATACAACGATTTTAGCGAAAAAATGAGGTTAGGTTCTTTTTTATCCCAACAAAGTATGGAAAATCAACAAAATGAATTAATACAAGAACAAGCAAAAATTCAACAGTTAGAACAAGACTTAACTGAAAAGTTGATGATGCAACAAGCTGAGCTAAACCAAGAATTATTAGATTCTGTGTCAAATTTTATTAAAGAATTTAATAATGGAAAATATGTTTTAATACTTGGTAGCGTTACCGGTGGCGGCATCCTTTATGCAGAACCGGAAATGGATATTACAAATGAAGTTGTAAAACAATTAAACGAAAGATACGAAAAATCAAAAAAATAATAATTAAAAATGAGTTTTGCAAGCAAATATTTTAGCCGATACAAAACTTATCCACAAATATTTAAAAATAATCCCTGTCCAAAAACGGGGATTATTCTTATTATACCTTGTTATGATGATGAATTTATTTTTAAAACTTTAAATTCTTTAGAAAAAACAAAAAAGCCTAATTGCAAAATTGAAATTATTGTAATAATTAATTCAGGCGAAAAAACTCCAAAACATATAATTGAGAAAAATCAACAAATTTTTGAAAAATTAAACGAAAAACTTAAATCAAAATTTTATAAAACTTTTAATCTCTTAGTCCATAATGTTGAAAATACTCCAAATAAACTTGCAGGCGTTGGATTTGCACGAAAACTCGGAATGGACGAGGCAGTAAGACGCTTTGACTTTTTAAATAAACCTAATGCTTTAATTTGCTCTTTAGACGCTGATAGTATTGTTTCTGAAAATTATTTTTTGGAAATTTATAATTATTTTGAAAAAAACATACAAATTCAAGCTTCAACTTTCCAATTTCAGCACAATTTTGATAAGAAATTATTTTCAGCCCAGGAAATCCAAGCTTGTAAACTTTATGAGATATATTTAAGATATTTTAGATTAGCAGTAAAATTTACAACTTATCCACATGCAATTCATACCATTGGGGCTTGTTTTGGCTTTAGAGCAAATGCTTATTGCAAAGTTGGTGGAATGCCTACAAGACAAGCAGGTGAAGATTTTTATTTTTTGCATAAACTAAGTGCTATTTCTAAAATTGGAAATATAAATAAAACTATTGTTTTTCCTGCTCCACGCCTCTCGGACAGAGTTCCTTTTGGCACAGGACCAAGTGTAGATCAAATTATTAAAGAAAATGAATATAAAGTATATAATTTGAAAATTTTTGAAATTATTAAGCAATTTTTTGATAAAATTCCTGAGTTTTTTAAAATAGATAGTTTTATTGAGCTTATTCCTTTGGAAATTATTGAATTTTACAGCGAAGAAAAAATAATTAATGATATAAATAATTGTAAAAATAATTCTGCTAATATAATAAATTTCACAAAAAGATTTTTCTCGAATTTTGACACATTTTTTATAATTCAATTTCTAAATAGTTTTGATGAGACAAGCAAATATCCAAAACAAAATGTTTTGAAAATGGCAAAACAGCTCTTAAACTCAAAAAACATTAAAACTTCAAACTTTGATATTGATGAAATTTATAAAGAGATTTTACAATTAGATTTACGTGAAAATTAAAGAATTTATCATGGAATTATTTTACACAAACTTTGATACTCCACTTGGCAAAATGCTTGCCTTAGCTTCTGAAACTGAAGTTTACTTACTTAAATTTTGTGATGATAAAAACTTAGAAAAAGATTTGAAAAATTTTAATTATGGGCAAACTAAAATAGATTTAGAGATTTTTAAAAACTTAGAACAACAAGTAAACGAATATTTTTTAGGAAAACGCAAAAATTTTGACATTAAACTTAATTTAACTGGTAGTGAATTTCAAATTATTACTTGGCAAGCTCTAAAAATAATAAATTATGGCGAAACAACGACTTACAAAGCACTTGCCAAAAAAATAAATTCTGAAAAAGCTTTTAGAGCTGTTGCTAATGCCAACGGACGCAATAAAATTGCCATAATAATTCCCTGTCATAGAGTAATAGCTTCAAACCAAAAACTTAGTGGTTATAATGCAGGAATTTGGAGAAAACAGTTTTTATTAAATTTGGAGAAAAACAATAGCAATAAGGAAGAAGAATTATTTTAGCTCCCGGAAAGTTTGCTGAATTTTAAGTTTTTGATTTTATTTATGTTAATCGTCAATTCTTAAAAATGCTCCTTTAAGCGTAAATTCAAGTTCAATACCATTATTTAATTCAACCGATTGGTGCTTAGTGTCTAAATCCCATTCAACAATAAAATTATTTGGATAGTTTGTCTCTACATATTCCATAATTTTTTCAGGAATTACGCTATTAGGCAGTTTAGATTTTGCTTCTATACTCTTAATATTGTTTTTGCTATTAAACTCCAATTTAATATTGTCGCTTAAAATAATATCGTATTCTTTTGTCAATCCTTCGTAATCAACTTCTACTTGCACTATTTCGTTGTTTGGAAAGTGGTTTTTAACATAAGTTTGAATTGTTGTAGGAAGTTCAGAGAATGGGATAATTTTGTCTTGGGTGCAAGCAGATAAAGACAAGCTAATCAAACTTATTATCAGCACAGTTTTTAAAATTTTGAATGTTTTCATATTTGTTATTTTATGTATGTCGCTACTCTTTTTAGGATTTTCGCAATTTCCTTAAGTTTAAAACTTAATAACAAATATTTTATTGTGTTTGTTCATTAAATTTTACAAGTTATTTATAAAATAATAACAAACTTTTACTTTTTTTAAGTTCCAAAAATAAAAATATGGTTCGTAGGAGAAATTTCCTACAAACCAAAATTTAGTTTAATTACTTTATTCTAAATTATTTGCTTGGTTGTAAAATTTATTTACAGCATTTTGTTGATATAAAAATTTACAGAAAACAACTAAGTGCATAATTCCAAGAGTTATATTCCCTAGAAGAAAGACTGTTAATAAATAGGTTGAAGAACTTAACACTTCCGGTTGGTTGTTTTTAATTAAAAACCTAGCCCTTCTATCTATTATTTTAAATCTCCACACTAATCCATAGATTCCAAGTGTGATAGGCGTAAGTAAAATAAGAGCTATTACACCTTTTGTGTGTTTTCCATCTTCTTTACATACTAGATTAGTTTCTTTTGCCATTGAATGCATCAAGTAAAGATT
>JALOAQ010000073.1 GCA_023228725.1 Bacteroidales bacterium | reverse complement strand
TTATTTAAAACAGCCTTTTTTTTGCTTTTAGAATTAAAATCTAAACTTCATTTCTGTAAAACAAATTTCAGCAAAAATTTCCATTAACCTCACTGTCAGAGGGTTTGCTAATGTTTTGCTTTTGTTTAAGCAATAAAAAAATGCCCTTCAAATAATGGACTAAAATAAGACTTTTTTTCATCAAACAAAACATTTTTCAACATTTTTTTAATATTTTTAGTAAAAATATGTAATTGTGTCATAATCAGTTATTAAACTGTATTATCTCTAATTTTAGTTTTATTACATATATGCAATTATTTAATATTCAACTTATTAGAATCGATTTTTTAAAACCACGTGTTTTTTTGTTAATTATATTTCCTTGACAATAAGATGTTTAAAAGTTCTTTTATTTAAAATAAAAGCTTAAGTTTATTTTTATAATTTTACAAAAAAATGATTTTATGGAAAATAAACTTTGTGTTTTTTGTAGTTCTAGCGATGATTTAGATAAAAAATATTATAAATTGGCTGAAGATTTAGTTTTAGAAATAAAAAAATCAAAATATAGCATAATGCATGGTGCAGGCAGTATTGGATTGATGGGAAGCTTATTAAATGCTGCTAATAAAAATAATGTTAATATTATAGGTGTAGTGCCAGAAAAATTAAATAAACCACATATTGTAAATTCTGAAACTCAAAAAGTGGTTGTTACAAAAGATATGAAAGATAGAAAAGAATATTTGCGAAATAAATCTTTTGCTTTTATTGCCTTGCCTGGTGGTTTTGGTACTTTGGAAGAAATTCTCGAAGTTATCACTTTAAAACAATTGAAATATCACAATAAGGCTATTGTTTTTGTAAACGCCTATGGATATTTTGATAATTTATTTAAACAATTTGAATATATGTTTGAAACTAATTTTGCTAATCAAGCATATAAAAATATTTATTTTATTGCAAATACGCCAAGCGAAGCAATAAATTATATTAACAATTACAAACACGAAAATATTTATGATAAATATTTAAGAGAATAATAAAATAAATGAAAATTATGAATAATCCTTTTCCTAAAGAATTTTATAAAAAGCGAAGCAAGGCGTGGTTGCCTGATGTTAGAGGCGATTTTTTTAGAGATCAAACCGCAATAATACACTCTACGGTTTTTAGAAGATTAAAGAATAAAACCCAAGTTTTTTTTGCTCCCGAAAACGATCATATTTGCACTAGAATAGAACATGTTTTACATGTAGCAACAATAGCTGCTAGTATTTGTAAAGGTTTGAACCAATATTCGCACGAACTTGATGTAGAAATGGCTTATGCTATAGGTTTAGGGCACGACTTGGGACATACGCCTTTTGGACATGCAGGCGAAAAAGCTTTAAATAAAATTTTAGGCGGAAATAATGCTTTTGTTCATGAAATTAACTCTTATAGACAAGCAGAATATCTTGCTAATAAGGGAAATGGCTTAAATTTATCTTATGGTGTAAAAGACGGTATAATTTGTCATAATGGAGAAAAAGATGAGCAATATCTTGAACCTACAAAAACTCCAAATATTCTTGACGAAATTAAAAACAGAAAAGTTGTAGCAACAAGTTACGAAGGCTGTATAATGAGATTTGCAGATAAAATAGCCTATCTTGGAAGAGATATTGAAGACGCTTTTGCTGCCGGATTTATAAGCGAAAAAGATATTCCTCAAGATGTGAAACAAGCACTGGGAAATAGAAATGGTCAAATTATTAATAATTTAATTATAGATATTATTGAAAATTACAAAGAAACAGATAAGATTGGTTTTTCAGATAGAACTTATGAATTTGTTACAAAATTAAAACATTTTAATTACGAATATATTTATAAACATGAAAAACTGCAAAAATATGATATGTTTTGTGATAGCATTATTAAATCTTTGTTTGATTATTTGATGAATTTAATAAATAAATATGCTTATGATTTTCATAAATACTCTTTAAGCGAAATTGAATTGGACTTAAATTTTGGAAATTATCTAAAAGATATGTTTGAATTTTATGACAAATCCAAAGATGACAATGTGCAAATTGTAACAGATTATATTGCCGGAATGACTGATGTTTTTGCTTTAGAATCAATTAAGCAAATTACTATCCCAAAACCAATACATTTTACATAATGAAATTTGAAAGGAAAGATATATTAGAAATAGATTTTATTACAAATCGCGATTATGATTTGTTTTTTGATACAATTAATGCTGAAATTAGTTCTATTACTAATATTAAAAAATCTTTCCTTAAAAAACTTATAATTTGTTCTATAGAATTAATTCAAAACAATATAATTTATAATAACAAAGCTGTTTCAAGGCTAGAATTATATTCAATTGCTGATTTTTTTATTTTAGATTATATTCAAACAACTAATAAACTGAAATTTCAAAATTTAGCAAATAAAATAGACAATATAAATAAAATGGATTTTGATAATATTGATTTAAAAATTAAAGAAAATATTGAAAAACCTAAGTTTAAATCTGGAAGTGGTAATGGTTTGCTTACTTGTAGGTTAAAAACTAAAAATCAGTTGTATTTAGAATTATTAGATGCAAAAAATGAAAATAAGTATAAATTTATTTTAAGATTAAAATTAGATTATTATGAAAAATCAAATCCCGGCACAAGCAAAAACACCTTTAGTTGAAAAAGATTTAAAATTAAATTTAATTAAAATTAGTGGAGTTATTATCCCGGAAAATCCCATTCCTTTTTTTGAAGACTTATATTCTTTTACAGAGGAATTAGTTCAAAAAACCTCAAAATTTAATTTGCATGTAGATTTAGAATATTTTAATACAAGCTCGGCGAGATATTTTTATGATTACTTAAAAAAATTAATAGAAATATGTGATTTGCATCTTACTTGGTTTTATGATTCTGATGATGAGGATATTTTGGAAAGTGGTCAAGAACTTGAAGAGCTTTGCAAAATAAAATTTAGTTTTGTGGAAAAATAAAATTTAATTTTGTATTAATGCGTAATCTTTATAATTTTAAGTTTTTAATTTATAATATTAAAAAACATGGTAAAAAATAAGTTGGTTTTCAGTTTTTTTGTTTTAATTTTTGCTTTTAAGCTTTCTTGGTCGCAATTAGTTTATAATAATGAACAAATATTTTATTGTTCTGCAGGTGCAATTGTAAAGATAGATGGCGATGTACTTAATAATAATGGAAGTATAAACATAGCTCAAGAAAATGATTTAGTAGCTGATTTTTATGTGTTAGGAAATTATACAAATGATGGTAGCTCTGTTGTTGATGGGAACTTAAATTTAGAGCAAAATTTTTATAATAATTCTGAGTTTAGCTCAAATTCCGGTCTTGTAAACTTAATTGGGCAAAATCAGATTATAGGCGGAAGTCAAGAAACTTCTTTTTATAATTTATATTTTGTTAATCACGGAATTAAAACTTTGGAAAACTCTATTAATATAAAAGGTAAATTAAATCTTAATAATTCTGAATTAAAAACCAAAGAATTTAAAGTTTTTGTGGAAAATAATAATGAAGATGCCATATTATTTGTTGATGGTTTTGTTTCGTCTGATAAAAATGGTTTTTTGCAAAGAAATATGAAAAAGGAAACTGAATATTATTTTCCACTTGGTGTTGATTATGATTCTCCAATAAAACGTCATGTAGTAATAAATTCTTTAAATAATGATAATTCAAAATTTAATTGTCGCTTTGCAAATATAAATGTGAATGATGAACAAATGTATTCAAACTTGTTGCACGACAGTATAGAATATTTGAATGAAAATTGGTATCACGTAATAAATAGGATAGGCGGAAATAATCCTGTTGAGTTAAAGATTAATTATTTATCTAGTGATGGTGAGTTTAATCATTTTGCAAACTGGAAAACTTCTCCTACAACAATTTGGGATATATTTGAAGATTCGTATTCAAGCGAATATAATTCCCAACTTTATGTAATGGCAGAATTAATTTCTAATTTTTCTAATCCTGATTTTGCTTTATGTTATAAAAAGATTATTGTGCCTGAAGACCCGATTGAGCCTGAAAATCCTGAAGACCCGATTGAGCCTGATATTCCTGAAGACCCAGATTCTGAAATTCCTATTGAAGAAGAATTGCTTATTTATAATAGTTTTTCTCCTAATGCAGATTCTTATAATGATACTTGGGTAGTAGAGAATTGTGAAGATTGTGATGTTAGGGTTTATAATAGAAATGGAAATTTGGTTTTTGAATCTATTGGTAACACTGTGTCATGGGACGGTAAGTACAAAAACGAGCGAGTTCCTGATGCAAGTTATTTTTATGTAATTCAAAAACAGTCAAGTGGTAAAGTGTATAAAGGTAGTGTTACAATTATAAGATAATTTACTATGAAAAAGATATTTTTTGGGCTTTTATTTTTATTTACAGTTTCGGCATTGTTTTCTCAACAAATACCGCAATTTTCTTTTAGACATCAGAATTTAATAATTAATAATCCTGCGATTGTTGGAGCCACCGGTAAAAATGAGATAAAATTACTTCATCGCGAACAATGGGTTGGTTTTAAAAATGCTCCTAGCACATCTTTTATTTCTTTTAGCCAAGCTATTAATACAACAAATGGTTTTGGTGCTTATATTATGCATGATAGAACTTTTCCAAGCTCACGATTTATTGTTAATGCTTCATATTCTTATATTATTAATATGGATAATTTAAACTTGGCTTTTGGTTTGTCGGCTATGTTAATGCAATATAAATTTAATACTTCTGAGCTTACTTATGCTGATTTTGGAGATCCAAGCATGCAGTTTGTAGCAGACCAAAAATGGAGACCTGAATCAAATGTGGGTTTATTGTTTTATGGACAAAATTTTTATGCAGGTTTCGCAATAAATCAAATTATAAAATCAAACTTTCGCCCTTATTCATCTGATGACAATGGATTAGTGCAGATGAACAGGCATTTTTGCCTTAGCGGACAATATGACTTGCATATTGATGAACATAGAATAAGCCCGGGGATTTTTATGGAATATGTTAAAAAAGCTCCTTTTATATCCGAGTTTTCTATAATGTACTCATTTGATAATCAGGTGTTTGCTTCTTTGTCGTATAGGTATAATGATGCTTTAAGTGCTTCTATTGGATATAAATATGATAGGTTTTATCTTGCTTATGCTTTTGATTTTACAATTTCTAAACTAAGTCTTGCTTCATCAAGCTCACACGAACTTATGTTGGCAATTGATTTAAGCAAATCCAAAACTAATATTCCTATGTTTGGTTCTGGTGGCAGGAGTAGAGGTTTGAAAAATACTCAAAGAATTTTTTATTAAAAAAAGTATTCAATTTTATGAATTGCCTCTGGTAGGGCAAATAAAACAACTCTGTCTTTAGCTTTAATTTGAGTGTCTCCCAAAGCAATAAAGCTTTTTTTAGCTCTAACTACTCCTCCTATAATAACGCCTTCGGGTAAATGAATATCTTTAAGCCGATTTTGACTTATAATTGCATCTTTAGAAACCACAAACTCTAAAACTTCTGCGTCAGTGCCTGTTAAGCATTTTATTGAGGTAACTTCTGCTTTCATAGTTTGAGTATAAATTGCACTTGCTGTAATTAGTTTTTTATTTATTATTGTATCTATTCCCATTTTAGAGGCTATATCAATGTAATCAAGATTTTCTATTTCTGCAAATGTTTGTTTTACTCCATATCTTTTAGCTAAAATGCAAGTTATAAGATTAGTTTCAGAATCACCTGTTACCGCAACAAAAGCATCACATTTTTCTAAACCCGACTCTAATAATAATTCTGTATTTCTACCGTTACCATGAATTATCATAGTATTTGGTAACATTTCAACAAGTTTTAAGCATTTTTCAGGGTCTGATTCTATAATTTTAACATTTAGTTGTTGAGAAATGAATTTAGAAACTTTCATACTAATTCTACTTCCACCAAGAAACATAACATTGTTTATATCTAGTTTTTCTTTTCCTAAAAGTTTTAGTAAATCTTTAACTCCATCAGGGCTTGAAATTATATAAACTAAATCATTTTCTTTTAAAATATCTTTTCCTTTTGGAATTATTGTTTTGTCTAAACGTTTAATTGCAACAGCTCTAAAATTTTTATTTTTTGTTAGTTTTGAAGCTTCGATTAAGCTAAGGTTAAGAACCGGACTATTTTCGTCTAATTTTATTACAAATAATGTTAACTTACCTCCTGAAAATTCAAAAACTTCTGTTGTTCCTGTTTGTTTTATTACTCCTACAATTTCTTTTGCAGCCAAAAGTTCTGGATAAATCATTTTATCTATACCCAAATTTATAAAAGTTAGTTTATTTATTGGGTTTAAATATTCCATGTCGTCAACTCTGGCAACAGTTTTTTTTGCTCCAAGTTTTTTTGCAAAAATACAAGATAAAATATTAGTATCTTGTGAATTGGTAACAGCTATATATAGGTCGGCATTGTGAATTTTCACGCTTTTTAAAACAGAAAATGTTGTGCAATCTCCGCTAACAGTCATTAAATCATAAGAAGCGTCAATTTCTTTTATTATTGTGTCATTAATATCAATTAGCGTAACATTATGATTTTCTTTGATTAGCATTTTAGCTAGATAAAGTCCAATTTCTCCTGCACCGGAAATTATTATTTGCATTTTTTACTTTTTAACTTATAAATATTTTTTAAAAATACTTTCTAGTTTTTCATAATATTTAGTACTAAAATTTTCAATCTTAGCAATTCTTAGAGTAATAATTCTAATAGTAAAATAGTTAAACAAAAAACTATTATAATTTGTTGGCTCTACTTCATCAATAGTCTTAGTTGTTTCAATTTTTTGTTTTAAATTTTCAAAATGTTTGGCTGCGATGTCTATAGGTAATATAGCTCCTTCTTCGTATGGATATAAAAAGAAAATAATGTCATTAGTTTTATTTTCAGAAATCTTAGATTGTATGTCTTGGTTACAATAGCACAAAACAAATAAATCTTGTAAATTAGTTGGAAAAACGGGAATTTGCAACTCGTCAGAGAGCATACAATATAATAAAGCTATATTTGGAGCTAAAAATCTTTTATTGCTGATACAATAAGTTATGCTTAATGCATCCGATTTCATTTCATTTGATTTTAGCTTTTTAAAACCAAGTTGTTTGAAAATTACAGTATTTAAAATTCTTATTTTTTCAATATTTGTAAGATATTCGTTAAATTCTATCCATACCGAAGTTTTTATTTCTTCGTATTTCTTGCTAATTTCTTTAATATCAATGTCTCTATTAAAAAATTTTTCTATTAAAAAAACTCCTTTTGCAAAATTTGCTTTAGGGTTTGTTAAATATTCTGTAAATTTAGTTTTAAAATTTTCCCAAAAGATTTCGTCTAAAATATCTTCTGATCTTTGCAAAGCTAGTTCGTTTATTGACAAGGTATGGTAATTTTCTAAATATATTTTAAAAAGTTCTCCATAGCTTAGAATTTTATCTTTCACAATAGAAAATACTTTTTCATCGGGGTCTTCTAATAATTTTAGTAATGATATAATTTTATTTTTATCCATTTAAATTAATCTTCTAATCTTGTAACTTTATTAACACCATCAATTCTTAGCAAATCTTTTATAATATCTTCTAAATCTTGTGAGTCGTGAACGTATAAGATAATTTCTCCACTAAAAATCTCATCATCTGTATTAAAACTTAAAGATTTCATATTTACTCTTGAGTCTAGAGAAATTACTTTGGTAATTTTATTTAGCATACCAAGTTTATCCATACCTTCAATTTTTATTTTCACTTTAAACGATTGGAGTTTGTAGCTTGTCCATTTTACCGAAATAATTCTATCACCTTGAGTTGCTGCTAAACTTGTTAGTTTTTCACAAATTCTTTTATGAATAATTATTGATTCGTTAGGGTTAACAAAGCCTGCTATTTCGTCTCCAGGTATAGGATTACAACATTTGGCTAATGTAATTCGCTTAATATCAGCATCGTCAATAATTAAAGTGTTTTTTTTATTTAAAGTTTGATTAGCTCCAAATTTTGGGATGCTAAGTTTCCAGTAGTTAGCAAAAGTTTTAAAAGTCTTTGCTGCTTGTTTTTCTAAGTCATCTATTTGAATAAGTCCAGCTCCAATTTTAAAATAAAAATCTTCTTTATGAGGTGTGTCGTATGTTTTTCTAAGTTCTTTAAATCGCTTATGGTCTAATTTTAGATTTAGGTCTCTTACTTTTTTTATAAATATTTCTTGTCCTTTATTAATATGGTGTATTCTTTCTTCTCTTAAAGAGCTTTTAATTCTATTTTTAGCTTTTGATGTAATTGCAAAATTTATCCATTCTCTTTTAGGGGATTGTTTATCAGAAGTAAGAATTTCTACTTGGTCTCCACTTTTTAAAACATGGGACAAGGGTTTTAGTTGGTGGTTTACTTTAGCTGCAATTGCTTTGTTTCCCACTTCGGAATGAATTTCGTAAGCTAAATCAATTACAGTAGCTCCTGTTGGTATTTTTTTTATTTCGCCTTTTGGTGTAAACACATATACTTCTTTAGTAAAAATATTCATTTTCACATCGTCTAAAAAAGAAAGAGTATCGTTAGTATTATTTTCTAAAGTTTGGTTTAAAGTATTAATAAGTTTATCTAAACTTCCTGGCGAATCTTTGTCGTTTACTTTGTATTTCCAATGAGAAGCTAATCCTTTTTCTGCTATGTCGTTCATTTTTCTACTTCTAATTTGGACTTCAATCCAATCTCCATTTGGTCCCATCACAGTAACGTGGAGAGCTTCGTATCCATTAGCTTTAGGTTTTGCTACCCAGTCTCGCACTCTATCTTCTAAATGTGGATAAATATTAGTTACCAAGGCCATAATTTGGTAGCATTGCGACCTCGCTTTAGAATCGGGGTAGTCGTCAGGATGATCAAATATAATTCTTATTGCGAATAAATCGTAAATTTCTTCAAATGGAACATTTTTAGTTCTCATTTTATTCCAAATTGAAAATATTGATTTTGTTCGTCCTAATATATTAGCTTTAATATTTTCTTGTTCCAAACTTTTTTGAATTGGAAGTTTAACTTTTTCAATATATTTGTTTCTTTCTTCTTCAGTTTCTGTAAATTTTTTGCTTATTTCCCAATAAATTAATGGGTGTTCGTATTTTAAAGCTAAGTCTTCTAATTCAGTTTTTATAGAATATAAACCTAAACGATGAGCTAAGGGAGCATATAAATAAGTTGTCTCGCTAGCTATTTTTATTTGTTTATATTCAGGCATTGAATCCAAAGTTCGCATATTGTGTAGCCTGTCAGCTAATTTTATGAAAATAACTCTAATATCTTGCGACATTGTTAAAATCATTTTTCTAAAATTTTCGACTTGTAGCGTTGCATCTTTATCTAAAATATTTGAAATTTTTGTTAGTCCACCAACAATACCTGCAATTGAAGTTCCAAAAAGAGTTTCTATATCGTTTAGTGTGTAATCTGTATCTTCAACAACATCGTGTAAAAGTGCACTAACAATTGATTTTACTCCTAATCCAATTTCTGAGGCAACAATCATAGCAACAGCAA
The DNA here is from genome assembly GCA_023228725.1 of Bacteroidales bacterium. Lineage (GTDB taxonomy): Bacteria > Bacteroidota > Bacteroidia > Bacteroidales > ML635J-15 > Bact-19. Next base: position 5,425 of record JALOAQ010000073.1, on the reverse strand, counting down.
TCGGGTGAGTAAAGTAGGGCTCTCCTGATTTTCTCCGCATTTTAGAATGAGCTTCGTTAGCCATATCAAAAGCTTTTCTAACTAAATCAACATCTTCTTGAGATCTTAAGCGTTTTGACATTTTTATAAGCTCATCAAATTGTTCTTCAATCCATATTTCTTCTTTTTTTGTTAATCCCATACAAATATTAGTTAGATGCTAAATCTTATCGCACACAAAACTAATAAATTTTTTTAAGTATTAATTAATAAAAAGAAATAAAGTTCCTGTTTTAATGTGTTCCTTATTATTAAAATCAAAATATTTCACATAATAAGTATAGTATTGTGAAGGTGCAAGGTGCCCTTTTTTTATTGTGCCATCCCAAGCTTCGTGTGTTTTAGTAGTTTGAAAAATTTTCATTCCAAATTTGTCATAAATACTAAACTCGTATGGTTCTTCTTGAATAAAAGATATAACAGGTTTAAAAAATCTGTTTTCAGGTTCTAATGAAGATATGTTAAATGCGTTAGGCATCCAAAATACCGGTTCATGATAAACACAAGCTATATTTGAGCGACTATGTTCTCTATTTATTGTTGCTATATGTCCTTGGTTTTCAACGGCTTCTACATAATAGCAATATTTATTTGAAGTGTTTATTTTTAAATTATGGCAGTATTTTACATACCACTCAATATTATATGTGTAGTTTAGCAAATCGCTTGGATTTACATCAATTTCTGATTCAGAGTCTTCGAAGATTCTATAAACTTTATAATTAAAAACCCCATTTAGCCACTGTTCGTATGGAGTCCAAGTTAAGTAATGATTTAAGTCTTCGGCGGTTTCAGCTTTTAACAAAATATTACTAGCGTAGTTTGAATAGGCGTTAATGTCTCCACATGGATTTACAGACACTAACCTGTAATAATGAATTTCATTATTTACGTCAATTTCATTATCTGAGGCTAATATAACATCTTGCCCACTATTAGTTATAATTTTTATTGTATTATATTCTCCTTCAGGGTATTTTGCTCTTTGTATTCTGTATTCTGCAACTTCAGCGGAATTATCCACAATGAATTTTAAATCTATTTCTTTATCATTAACGCTGGCATAACTTGCTGTTAAAAAAGACGGTGCAGTATAAGCTTCTGTTTTTATTTTAACAGAATTTGAACTGGCTTTGTAATCATCAAAACTAACAGCTTCTATATAGTAATAATATGTGGTATTAAATTCTAAGTTTTTATCTTCGTAGCTTGTTTTATTTCCCGAAAGACTAGTAAGTTTTTCGTAAGCGTTTCCACTTTTTCTTCTAAATATATTATATTCTTTTACTGTTTGCCAGCCTTCATATTCAGTCCAATTTAAACTAATATTTTTATCACAAATATCGTATTCATGTTTTAGATAAATGGTTGTATGAGGTGAGGTAATATTACTTTTATATTGTTGGTCATCAAAAGATACAAGCCTGAATTTTTCTGCTTTTTGATAATTTCCTAAGCCTTGGTATGTGAATTCGGTTGTTTCTCTACCCCAAACAGTATCTAAAGTTTCTGTAATTGAGTTTATTACTTGATAAACAATATATCCTTGCACATCAATAGAATCGCTTGGTAGCCAAGTTATTTTCACGCTAATTGGGTTTGATTCTGGAATAATTGAAGCGGAAACAAATTTAGGTGGGTCCGGAATATCTATTTGTCCAAAACCTATAATTGAGATTGATGAGGACAATATAATGAAAAAAACTATTTTTTTTAGCATTTTTAGTTTTAGTTTTTATTAAAATGTAAAGTTAGTTCAAAAATAATAAATTAATCTAAATTTTTAACAAAAAACAACTGATTATCTAAATTTATTTGTTCAAAGCCCATTTTTTGTAAGTATTTAGAATGACCTTTATGGTAAGATTTAGTTAAAAGTTTGTTTACACCTAGTTTTTTAAAATAACCTGTATTTTGTTTATAAATATATTTTCCAATAATTTTATTTCTATAAGTTGGTTTAGCATAATCCACTTCGATAAACATTTCTTTTCCTTTAACGTATGCTATCAAAATTCCTGCTAAATCTGCATTTAGCATCATTAAAAAACTACGTTGTCCTTTTTCTGCTTGATAAAAAGGGAAAAAGCTGTAAATATCTTTTTTATAATTATTAATAAACTCTTGAATATAAGCATTATCAAACTCAACTTCTAATAATTTAATTGATACTTTTTTTTTCGATTTTATAGTTATGAAAACTAAATATGCAATTGTTCCTAAACCACCTACCACGCCAAGAGGACAGAAAGGACGTAAAAAAGAATATGCAATAACGCAGGATAGTGATATGAATATTAAATGTCGTTTTAATATTTTTCTATTGCTTATTAATCCTATAATTAAAATTAAGCTGGCTGCAATTATTAGTATATCAATATATTCCATAAAAAAAGTAGCTCAAAATTATATATATTTTTAATCTAAACCAAACATTTTAAAGTCAAAGTTTAGAAATTATACTTTTGAGCTACTTTTAATTAGTTATTTTAGTTTACATCTTGACAATTTTCATAATATATACATTTTGATTGTCTTTAAGTTTAATAAAGATATTTCCATTAGCAAAATTTGAAATATCAATACTTTGCATTGAGTCATAGATTTTGCCGTTTTTTAGAATTCTACCTGTTATATCCACGATTTCATATTCTGTATTTTGGCAATTTTGAATATTTAATATGCTGTTAGTTGGGTTAGGGAAAATGTTTATTTTACCATATCCAAAATCTTCAACATAAATTGGCACAACATTTATTATAAACTCTTGAATATCATTTTCGTGTCCGTCTGTAACTTCTAATACTACTTTATAACCTTCAGATATTATTTCAGTAGGTGTTCCGCTAAGAATTGCAGTTCCGTCTCCGTTATCAACTAAACTAGCCCATTCCGGTAAAGTAGTTGCAGTAATTTCAAGATCTTCATCTTCAGGGTCTTCGGCTGTGATATTATAAGTGTAAAGAGAATTTTCCACACCGAAAGTTTTTGGATTTGAAGTGAAGTATGGAGCTAGGTTAGCTGTTACTTTTACTCTAAATGCTTGTTCTACTTCAAATATTCCGTCAGAGGCTTGAATTTTAAATTGATAACCTATTGCATTTTTATCAAGAGGTGTTCCTGTGATTTTACCTGTGCCGTCTCCATTATCTGTAAATTCTGCCCAAGCAGGAATTGTTGTTGCTGTAAGAATAATTTCATCTCCATCTGCATCTACAACTTCTATGTCATATTCATAAGGCATAAATTGAACAGTAGTTAGACTTGGTTCTGAAACAAATTCCGGAGCTGTGTTTGTGGTATGTACTGTTATTGTAAATGATTGTTCTCCAATTTCTTCACCATTTGAGGCACGTAAAACTACGCTAAAGTTTTCGCTTGGTTGAGTAAGGATAGGGGCGGTTCCGCTTAAAACAGCTGTGCCGTCTCCATTATCGTTTATTTCTAGCCAATCTGGTTTTACTTGTGCGTTTATTGTTAAAGCAATATCGTTTGGATCTTCAGCAGTAATATTGTAAACATATTCTTCTGCTTCATTTATATCTAAAATTGGCAATGAAGTAAAATATGGGTTATCAGTTCCTGGTATTCCTAACCATTTGTAAATGCCACTATAGTTTTCGTCCATATTAAATCCACCAGCCCAACCTGTATGTTGGTTAAGCATTTTCACATTTGTATATTGAATAGAATCGTCAATCATTACCCAAGATGTACCGTAATCTAAACTATAAACTGAATAATTATTTTCCACATTTGACGATATATTAACGCCCACATACATTCCTGGTTTCCCAGGTACCGCAGAAATATCAGTTAAATATTGGTCTTCTACCTGAATAACTGTCCAGTTTTCACCACCGTCAGAAGTTCTGATTAATTTCCAATTTTCAATTGCGTTTGTTGTTTGGTTATGTTTAATACACATTGCTACACCATTATTTTCATCGGCAAAAGAAATAGAGTTTACGTTAGCTTGACCAGTAGCGTGGGCAGTCCATGTTTGTCCTTTGTCTGTTGAGCGATAAACTCTACCAGTGCTAGTTCCAAACCAAGCATTATCACCTAGCGCATAATTCACTCCTGTCCAGCCCATTTCGTTACTTTGTGGATTTGGAATATTTTCTCCGTCAATTAGTGTCCAGTTTTCTCCACCATCATTAGTTAGATATAACTCAAATTCTCCATTTATAGGGTCGCCGGCGCAATAACCATCATTTAAGTTAAACATTTGTACTCCATTACAGAAGCTGGCAGAATTATCAAATGCAGCACTTGCTTGGTGTGTCCAAGTTTCTCCACCATCTGAAGTTCTGTAAATTCCGCCACCACCATTAGTAGCGTCATAAAGAGCTACCCAAGCGTTCAGGTCGTCAACTGCAGAAATATCTCCAGGCGATAAGTTTTCAGGAACAGCTAAAGTGTTTGGAATCCAAGTAATCCCACCGTCAGCAGTTCTAGCAAAGTCGCGAGTTATACCAACGCCTGTTCCGTCATAAGTTAAAATCCAAGCTGTATTATCATTAGCTATATCAGTATGAAACACTCCTCTATATGGACTTGGGAAACGAGTGTGTTGTTCTAACCAACCACTTTCGGCAAAATCTCCTGTTTGACCTACAATAATAAAAGTGGTTTTTATTTCTGTATCTTCGTTTTCGTCATCATCTGTAACAGTAAGGGTTACAGCAAAAACTCCAGCCTCATTATATGTGATACCACTTGGGTTTTGCTCGGTGCTTACTCCAGGTGTTCCACCTTCAAATGTCCAAGACCAAGAAATGGGGTTTCCAATACTTAAATCTGTAAAATCAACAACTCCTCCTTCAGGAATAACAACTGTAGATGCTTCAAAATCAGCAACTAATGGGTCGTCTGCAATAGCAGCGGCAGCCGTAACAGCCGCAAAAGCATTAATTCTTCCTGCACCAATTTGTCCAATAAATTCGGTATTTTGTGCATCTACATTATCACAAGTGGATTTTAAAATATCAGTTAACTCTTCTGGAGTTAAGTTTGGATTTGCAGAAAGAATTAAGCCACATAAACCTGAAGTAACAGGAGCTGCCATAGATGTGCCTTCCATAATATCATATTTACCACTAACACCAAAAGACCCTGCACCTCCAGTTGAGCCTGTTAGCAAACCAGTCATATCTCCAGCATCATTATAAGTTGTGCTTAATACTGTAAATGCACCAATTCCCATAAGACCTTGCGTAGCGTATCCTCCTGGAGATAAAACATCTATCCATTCTCCATAGTTTGAGAAGTCTGATTTATTATCTTCTAAATCACAAGAACCAACTGCAATAACATGGTCTAAAGCAGCAGGATAACCTACGTAGTTTACAGGAATATCGGGGTTCATTTGAGATTCCATTCC
>JALOAQ010000072.1 GCA_023228725.1 Bacteroidales bacterium | reverse complement strand
GAAGAAAATTTCTTCTCGTTTGTCTTCTTCACGGCTTTGTCCGCCTTCCAAAATGCAATCTTTAAATGGCCAAACCAAAGCCACTTCGTTGCGTTGCTTTAGGTATTTACCGTCAATGGTCAGTCCAACTTTGTTTTTGTATTGAGTATAGCTGTCGTTCAGATAGTTTTTCTGTTCCAAAAACTGCACAAACAAGTTTTGCTTAAAAACCAATGTGCCTTTCACGTTTACAAAAAACTTCTCTTTCAGGTCTGCATTGTCGAGCAATAGTCCAATTAATTCTTCGTCAAAGTTCTGTGCCTTATTCAGCACCACCCATTTTTTCAGTTCTCCGTTGTCGCTTACGAAGTTAATCTCTTTTTTAAGTTGTTCTTCTAATATTTCGTATAATTTCATTTATCTCCTTTTAAATTATTCAAAAAGCAAATTTAGTATTTTTATTTCGATTTATCTTTAATTTTTCTTATTTTAGTTTCACCGCCCTAAACTAACATATAATTTTTCTTATTTTAGTTTATAACCATTCCTGACTTTAACACTGGGACACCCAAAGCCAATTTTATATTTTTTTATTTGCTAATAAATAGCTATTTGTAAATTGAAGATAAAAAAAATGTCTATTTTAGGAATCATTCTTTTAATTCTTCTATTTCAGCCAAGTCATATCTGCTAATATTTAACCAATATTTTTCTATAGAAATTTCTCGTAAAACATTCCAATACATTTCGGATTCTAAACCGTGTTTTTTTACTAATTCCGCAATATCATTTGCAGCCATTTCAACAATTTCTGGCTTTATTTTAAATAAAATTTTACGATTATTATAAATTACCATAAGGGCGGGTTGCACTTCTTTAGTAGTATCCACGCTTATTGTTCCATAGCCAATTGTTGAGCCTGTTCCTACTTGTAAACCATCGTTAAAACAACTTATGGGGGGCTGATAACCCGCATAAGAAACAATTTGAATTTCGTCTAAACCTGCATGCAGATATTCCATAATTCTCAAGCCAAGTTTTGCTCCTAAAATATTATAAATTCCTATATGTGAATGGATTTCTGAACAAAGAGCGGTGATTTTAAACTCATTATAACCATGCTTAGAAATTAAGTCTTCGCTATATTTTTCAATATCTTTCATAATCATATAACCGCTTGTTGGAATTTCGTTAAAAATAACACTGGCTTGTGGCTTGTCGCTGTTTAAAATAGAGCTTATTAAAATTTCAGGTTCGCTATTTTCTTTTAATTTTAAATTTATTGCAAATTCTCCAACTTTTGTTTCGTCAAAAATACTGGGGTATAAAAGATAAAGACTTGTTAATTCTTTGCTTATTTCGTTTTGTTCAATTTTTTGAAAATCTAATAAAGATTTAAATATTTTGGCATAATTTGAATTTATTTCTTTTATAAATGTTGGAAAATCTTGGGAATAAAATTTTTTATTAGACGAAACAAATTTTATTGGGATCTGCATTTTTAGAATTTCTTCGTAAGCCTTTTTATTAGTAGAATAGTTAAAATCTTTTGATAAATTTTCATAGTCAGAATACCATAAAATCATTTCTGTTTTAATAATATTGTCTGGGTATTTATCAAGCATTTTGGCTATATTTGTTAAAGGACCTAAAGCAATAATAATTGTTCTTTTTCTTTCATTTTCTATTGCTTTTCCAAGAATATCAATTGCGTTTTCAAAGCTTTCTTCACTTTTTCCAAATAATTTGTATAAAAATTCTAAAATATGATTATCATGTTTTGTCACTTTAGTTTTTTCATTTCCTTCTCCAATCAAAATGCCTTCGTGGTGGTAAATTTTTAAAAGATTTTTCAAAAGATTTGCAGTTTTGTTTGCTGGCATTTTACCTTCAACACTTGTTATGCAATTTATATTAAAATCTAAAGAAGCTGTAAACAAAGAAATTGTTCTAAAATCTTCAAGTTTTCCATCTGAATCAATTACAATATTGTACTTAGCTCTTTTATGTGCACTTAAATTAAAATAACTTAGAGTGAAAATTATTATTAAAAATCCAAGTTTTAGTTTATTCATTTTTTTGAGCTTTAAAATAAAAATCATGTTCATATGTTTCAATATCCTGAAAACTTGCTTCAATAAAAACATTGTTTTTCAAGATATAAGTTTTGTATCCTAAATTTTCTAAAAGTAATATTACGGCTTTTCTATTTTTGTCGCCACTTAATTCGCTCTGTATCATTGGTTTGTGTTTGGATATTGTTTCTGTCATATTTTCAAAAACTAAATATTCATATCCCTCCACATCAATTTTTATAAAATCTATTTTATTAATATTTTCAAACAGCTTATCTGGAATTTTCATTTCAACTTCAAACTTTTTGTAATAATTTTCATCTTTATTAGAAATAATTTTGGTCATTCCATGATGCAGTTCACCATTTAGTAAAGGCATTCCCATTTCAAGCATAATTTCTTTATTTCCTAAAGCATAATTAAAAAGTTTGAGGTTTTTATACTTAGATTTTCTCGTATTTTTTTTCCAAATATCGCAAAATATAGGCACTGGTTCTACTGCATATACTTTTCCATTTTCTCCTGAATATTTTGATAAAAAAACTGAATAATAACCTAAGTTAGCTCCTATATCCAAGCAAACAAAATTTGGTTTTATTATATCTTTTAATTTATATAATTCCTGATAGGTTTTTTTGCCATAACCAAGTTTTATTAATTTAATATAGCAAGCAGAAACAATTCTTAAATATGAATTAAGTCCAAAAAGCTTTAATAATATTTTTTTTAAAAATTTTATCATTCTAATTCTTCAAAATCAACATATTCTCCAAAATCTTCATTGTTTTCCTTATCTTGGTTTTCTGGAATATAATCAACATAAGTTTCTCCGTCTTTTTTATTGTTTTTTTCAAATTGGTCTTGAAATTGGGAATTATATTTCTTCTGCATTTTTTTAACAAATAATTTTAAGAGAAAAGGTATAACATATCTAAATATTAATACAAATACAAAATATATTATAAGAATAATAAATATAAAATTCAAAAATTTTTCCATATTATAAAATATACATTGAAGTTAAAACTGTTGCAAAACCTAATATATATCCAAAATAAACTTGTGCGGGATTATTTTTATTTAGATAAAGTATAGACGAGCCTGTTAGTCCAGCAAAAAAAACTGTAAAAAACAAAAATTTCAGGACATTCAAATTTAGGGATAATGAAAAATATGTTATAAATCCAAGCAATGCTCCAAAACCAGTAGTATTAAATGAAATTTTCCAGAAACTTGATATAATTCCTGCAATAATAAGGCATATTGTACCAGATAAAACTAAATTTAATAAAATTATTGGCATAGATACTCTTTTCATAAAATACCAAGCAAAAAAGTACATAATTATTATTATAAAAACAGGTAATAGTCTATCGTTTTTATTTTGTCCTTTTGTAGAAGAAATTAATCCAAAAAAATATAGAACTGGGATAAACAAAGCTGGTAAAATTAAAGTTGTGATTGCAAATATTAGAGATATAGAAAATTTTACATTTGCGTTCATAAATCCTATGTAATGCTCTGAATTTAAGAAAATAATGACTGTATAAGTAATTATTGTTAGAGGATGAAACAAATAATTATTAATTAAAGCTAATATATTCAAATATTTATTTTCTTTCATTAAAGTTCCTTTCTTAAACGAGCTACGGGTATTTCTAATTGTTCACGATATTTAGCCACTGTTCGTCTTGCAATTTGGTATCCTTTAGATTTTAATATTTCTGCAATTTTCTCGTCTGTTAAAGGTTTTTCTTTATCTTCTGAATCAACACAATCTTTAAGAATTTGTTTTATTTCTCTGGTTGAGACTTCTTCTCCTGAATCGGTTTGCATTGCTTCACTAAAAAAATGTTTTAAAGAATAATTACCGTAGGGTGTAGAAACATATTTTGAATTAGCGACTCTTGAAATAGTGGAAATATCTAATCCTGTAATTTCTGCAATATCTTTTAAAATCATTGGTTTTAAGTCTGTATCGTCTCCACTCAGAAAAAATTCTTTTTGAAATTCTGCTATGGCATTCATAGTAAATAAAAGAGTGTTTTGCCTTTGAGTTATAGCGTCTATAAACCATTTTGCGGAATCAAGTTTTTGTTTAATAAACACATATGCATCTTTGTCGTTTCTATTATTATTTTTATTAGAATATGCTTCTAACATTTGGGCAAAACTTTTATTTATTTTTAGCTCAGGGGCATTTCTTTGGTTTAAAGAAATCTCAATTTTATTGCCAGAAATTTCAAGTATAAAATCGGGAATTATTGCCATTACCGAACGAGTTTGAGGCTCACCAAACGAAGACCCAGGTTTAGGGTTAAGTTTTAATATTAAATCAACAGCTTCTTTAAGTTCATCTTCGTTAAATTCACATTTTACAAGAATTTTGGAATAATGTTTTTTTGTAAATTCGTCAAAACATTCTGAAATTATTTTAATTGCATTTTGATTTGTTTGTGTTTGATTTTCTTTTCTTTCTAATTGTAGCAATAAACATTCTTGTAAATCTTGAGCGCCAACTCCTGCGGGGTCAAGCTCTTGAACAACTGCTAAAACTTTATATAATTCATTATCGTCAACATTTATATTTTGCGAAAAGGCAATGTCATCAGCAATATTTTCAATATCTCTTCTTAAATACCCATCATCGTCAATATTTCCAATAATAAAAGTAGCTAAAAGCTTTTCTCTTTCGTTAACTTCTTTTAAAATTAACTGTTCTGTAAGATGTTCGTGAAAAGATTTGGAAGCAGAATATGGAATATCTTTAGGTTCATCGTCAGGCGAATAATTATTTGATTGTAGTTTATAGTTTGGAATTTCATCATCGTCATCTCCTATATAATCTTCAAAAGAAAATTCCTCATCATTATCATCATTATCTTTTTCTTCGTCTGTATTTTCTTCATTTTGATAGATATCCTCATCTTCTTCATGTCCTTCATCGAGAGCGGGATTTTCTTCCAATTCTTTTTTTATTCTTTGTTCTAATTGCAAAGTTGGTAACTCCAACAACTTTATCATTTGAATCTGTTGTGGAGATAATTTTTGAAGTAATTTTTGTTGTAAACTTTGTTTTAGCATAATTTAAAAAGCTTATTGCCAAATATACAATTAATTTTTAAATAATAATTAAAACTCAGCACTTTTTGGAGTACGTGGAAAAGGAATAACGTCTCTTATGTTTCCCATGCCTGTAACAAACAGCATTAAACGCTCAAAACCTAAACCAAAACCACTATGAGGAACTGTTCCAAATTTTCTTGTTTCTAAATACCACCACATTTCTTTTTGCGGGATATTCATTTCCTGCATTCTGCCAACAAGTTTATCGTAGTTTTCTTCTCTTTGCGAACCTCCTATAATTTCACCAATTTGAGGGAATAAAACGTCCATTGCCCTAACAGTTTTATTATCTTCATTTAGTTTCATATAAAAAGCTTTAATTTCTTTTGGATAATCCGTTAGAATAACCGGCTTTTTAAAATGTTTTTCAACTAAATATCTCTCGTGTTCGCTTTGTAAATCTATTCCCCAATTGTCAACCGGATATTTGAATTGTCCTTTTTGATTTGCTTTTGATTTTTTAAGAATATTTATGGCTTCGGTATATGTAAGTCTTTCAAATTTATTGTTTATAACAAATTCTAATTTTTCAATCAAATTCATTTCGTCTCTTTCATTTTGAGCTTTTTGTTTTTGCTCTTCTTCGCGGCGTTTTTTCAAAAATTCTAAATCTTCGCGACAATTATCTAAGGCATATTTCACAAGATATTGCAACATTTCTTCTGCTAAATCCATGTCGTCATTAATATCATAAAAGGCCATTTCGGGTTCTATCATCCAAAATTCGGCTAAATGCCTTGCAGTATTTGAATTTTCTGCTCTAAATGTTGGTCCAAAAGTATAAACTTCTGACAAGGCCAAAGCAGCAAGTTCTGCTTCTAACTGTCCAGAAACAGTTAAATTAGTTGCTTTACCAAAAAAATCTTCTTTATAATCAATCTTGCCTTCTTCTGTACGAGGTAAATTGTTTAAATCTAAATTTGTAACTTTAAACATTTCTCCTGCACCTTCTGCATCCGAAGAGGTGATAATTGGACTATGAATATTGCAAAATCCTTTATCGTTAAAAAATTTATGAATAGCAAAAGTCATGGCGTGACGAATGCGGAAAATTGCTGAAAATGTATTTGTGCGAAAACGCAAATGAGCAATTTCTCTTAAAAATTCTAAACTGTGGCGTTTGGGTTGAAGTGGATATTCTTCGGGGTTTGCTTCGCCTAAAACTGTTAATTCTTTGCAAACAATTTCTAAAGATTGACCTTTACCACCAGATTCTACAGTTTCACCAATAACACTAACAGATGCTCCTGTATGTATTCTGTCTAAAATTTTATGCATTTCAGGACTAATATCCACAACAACTTGTAAATTATTAATTGTTGAGCCGTCATTTAAAGCTAAAAAGCAAACATTTTTACTTTCTCTTTTTGTTCTAACCCAAGCTTGAACTAAAACTTCTTTTCCAAAATCATTGCTTTGCAATAAAGCTGCTATTTTAATTCTTTTCATATTTATAGAATATTTATGAAATGCAAAAATATAAAAATTATTGTAATTTTTTTTCTTTATAAATTAAAAAACTGCATGATTTATTTGTTTATACTAATATTTGTTCCGTAATAAGTTCTTGAGAAAAGCTTTTGACATATTTTTTTTAAATTTAATGTTAAAGTTTTATTAAAGTTAATAAGAAAACTTTGGAAACTAAAAAAGTTTTCTAATTTTGCCGCCATAAAATTTTAATTCATGGATAATCGTTTAAGAATATTAAAAGATGTAGCAATGATGTTCAAAGATTCCGGAATCCGCAGTGTAACTATGGAACATATTTCTACAGAACTTGGAATTTCTAAGCGCACTTTGTACGAAATTTTTTCAGATAAAGACGATCTTGTAAAACAAGTTATAGAAGAAGGTGTAAAAGCTCATAAAGAATTTTGCACAAAAGCAATTGAAACAAGTGAAAATGTTATTGAAGCAATTTTTAAAATTGGTCAGTTAAATGTTGAAATGTATCATAAAATTAATCCTATATTTTTTGATGATTTAAGAAAGTTTCATTCAAATATTTTTAAAAAGATACAAGAAAAAGATGGTATTAAAGATATTTCTATCACAAAATCTTTGTTTGAAATAGGTATTAAAGACGGTTTGTTTTCTTCTGATTTGAATATTGAAATTGTAAATATTTTTATACATAAGGTTTTTGATTTTATTTATGAAGACGAATTAAAAGTTTTTCAAAATCAAGACCTGACCAACTCTATTTTACTTCCTTATTTTAATGGAATTTGCACACAAAAGGGTAAAGATTTAATTAATAAATATTTAGACATTTTTAATTTTTATAAATAATGAAAAAAAATATAATATTATTTTCCTTGATGTTTTATGGTTTTTTTGCTTTTAGTCAAGAAATGCCTGAGCTAAACTTTAGTCTTCAGCAAGCTCAAGATTACGCTTTAGAAAACAATAAGAGTTTAAAAAACATTAAAACCGACCTTGCTATTTCTAAACAAAAGATGTGGCAAACAGTTTCGCAAGGTTTACCACAAATTTCGGGTAGTGTTGATTATACAAATTTCTTTAATTATGAAATTGAATTTGGTATGCGTGGGGGCGAAACTCCTGAGATTGATTTCACAAAATTAGATGCAGGGGATTTAGAAATTTTAAAACTTTTGCAAGGATTTATGGGTGATGGTGGAACAACTATTAAAATGAAAAACCAATCAACGGCTAAATTGCAACTTACACAATTAATATTTTCAGGGCAATATATCTCTGGAATTCAGATTGCAAAAGTTGGGCAAATACTTGCAGAAATGAATATAGAAAAAACAGAACAAGATATTAAAGAATCTGTAATAAGTACTTATTATTTGGGCTTGTTAACTCAAAAATCTGTTGAACTTTTAGACGCTAATTTAGAGAACTTAAATGAAACCTTGGAACAAACTCAAGCATTATTTAATGCTGGAATTATTGAGGAAACTGATGTAGAACAATTGCAAATGTCAATTATAATGTTAGAAAACTCAAAACGCTCATTATTGCGTAATGTGGAATTAAATAATAATATTTTAAGGTTTATTCTTGGTATAGATGAAAATGTAAGAATAGTATTAACAGAATCTTTTGACAATATAATTGAAAATGTAAATTTAGGTGATTTGTTGGTTTCTGAATTTAATCTTGAAGAAAACATTAATATTCAAATGATGGATAAGCAGTTGGATTTATATGAAAAAATGTTGAATATGGAAAAATGGTCTTATGCTCCAACAATTGCTGGGCTATATAGTCATAATGAGAAATTACTGACCACAGATTTTGATATGAATCCAAAAAATATGTTTGCTATAAGTATGACTATTCCAATTTTTTCGTCTGGTTTACGTAATGCAAAACTTGAAGAGAAGAAGTTAGAAGTTTTTAAAATGCAAAATAACAGAGAAATAGTAAGCGATCAATTAATTATGCAAGAAAAACAAATGCGTTATAATTTAACTTCTGCTTTAGAGGCTTATCATAGTCAGAAAGAAAATATTGAGCTTGCTCAGAAAATTTATGATAAAACAGAATTAAAATTTAGAAATGGTGTTTCTTCAAGTTTTGATTTAATTCAGGCAAACTCAAATTTACTACAAGCACAGAATTCCTATATTTCTGCTTCTATGGAATTATTGCAAGCAAAATTACAATTAGATAAATTAAGAAATAGATTTTAATAAAAAAATAGAAACTTTATAAATAATGAAAACATTCAAATTATTATTAGCCGGTTTAATAACACTTTTTAGTGTTTCGATAATTTCCTGTGGTGGAAAAGCTGATGCCAAATCAGAAGAAAATAAATCTGAGAAAAAGCAAGCCGTTAGGATTGTTTATTTGCAAGAAGAAGAAGTTTCGCGTGAAATAGATTATTCTGCCAATTTAATTCCTTTTGAGGAGGTATATTTAGCCCCTGCCACTCCAGGTAGAATTATAAAAGTTTATCCCGAAATAGGCGATAGGGTGGCAAAAGGACAAATTTTGGTTCAAATGGATCCTACTCAATTAAACACTTCAATGTTGCAATTGGCAAATTTAGAAAAAGACAAACAAAGGTTTGATACTTTAATACAATATGGTGGTGTTTCTAAGCAACAATACGATCAGATTAATACACAATACGATGTTACAAAGGCAAATGTTGACTTGCTTAGCACAAATGTTAATTTAAGTTCGCCTTTTAGTGGAGTTATTACTGCAAAATATTTTGAAAATGGAGAACTTTTCACAGGAGCTCCAAACACACAAGTTGGAAAACCTGCAATTGTTGTTGTTCAACAAATAAACCCAATAAAAGCAGTTATAAGTGTTTCTGAAAAATATTTCCCAATTATTAAAAAAGGAATGTTAGTTGATGTTAAATCGGACATTTATTCAGATAAAGAATTTCAAGGTAAAATTAGTTTAATTCACCCTACTATAAATGCTCAAACAAAAACTTTTGATGTAGAAATTGAAATTGCTAATAATGAAGAAATTTTACGTCCAGGAATGTTTGCCAGTGTGAATATAGAATTTGCCAAAGAATCTGCTATGGTTGTTCCTGTTTCGGCTGTTTTAATGCAAAGAGGAACTAATAACAGATATGTATTTTTATGTAATGATGGGATAGCTCATAGAGTAGATGTGAAACTTGGAAAGCGTTTTGATGATAAAGTTGAGCTTATTTCAGATGAGATTAGTGTAAATGACAAACTAATAATTTCCGGTCATAATAATCTTGTTGAAGGAGATAAAGTGGAAATTTCGGAAGATTAATTTTTTAAAATTTTATTATGAGTATTTATAAAAGTGCAGTAACAAAGCCTATAACCACAATGATGATTTTTGTGGCTCTCATTGTGTTTGGTGTATATTCGCTTACAAGATTACCTGTAGATCTATATCCCGAGGTTGAATTACCTGCAATCACTGTTTTAACATTATATCCAGGTGCAAATGCTAATGAAATTGAAGTTAACGTTTCAAAGCTTCTTGAAAATTCTTTAAATGCAATTGAAAATTTAAAAGAAATTCATTCTAGCTCAAAAGACAATATGTCGGTTGTTACTATTGAGTTTGAGTGGGGTTCAAATTTAGATGAGGCTGCAAATGATGTTAGAAATTCTTTAGAGTTTGTTAAAAAAAGTTTGCCTGATGGAGCCGAAACTCCTGTTATTTATAAATTTAATTCAAGTTTAATGCCAATTTTGTTTTTTGCAGTTACGGCAGACGAAAATTATCTTGGATTAGAAAAACTATTAGAGGAAAGAGTTGTTAATCAGTTAAATAGAATTGATGGAGTTGGTTCTATTGGTTTATCGGGTATGGCTGAACGCGAAATTTATGTAGAAGTAGATCCGGTAAAATTAGATGCTATGAATTTAACCGTAGAGATGGTTGGGGCAATGATTCAAGCAGAAAATATTAACATACCTGCTGGTAATGTTAAAATGGGGGAGATGGATTATAATCTAAAAGTTGAGGGAGAATTTGTAGAAAGTTCACAAATAGAAAATATTACATTAGGAAGTTTTATGGGACAAACCATAAAAATTAAAGATGTTGCAGTTGTTAAAGATACTATTAAGGAACTCACTTTAGACGAAAAAGTTAATGGCAAAAATGCTGTTAGAATGATGGTTCAAAAACAATCTGGAGCTAATACAGTAAAAATTGCTAAAGAAGTAAGGCTTGAATTAGAAGCTATACAAAAAACTCTTCCGCCAGATGTAGTTATAGAACCAATTTTTGACTCATCAGAGTTTATTAGCGATTCTATTAGCAATCTTACCGAAACTTTGATGTATGCGTTTTTATTTGTTATTTTAGTTGTTTTATTTTTCCTTGGTCGTTGGCGTGCAACTTTTATAATTGTGCTAACAATTCCAATTTCTTTAATAGTTGCATTTATTTTCTTAGGAATTACTGGAAGCTCAATAAATATTATTTCTTTAACTTCACTTTCTATTGCAATTGGTATGGTTGTGGACGATGCTATTGTTGTTCTTGAAAATATTGCTAAACATATAGATAGAGGTTCAAGTCCACGTGAGGCTGCTATTTATGCAACAAACGAGGTGTGGTTGGCTGTAATTGTTACAACTTTGGTTGTTGTTGCTGTGTTTATGCCACTTACTCTTGTAAAAGGAATGACAGGAGTTATGTTTAAAGAATTAGGCTGGTTGGTTACTATTACAGTTGTAACTTCAACACTTGCTGCCATAACCCTAACACCAATGTTAAGCTCTAAATTATTAAGATTAAATCCGCCTAGTAAAAAGCGTTTTAGTTATGATAGAACAATTAAAGTTTTCTTGGATTGGCTTGATAAGTTTTACGAAAAAAGTATTAGATTTGTATTAAAACGCAAAAGGACTGCTTTATTAGTTTCGTTTTTAATATTTGTTGCCACAATGTTTATTCTTCCTAATTTAGGAACAGAGTTTATGCCTATAGCTGATGAAAGCAGAGTAAGCTTAACAATTGATTTACAAACCGGGCTTAGAGTTGAAGAAACTCAAAAAGTAGCAAGAAAAATTGAAGGAATAATTGCTTTAAATTATCCTGAGGTTAGGTTGGTTTCTACATCTGCAGGTGCAAATGAATCTGGAGGAATTTCATCTATTTGGGGGTCAACCGGATCTCATATTATTAATATGAATATAAGACTTGTGCCTATTGATGAAAGAGAAAAGTCTTGTTGGGATATTGGAGATGCTTTAAGAAAAGATTTAGATAAAATCCCGGAAATTGTTGATTATAAAGTTTCGTATTCAGGCGGTATGATGAGTATGGGAGATAATACAATAAATGTTGAAGTTTATGGTTACGATTTTGAGACAACAGACGAAGTTGCTAATAATATAGCAGAAAAATTAAGAAAATTGCCAACAACTTCTGATGTGCAAATAAGTAGAGATAAATTAAAACCAGAGTTGGAATTTGTTTTGGATAAAGAAAAAATGGCAATTTATAATCTAAATACTGCTAGTGTTTCTATGGCTTTACGAAATAGGGTTTTAGGTTTAACTGCTACTCAATTTAGAGAAGATGGAGACGAATTTGATATAGTTGTAAGATATAATAAAGAGGCAAGAAGTTCTATTTCTGATATAGAAAATATTATTGTTACTAATCAACAAGGTGTAAAGGTAAGATTAGGTGATATTGGTGAAGTTAAAGAAACATGGATGCCTCCTAGTATTGACCATAAAAGGCGTGAGCGTATTGTTACTGTAAAAGTTACTCCTTATAAAACCTCTTTAGGTGATTTAGCAAAAGATATTCAAGGTATTATTAGCGAAATAGATAAACCAAAAGAAATTTTAGTTGATATTGCTGGTGCATACAAAGATCAACAAGATTCATTTAAAGACATTGCTTTTTTAATGTTAATTTCTTTAATTTTAGTTTATATAGTTATGGCTTCTCAATTTGAGTCGTTTAAAATTCCGTTAATTATAATGTTCTCAATCCCGTTTTCTTTTTCTGGTGTGGCTTTAGCTCTGTGGATTACTGGAACAAATATTAGTGTTATTGCTGCACTTGGAGCCGTTCTGCTTATTGGAATAGTTGTGAAAAATGCTATTGTTTTAGTGGATTTTATTAATTTAATGCGGGATAGAGGTTATGAACTTACCGAGGCAATTGCTTTAAGTGGAAAATCTAGGTTAAGGCCTGTTCTTATGACTGCTTTAACTACTGGATTAGGAATGTTGCCTCTTGCTCTTAGTACTGGCGAAGGTTCTGAAATTTGGGCACCTATGGGGATTTCTGTAATAGGCGGCTTGCTGTTTTCTACTTTCCTAACTTTGATTGTTGTACCTGTGGCTTATGCAGTTTTGGAAAGACCAGGTGGTAGAAGAAAAAGAAAAAAAGCACATCAAGACGAATTTGATTTTATGAATTAAAAAAAGAAAAATTATGAAAGCAATAATGATAATTTTTAATCACGCTTTAACTGAGAAAGTAGAGTATATGCTTGATAAATTAGAAGTTAGAGGATTTACTCAATGGGAAAATTTACAAGGTAGAGGAAGCATAGATGGTGATCCTCATTATGGAACTCATACTTGGCCTGAAATAAATACTGCTACAATAGCTGTGGTAGAAGACGATAAAGTAGATATTATTCTTGAAAAAGTTAGAAAAATAGACGAAATTAATAAGGAAGTTGGTATCAGAGCTTTTGTTTGGAATATAGAAAAAACCGTATAATTTTCTAGTTTGGATTGTATAAGTGTTAGTACAATCCAAACTTTATTTTTATTGTTCATAAAACATAAAAATAATTTTAATTTTTTCAATTTATTTTCGCATTTTTGCAAAAAATATTAAAAAGTGCATAAATCTGGTTTTGTAAATATAATAGGAAACCCAAATGTTGGAAAATCAACGCTTATGAATGAACTTGTAGGCGAAAAGATTTCTATTATTACAGAAAAATCTCAAACAACCAGACATAGAATTTTAGGTATTGTAAGCGGAGATGATTTTCAAATTGTTTATAGCGATACACCAGGAATTATTAAACCTAGCTATAAACTTCAGGAAAAAATGATGAATTCGGTTACTACTTCGTTCGAAGATGCTGATGTTTTTCTTTATGTAAGCGATGTGATTGAAACTCCTAGTAAGAATATTGAATATATCCAAAAACTTAGTAAAGTCAATGTTCCTGTAATTTGTTTAATAAATAAAATAGATTTAGCAGATCCACAAAAACTTGAAGAGATTCAAAAGTTTTGGAAAGAAAATTTGCCTAATTCTGAGATTTATGCAATTTCAGCTTTAAAAAAATTCAATATTGAGGGATTGTTTGATAGAATTATTGAACTTTTACCTCAAGGTCCTGCTTGGTTTCCTAAAGATCAATTAACAGACAAAACAGAAAGATTTATTGTTTCTGAAATTGTGCGTGAAAAAATATTTAAAAATTATCAAAAAGAAATTCCATATTCTAGCGAGGTTGCTGTAGAGGAATTTAAAGAAGAAGAAAAAATAATTAGAATAAAAGTTGTTATTATTGTTGAAAGACAATCTCAAAAAGGTATTATTATTGGACATAAAGGAGCTTCAATTAAAAGAGTTGGTACTCAAGCTAGAATGGATATAGAGACTTTTTTTGGTAAAAAGGTTTTTATTGAAATGTTTGTAAAAGTAAAAAAAGATTGGCGTGATAATGATAATAATCTTAGAGACTTTGGTTATGTTTAAAAATTAAAAAATTAAAAAAATTTATGAGTTTTAATAATTTATTTAGCTATTTTGCACCTAAAAACGATGATTTTTTTCCATTGTTAAATCAATCGGCTAGTGCTTGTATTTCTGCCTCAAAACTGTTAATTGAGCTTTTTGACAGTAGTGGAGAGGATGAAAAAAATAGAATTATAAAAGAAATTAAAGAGGTTGAATTAGACGGAGATAAAATTACAAATCATATTTCCGAAAAATTAGAAAAAACTTTTTTGACTCCTTTTGATAGAGAGGATATTCAAAAAATTTCTGAAGAGTTAGAGGCGGCATTAGACCACATTAATTATTCTTCGCAAAAAGTTTTACTTTATAATCCTGTGATGTTTCCTGAATGCATTAAAAACCTTGCGAAAATTATTTTAGAAATTGCTCAAGAACTTTCTCAAGCAATTTCGGTATTAAATCAATTAAAAAAGAATGCAAATCCAATAAAAGAGCATTGTAGGGAAATTAAGCGACTTGAAGAAGCCGCAGACGATGAATATCAAAAAGGAATAGTTTCACTTATTAGCTCAAATATGCAAACAATTGAAATTATTAAGTTAAAAGAAATAATTGAAGAGTTAGAAGAAACTGTTAATAGCATTTATGCCACTTCAAAAGTTCTTAGACTAATGGTTGTAAAATACGCTTAACTTTAAATTATATGACTTTATTAATAGTAATTATTATTCTTGCAATAATTTTTGATTATATAAATGGTTTTCATGATGCTGCAAATGCTATAACCTCAATAGTTACAACAAAAGTTTTAAGTCCTGTTCAAGCGGTTTTGTGGGCAGCATTTTTTAATTTTGTTGCTTATTTTATTGCAAGGTTTATAATTGGAGAATTTGGAATAGCAAATACCATTGCAAAAGTTGTTTATGAACACTTTATTACTTTGCCTATTCTTTTAGCTGGGATTAGTGCAGCTATATTTTGGAATATTTTTACTTGGTGGTTTGGAATTCCTTCCTCTTCTTCTCACACATTAATTGGAGGATTTGCCGGAGCCGCTATTTGTGCTAATGGTTTTGAAAGCATACAATCAAATACAA
>JALOAQ010000071.1 GCA_023228725.1 Bacteroidales bacterium | reverse complement strand
TACCTTTTGATTTAGAGGTTTTATCTCCTAGCCCCGGCGTTTCAGCATGTTCTAAAACATCGTTGTCAATTATTGTTCCATCAGGTTTAAATCCTACCATTACAACAATTCGTCCTCCAAAAGCATTGTCAGAATATGTTTTAATAGCAGTTCCTTTTATTTCATTTTGAATTATAACTTCATAAAACTCTAATGAGTCTTTACCGTTTTCTGGCATTACACTAAACTGGTTAATTTCTGCTTGGTCAGCACCTGGAACAACTAATGCTATGCTATTATTTAGTTTTATTTGTTTTGCTTTTTCAATAGGTTCTTTTGTAAATTTATAAACAAAACCTAATAGCACTGCCGGTATTGCTGTAATTACAAACAGCGTTACTACCATATTTACGAAACTATCTTTTTTTGCCATAACTATACTTTTTTAATTGTTTCACCAAAACGTTTTGGTTTAAAACCTCTATTAATTAATGGTACAAATGCGTTCATTATTAAAATCGCAAAGGACATTCCTTCGGGATATGCTCCCCAAGTTCTGATTACTATTGTTAAAATACCTATTCCAAGTCCAAAGACTAGCATTCCTTTTTTTGTCATTGGCGAAGTAACCATATCTGTTGCCATAAAAATTGCTCCTAACATCATTCCGCCGGTTAAAAGATGAAAAACAGGGTCTGCAAAATTATTTGGGTTTACTCCATGAAGAATAGCGGAAAATATTGTTGCTGAGCCTAAAACAGCAACAGGAATATGCCAAGTGATAATTTTTCTAAACAACATAAATAATCCTCCTATAAGAATAGCAATAGCAGAAATTTCGCCAAGAGAACCTCCAATATTTCCCATAAATGCATCAGTATAAAAATGTGGTAGCCCATCAATTATTTCTTTAAAACTTTCTCCATTTTTTAGTCCTTCTTTAACAATTGCTAAAGGTGTTGCACCGGTTTCTGCATTTGTCATTGCAAAGTTTAAAACGCTTACTTTAGGCCAAGATGTCATTTCAACAGGAAAGGAAATTAATAAAAATACACGTCCTACCAATGCAGGGTTGAAAGGGTTATTACCTAATCCTCCGAAAGTCATTTTTGCTATTCCAATAGCTACTAAGGCACCTATAATAATAATATACCAAGGCAAATTTGAAGGCAGATTAAATGCTAATAACAATCCTGTTATAATTGCTGAGCCATCAGTAATAGTTGTTTTTTTATTTTTAAAAAATAATTTTTGAATTGCCCATTCAAAAAACACACAGGAGGCTACGGCAATTAAACTTACTTTAATTGCATCAAACCCAAAATAATAAACCGACACTAATAAAGCCGGAATCATTGCAATAATTACTCCATACATAATTTTTTTTACGGAATCTTTTCCGTGATCATGTGGAGACATTGAAACTGTTAATCTATTAATAGCCATTTTTATGATTTTTTTGCTCTTAAAATTTTATTTAAATTTGCTTTTCCAAGTCTTATATAATCTAGTAGAGGTTCGCCTGCAGGACAAGTATATGCACAAGATCCACATTCTATGCAATCTAAGATTTTTTCTTTTTGTAAGTCTTCAAACATTGAAACTACAGCCATGTTTTTGAGCAAATATGGTTCTAAACCCATTGGGCAAACTGTGATACATCTACCACATCTAATACAATTAAAATGTTCTGGACGCGAAGATTTTTCTTCAGGTAAAATTAAAATTCCGGAACTTCCTTTTGTAATTGGAACACTATCATTAGCTAATGCTTTACCCATCATTGGACCACCGCTAACAATTTTTCCTGTATTTTCGGGTAAGCCTCCAGCTGCTGCAATCAGCATGTCAGAGGGAGTTCCAATTCTTGTTAAAATATTTTTAGGATTACTAACAGATATTCCTGTTACTGTTACTACTCTTTCGATTAGCGGTTTGTTTTTTTGTACGGCTTCGTAAATAGCAAAAGCAGTTCCAACATTCTGAACAACACAACCAACATCGATTGGTAAACCACCAGAGGGGACTTCACGTTTTATTAATGCTTTTATCAATTGTTTTTCTCCACCTTGAGGATACATTACTTTTAAAGCATGAACTTCAATGTCGGAATAATTTTTAGCCTTTTCGCTTAATAGCTTGATAGCATCAGGTTTATTATTTTCTATTCCTATTAAAACATTTTCTGCACCAACTACTTTTTGAATTAGTTTACAGCCAACTAAAATTTCGTCTGCTTTTTCTAAGATTAGCTGATGGTCAGAAGTTAAATAAGGTTCGCATTCTACCGCATTGATAATTAAGTGTTTACAGCTTTTGCCTGGAGGGATTGAAAGTTTTACATGAGTTGGAAAAGTTGCCCCTCCAAGTCCTACAATTCCATTTTCTATAATTTTGTTTTTAATATCTTCAATACTAATATCTAAATTATTTACTAAATCTTTAGTTCTGTCAATACTTTCAATCCATTCATCGTTTTCGACTTCTATAATTATGCAAGTTTGTTTGTACCCGCTTAAGTCTAAAACTTTATCAATTTTTAAAACTTTTCCTGATACTGAAGAATGGATATTTGCAGAAACAAAACCTGTACTTTTAGCAATTAGTTGCCCAACTTTAACCGAATCTCCTTTAGCAACTATTGCTTGAGCTGGAGAGCCAATATGTTGTGATATCGGTATGTTTACTATTTTTGGTAAATCAATATTTTCTATTTTTTTACCTGCCGAAAATTTATTTTCTTTTGGGTGAACACCACCAAGTGGAAATGTTTTTAACACGTTTTCAATCTCCTATAATTAAGTTAGTAATGTTTTAATTTGCCAAAGTTTCAGCTTGTTCAACTTTTTCTTTTCTAGGTGGAAAATTTGTTTCCAAAATTGCACCTGTAGGGCAAACCGGAGCACATTTTCTACAAAGTTTACATTTTTCAAAGTCTATATAAGCTAAAAAGTTTTCTAATGTAATTGCATCGAAAGGACAAACTTTAACACATTTGCCACAGCCAATACATGCTGCATCACAAGCACGTTTTGCTTCGCCGCCCTTATCTTTATTTACACAAGAAACATAAATTCTACGATTTTTCTTTCCTTTGTTTCTAAGTTCAATAATGTTTTTTGGACAAGCTTTTACGCATAAACCACAGGCAGTACATTTTTCTTCATCAACTAAAGGCAAGCCCGATTCTTCGTCCATGTGGATTGCGTCAAATGGACAAACAGCAACGCAGTCGCCTAAGCCTAAACAACCGTATGGACAATCTGTATCTCCTTTAAATAATGCACTTTCTATGGCACAACTTGTAGGTCCGTCAAATATTGTGGTTTTTTTCCTTTTTTCCGGTGTTCCATTGCATCTAACAACAGCAATTTGCACTTCTTTTTCTTCAACACTCAAGCCCATAGCCTCAGCAATTTTTTTCATTCCTTCATTACCTGCGGCAGGGCAATTCATGCTATCTAAACTTCCTGTTTTCACTATTGTTTCAGCAAAACCTCTACAACCGGGATAGCCACAGCCACCACAATTTGCACCAGGTAATAGTTCTTGAATTACATCTATTCTAGGATCTTCAATAACTTTAAATTTTTGAGCAATAAAATATAAAATTACTGCTAAAATTATTCCTAGCAGGCTCAAGCTAATTAAGGTATTTATGACAATATCCATATAATAAAAAGTTTAAATTTTTTCTATACTAAAATTAAATTCTTTTTTAAGTTTATTTTTAAATAAATATAATGAAGCATAATAAGGAATTAATGTTGCTAAGGAAATAAGTCCTGCTAAACCCTCGCTTAAATCAAGATTAGTGCAAATAATTAAAGCAATCAAAATAATAAAAAATGGTAAAATATAGCCCAAAAATAAGGCTTTTTTACCAAGAGATTGACGCATAATTACATTTACGGTTTCACCAATTTTATAAGAAAATCCATTATCAAAAACTTCAATAATTTTTTGGGCGCTATCTAAACTACACAGTGATTTTGAATGACAATTAGCACAAGCCGATAGAACATTTAATTCAACTATTATTTTGCCTTGTGTTATGTCTGTAATAGTTCCTTTGTGTTCAATAGTAGATGTTTGTTTCATTTTTTTATCAAAAATAATATTGCAAATTTAAGATTTTTGTAAGCTATTTCTATGTTTTTTAAACATATTATTGAAAACTTTGCGTAATTTAGAATTTGTTTAAATTGAAATCGCCAAATATTAGCTTATTTTCATTATAATTTTATGAATTTGCTAGAAAAAATTTCTTTTTTTGATTTTGCAATAATTGAATAAAGACCTGAATTTAAGTCGGAAATATCTATGCCTGAAATTTTCCAATCAATATTTGTAATTTTAATATTTAAAGTTTTAATTATTTGTCCAAATTGGTTGTAAATTTCTATGGTATAATCATCGTTTGGAATGTCATTGCTAATAAAATACAAAATATCTGTTGCAGGATTAGGATATGCTTTAATATATTGATTTATACTAATTTCTGAGTTTTTAGTAGAATTTATAATTCTGAATGTAAAAGGATCGTCTTGACCAATATATGGAAGATTTTCAGTTTTTGGTCTGCTGTCTTTCGCTTGAATATAATATCTGATTTCATCGCCTTCGCTTAAAAAATCTAAACTTGTAGCATAGGTTTTATTAGAAATATTTTCCATTTCCATTTCCAAAAAATCTCCGTTATTAATACTATATATTAATTTTACTTCATTAACAGAATTGGAATTATTAAAAGAATAAACATCAGCTTTGAAAATATATGATTCTTGGAAATCTACTTCGTCTATATATGCTTGGTGTATAATTTTAAGCATTTCAAAATCAGGTACTTCGTGAGTTCTGCAATGAAGTGCGTCAGTACTATACCATTTATTATATTCTATACCAATTATTTCGTATCCTGGCATTGCTTCTTCATAAACTGCTGCCGCATCATCATTAAAAGCTCCTGCTGCTCCGGTATTAAATGCTACAAAAACTTTATTATTCATAATTAAAGAATTTGTGTAAGCATTTTTGTCCATCATCCAATTTGTGCGATAGACTTTATATTTATTTCCATAGCTTGTAGTTTGATTAGCCCAATAATCTGCCATAGCTTCAAATTCAGCATATCTTGGGTCGTTAGCAGGAACACGTGTAATTAAAATTTTATCAACTGCCAAAAACTTTCCCCAGCAATCAATGTGTTCTATATAATCATTTAGAGGGTCATTCACTAAGTGATAGTTTTCAATTCCTAAATAATCTTTTGCTAAAATTTTAACTTCTTCTTGGTCTAAATTTGGATTTTCCGTATAAACTAAATCGCAAGAAGCGGCTATGCCAAGTCCGTCTGTCATATAATTTCCGCCTGTATGAACTAAATTCATTCCAAAAACTTCTAGTCCCCAATAATCACCAAGCACAATAGGAAGGTTGTCATCATTAATTCTATTTGGTCGGTTATATGGAAAATCAACTATTCCTATTTTGTTGTCTTCGCTGTACTCAATAAAAATTGGACTAAAATCCCTAGTCCATTCAGAATCTATTGGGGCAGTTATAAACTCAATATTTTCCATATTTACTCCATTGTTTTGCAAATTATTTGAAACATTAGATTGCAAAAAAGATGAACAAACCACATAAACTTTTACATATTGAGAAAGTTCAGAAATTAAAGTATATGGAATTGCAAAATTATAAGGATATGAAATAATAACGCCTTGATTTGGTTCAAATTCAGCAATGCTTCGTGTACCATTACTTGGGGGAGGAGTGGAGTTAAATGAACGAGTTCTGTAACTTGTGTTAAACTCTTCAGGGGAGTTCATGTGGTATTTGCTACGTTCTGCTTCTGTAAATTCTTGTTGGGAAAAAACATTTAAACTTATGAAAATAAAAGTGGATAGAAATATAATCTTATTCATAAATTTTAATTTTATAAGGCGCTGTCTCATAAGTGTCAAACTGCTTCGTTACTTTCAATATTCGGACTTAGTCACGTACTTCTGTACGCTCCTTCGTCCTCAATTTCAGAGCCTTGCATTTTAACACTTCTGAAACAGCTTGAAAGTTTATTGTTTTAAAAATTGTTTTGACACAGCCTCTTTTATTTATTGATAATTAATCTTGAGTTAAATGTTTCTGAATTTGTATTTACACTAAGTATATAAATTCCATTTGCAAAATATTGAGTGTTAATTAAAATTGTATTTTCGCCGGAATAAATATTTATAGAATTTGGAAACTCATATACAATTTGTCCACTTAAATTTGTAATTTTAATTATTGCAGAACAATTTTCTTTTACGTTTATATTCAAATAAGCCATATCTTGTGCAGGGTTTGGATAAATATCCATGGAGTTTTCCTCTATGTCGCTAGTGCTGGTTATTATTATTGTAGAATTTTGATGAGGAGGAAGTTTTATATTGTCTAACCATGCACAATCTTGACCTTGGTTTATTTGATTATCTTTTATATATGTCCATTTGATTTCATGTTGACCGGCTGAAATATTAAAAGTTTCTTTTGACCAAGCAACTTCTCCATCCCAAGTCTTCTTTTTATCATCGTCTATATAAAAAGCTAAATAATCATATAACATCTCGAATCCCCAAAAAGAATAACCAGGTTCGCAACTTACTTTTTTGTAAAACTCAATTACATCATCGTTTAGCAGGTTTAAATTTATTATAAGTGAAGATTCACCACCACCTAATGGAGTTCCTGATTTTAAAGCATATTCACCTTCGTAAACTTCGTTACTAACAATTGTCCAAGGGTGAGAAGTGCTGTTTATCCATTCATAATTAGTCATAGTATTTGATTCCCAGTCTTCTATTTGATCGCCAATACTAAAACCAGAATTTAAACTAGCAGAATACATTCCTGCACTTGCTTGAAAATCAAAGTAAATCATTGTCCCAACTGGGATTTCTTCATTTAAAACAAGGTCAAAACTAAAAACTATATCTTCGTTTTCGGCTAGAATGGGCATGTCGAAATTTGAGTTGTTTATGCTAATGTACTCGCTATCAGAACTTATGTTTATTAGCCCGGCTATAGAACTTGCATGTCCAATATTTTTAGCTTGAACTTTTAAACTAAGCGTTTCGCCTGCATCCATTAAGCCATTATTATTTCCAAATTCACTATCGTCAATTGAGTGGAAATATAATTTTATTTTAGGAGCATTAACTGGTATGTTAAAATTAGTTGTCCATTCGTTTTCATTTTCATCAGTAATTGTAAGTATAGTTTTAATATTGGTTTGGTCAGCTATTCCATCAGCAATTGTTAGTTTAAAAGCTTTGTTTTCTGTTTTAGTTTCGTCTGCATTTATTTGACCAAAATTTTTCTCACTTTCTATTAGGCTTGCATAACTTGTGTTCTCTAAACTTAAACTTGCTAGTACTGAGTTTGCATCAGTAACACCTACATTTTTCAATGTTTCGTTAATATAAATAGTTTCATTATAATCTGCTAAGCCATTATTATTTCCTTCTTCATCATTAATAGAATATTCTGAATGGATAATATAAGGACCATCTGGCACAATTACCAAAATTTCCTCTTGATAAGTTACTTTATTAAAAGCAGTTACGCTTATTAGAATAGTTCCCGGAAGTGAAAGTTCATCAAAATAAACATCGGCAATTCCTCCACTTACATATCCGGTACCGAGAATTTCAATTTTTTCTTCTATTTCATTAAATCTCGTTAGTGAAACTAAAGCATTTTCTGAGTCGCAATTTACTTGAAAAGAAGATTCGCCAATTGTAATGACAGAATTATGAGAAATACTCATTTCTTGAGGAGTTTTTGTTCTAATCATTAAAGAAGGGTCTCCAAACAGTGTC
Organism: Bacteroidales bacterium; assembly: GCA_023228725.1. Taxonomy (GTDB): domain Bacteria; phylum Bacteroidota; class Bacteroidia; order Bacteroidales; family ML635J-15; genus Bact-19. The sequence goes on along the minus strand of JALOAQ010000071.1, from coordinate 7,936 downwards.
CAAGTATCTGCCATTTCTTGACCTGAGCCCCCGGCTTCAATCATTTTAAACATTCCATTAAAAGACAAACCGCCAAAAGTTCTTTTTATATTAGAAGAATATGATTCAATTAAAATATCAACCATTTCGTCTTGCCCCGTCATAGGTTCTTGCCAAGATTGATTGATTGTAGAACCTAAAAATGCAATAGCTCCTGTTGGATTATTATTTTTTCTGGCTCTTAACCAAGTTTCAGCAAAACATGTTTTTCCTTTAAAATCTCCATTTACGCAGGCAACACTCCAAATAAAAGGCAGTTTGTTTTCGTTTGTTAATGAATTTACGTTAGAATTTGTAAAACTTGTATTTACCCACAAAGTAACATCACCGTGACCAATATAATTTGCAATTCCGGTTCCTGAATTAAAATGATTGCTAATTTGTGTATTATTTCCACCGGATTCGTTTACAGAGGTGATTGTGTATCCATAGTTTTGCAATTTGTTTTTTATGATATTCATATGTGCGACATCAGATTCTCCATTATGCCCATTACCGGCACCTTCAGATGATGCAGAAGTGAAGCCGTTTGCCAACCAAGTGTCAGAAGTATTTAGGTCTCTTTCATAACTTACTGTTCTTTGAACTTGGGTTTCAATATCCTCAATAGAATTTCCTGAAAAACGACCAATGAAAATATCAGCATATCCATCATTTCCTGCTAAATATGTGTAGCCATTATCAGTATAATTTTGAGAATATCCGGAGTTAACATTTATTACTGGAATGTCTTCTGCATCACCAACAAGTAGAACATAAGTTAAATCATTATTATCATAATAATTTTGAATAAAAGATTTTAACTGACTTGAGTTTGTACCTATTGAGCTAATTAAAACCATTTCTGTTTCTATACCTTTTTCAAGTTTCCAATTAATATAAGGTGTCATGGCATTAGCATAAGAATCTTTTGAAATTATTAAAATTTTGCCTGGGCTACCTTCATCAATAGGAGTATATTTAGAATTAGATTTATAATTTATAAAATTACGTTCATACAAAGTGTTAAATTCATAGGAATTTTTTGCTTTGTTAGTATAAATTGGATTTGGGAAATCATCATTTGTAAAAGTAATTTTTAAAATAATTTCACTGTAAACTCTTAATTCTCTTTGAATTGCATTATAAGTAAAAGGGGAAAAACTAATATTTACTCCTCTTAGATCACGCATAATAAATGGGTCGGAAAGATAAGCAGAATTTATCGGGAAAAACTCATCTGTAAGATACTCTCTACCATATTCATAAGGAATATCCTCAGGGTTTTGATTTCTATAAATTGTGCCTTTAGAAGGGGCAATATCTATATCCTGAATTGTTGTATATTCCGAAGAAAGTATATCGTATTTAAATCCGCCTTGATTAGGAATTATTATCGAAGTCGTAATAATGGGCAAATCTGGACTTCCTTTAGGAAAATTATTTTTTGCTTTTGGCGAGTTTACTATTACAGAGCTTCCTTTAGGTGTTTCAACTTGTTTCAGCCAATAAGAATTATTTGTTAATAAAATAGTTATGCTTTCTGAATTTTGCTCTAAAATTTCTATATTAAAGTTTTCAGATAATTTAGGGTCTAGCTTGATTAAATTTGTTTGAGAAATTAAAATTGAAGCTAAAAAAATACAAGATAATAATAAAATAGTTTTTTTCATAAAAAAAAATGTTAAATAATATTTTAATCGCAATAATTTAGTAGCGATTTTATTTTTGTAAAAATATATATAAGACATAAATACCTATGCGTAAATTTTGAAATTTATACAATTAACAGTTTAAAAACTATATAAATTAAACTATTACTGTTTTTAGAAATATTTATGTTTATGTTTTTTAGTACTTGTTTTTTTATTTGTTTTTAAAAATCATAAATAAATTTATATTGTAAAGTGCAGATATTTAATCAATTAGCATACTAAAAGTTTTAAGAAATAAATAAAACATATTTTTTTTTCAAATATTTATCAAAAATAATTTGTTTTATTCAGAATTGTATTATTTTTGCAGTCCCAAAACATAAGGGAAGTTCTTTTAAATATTTTATATAATAAAAATAATCATTACCTAGCATATCTCAATTCTGAATGCAAAGTAAACATATTACGGGGTGTAGCGCAGTCCGGTTATCGTATCCCGATTTGTTATCGGGAGGGTCGCATAGTTCGGAATGCATGATTATAAATATTACGGGGTGTAGCGCAGTCCGGTTAGCGTATCCCGATTTGTTATCGGGAGGGTCGCATAGTTCGGAATGCATGATTATAAATATTACGGGGTGTAGCGCAGTCTGGTTATCGTATCCCGATTTGTTATCGGGAGGGTCGCATAGTTCGGAATGCATGATTATAAATATTACGGGGTGTAGCGCAGTCCGGTTAGCGCACCTGCTTTGGGAGCAGGGGGCCGCAGGTTCGAATCCTGCCACCCCGACAAGAAAAAGCTTGACAATTTTGTCAGGCTTTTTTTATTTTTATAACTAAATAGTTTTATTTTTGTATAAAATATAAATACAATCAAATGCTCAAACATAAAATTATAATGCTTTTTCTTGGAGCACTTCTATTGGTGGAAAGCGTTTTTATGTTTGTTGCCGTTGCAATTTCTACAATATATTCAGAAATAGATTTTCAATTTTTATTAATTTCTGCAATAATTACTTTTCTTGTAGGCTTATTATTAGTTATTCCAAATTTTAAAATTGATAAAAAGGTTGATAAACGCGAATCTTATCTGATAGTAAGTTTAGCTTGGATAGTTTTATCTTTGTTTGGCTCTTTGCCTTTTTTTATTAGTGGTTATATTCCAAATTTTACTGATGCTTTTTTTGAAACTATGTCTGGGTTTACAACAACAGGTGCTTCTATTTTAGATAATATTGAGAGTTTGCCTCACGGACTTTTATTTTGGCGTAGTTTAACCCAGTGGATAGGCGGGATGGGAATAATTGTGTTATCAATTGCTACAATTCCTATTGTTAAATCTGGTGGTATGCAATTGTTTGTAGCTGAAGTGCCAGGCATTTCTACAGATAAACTACATCCGCGAATTAAAGGAACTGCAAAAAAACTTTGGTTAGTTTATATATCATTAACATTTATATTAAGTGTTTTATTATTTTTTTCAGGCATGGATTGGTTTGATGCAATAAATCATGCATTTACAACAATGGCAACAGGTGGATATTCCACAAAACAAGCCAGTATTGCTTATTGGTCGGCTCCTTCAATACATTATATTATTTTAGTATTTATGATTTTATCGGGAATTAATTATAGTGTATTATATTTTGGACTTACAGGAAAAATTAAAAAACTTATTAAAAATACAGAAGTAAAATTTTATTTGTTTTTAATCATAAGCCTAAGTTCTATACTTGCTCTTGGACTTTGGTTTTATATGGATTTACCAATAGAAAAATCTATAAGAGATTCATTTTTTCAGGTCGCCTCGGTAATGACAACAACGGGATTTAGTACAAATGATTATACTCAGTGGCATCCAAACGGATTGTGGTTGATAATATTAGTAGTTATGCTAATTGGTGGTTCATCCGGTTCTACTAGTGGAGGTATTAAAGTTGTTAGAATACATGTTTTATTGAGAAATAGCATTCTTGAATTTAAACGGCTTTTATTTCCAAATGCAGTATTGCCGGTTAGATATAATAAGCTTGTGCTCTCAGAAAAAACTGTTAATAGCGTTTTAGCATTTGTTATTTTATATGCTGTATTAATTGTTTTAGGAACAATAGTTTTATCATTTACAGATTTAGATTTTACAAGTTCTTTAGGAGCCGTTGTAGCAAGTATTAGTAATGTTGGTCCTGCTTTAGGCTCGTTTGGTCCTTCTGCTAGTTTTTCAGAAATTAGTATTTTTGGTAAATGGCTTTTATCCTTTATGATGTTAGTTGGACGTTTAGAGCTTTTTACAGTAATGATTTTATTTACAAAAACATTCTGGAGAAAATAAATATATAAATTTAAAATTCAGGTTCAATACTTCCTAATCTAATAATTTCTGGTTCGCTATTAGTACAATCTATTATTGTAGAGGCTGTTAATCCACCATAACCACCGTCAATAACTGCATCAACAATATTTTCATATTCTTCAAAAATCAATTCAGGGTCGGTGTTGTATTCAATAATTTCGTCATTTGTTTTTAATGAACTTGTTAAAATGGGATTACCTAAATTTTTCACAATTTCACGTATAATATTGTTGTTAGGAACTCTTATACCTATAGATTTTCGATTTGCTTTCAATATTTTTGGAACATTATTATTGGCTTCTAAAATAAATGTAAAAGGACCAGGCAAATTCCTTTTCATTAGTTTGAAAATAGTGTTGTTTAAAGGTTTTGTAAAGTCTGAAATATGGCTAAGGTCGTAACAGATAAAAGAAAAGTTTGCTTTTTCTGGTCTAATTCCTTTAATTAGTGCTACTTTTTCAATTGCTTTTTGTTTGGTAATATCACAACCAATACCATATACTGTATCAGTGGGGTAAATAATTACCCCACCGTTTTTTAAAATATCTACTATTTGGTTTATATGCCTTTCCGATGGGTTTTCGGGATGCATACGTAAAAATAAGGCCATTTTATTTATTTAGTTTATTATAGTCTTTTAAAAATTGTTCTAAACCAATATCTGTTAAAGGGTGTTTTAATAATCCTAAAATTGCATTTAGAGGACAGGTTGCTACATCAGCTCCCATTTCTAAGCATTTGATAATGTGCATTGTATGACGAATTGACGCAGCTAAAACTTGTGTGTCAAATTCATAGTAATTATACATATCTACAATTTGCCCAATAAGCTCAACTCCGTCAGTACTGTTGTCATCGAGGCGGCCAATGAAAGGCGAAACATAAGTAGCACCTGCTTTTGCAGCTAAAAGTGCTTGCCCAACAGAAAATACCAAAGTACAATTTGTACGTATTCCTTTTTCCGAAAAATATTTTATTGCTTTAATTCCATCTTTAATAATTGGAACTTTTACCACAATTTGAGGGTGTAAGGCAGCTAATTCCTCACCTTCTTTAATAATACCTTGATAGTCTGTGCTAATAACTTCAGCTGAAACATCGCCATTTACAATTTCGCAAATTTTTAAATAATGATTTAAAATATTTTCTTTACCTGCAATTCCTTCTTTTGCCATTAGTGAAGGATTGGTAGTTACGCCGTCTAAAACACCAAGAGCTTGTGCTTCTTTTATTTGGTCTAAATTTGCTGTATCAATAAAAAATTTCATATATTTACTTTTAATTTTTGCAAAAATACCTTATAATATTCTATTTTCATAACTTATTTTAAAGCTTTAATAAACAAAAACGCAATAATTTTCAACAATATGAATATTTTGAGAAATTTCAATGCAATAAACAACAGTTTATTAGCGTTTAATAAATAAGTTGTTTGATTTAACATTTTCATGTTAATAAAAACCTTTAAATAATTGATTTAAAAATAAAAATGTGTATAATTTCGTAAAAAAGAAGAAAAAATAAAAGTAAAATTTTAATTATGTTATTTTTAAATGTAGATAGTTTGCAAAATGTTGTTAATCCTGTTCCTACAGAAGAGACTTTATCTTTGTTTGAATTAGCAACTAAAGGTGGTGTAATTATGATAATCTTAGGATTATTATCAGTAATTGCCGTTTATTTATTTATAGATAGGTTTATTGCTATTCAGAAAGCTAAGAAAGAACAAAGGGCTTTTATGGACAATATTAAGAACAATATTTTTTCAGGAAAAATTGATTCTGCTATTGACTTATGTAGAGTTCAAGATGGTCCTTTGGCAAGAATGATTGAAAAGGGTATTAGCCGTATTGGTCGTCCTTTAAGTGATATCAACACTACTGTAGAAAATGTAGGTAAACAAGAAGTAGCGAAATTAGAAAAAGGTTTGCCTGTTTTAGCAACCATTGCTGGGGGAGCTCCTATGTTAGGTTTTCTTGGAACAGTAACTGGTATGGTAACTGCCTTTTACTCAATGGCTAACGCAGGAAATAATTTAGATATAGGTACTTTGTCGGGTGGAATTTATGAAGCTTTAGTTTCAACAGTAGGTGGTCTTATAGTTGGTATTTTAGCTTATTTTGCTTACAATATTTTGGTTGCAAGAATTACTAGTTTAGTTGTACAACTTGAAGCAAAAACCACAGAGTTTATGGATATTCTAAACGAACCTGTAAAATAATTTAATTATGGCTATAAAAAGCAGAAGTAAAGTAAGTGCAGAATTCAGCATGTCGTCAATGTCTGATTTGGTATTCTTGTTGCTTATTTTTTTCATGATTACTTCTACCATGATTGCACCAAATGCATTAAAATTATTGCTTCCATCAAGTAATAGCCAAACTCAAGCTAAGCCTTTTACAACAGTATCTATAAAAGATATGAATGATGGAACTTATGTGTTTGCAGTTGGAACACAGCCTTGCGATGAAGCAGATGTAGAGCAATTATTAATTAGAGAGCTTGTCGGACAAGAAGAACCATATGTTTCTTTGCATGTTGATAAATCTGTTCCAATGGAGCAAGTGGTAAAAATTATGAATATTTCAAAAAATAATAATTGGAAATTAATTTTGGCAACTAAGCCTGAATAATATGAATCTTAAAGAGCATAATATATATGGAATTTTAGCAGCAATTATATATAGTATAATTGTTGGTGTTTTGCTTTTTTTATTAGGATTCACAACACCATTGCCTCTTCCTCCAGAAGAAGGCATACTGATTGATTTTGAAGGGGGCGGTAACATCAATGCTGGTGCTTCATCGCCAAACAACTCATCAAACGCACAAAACACCTCTTCTCAAATCTCTTCAAATGAAGGCGTGAACACGCAGACAAATGAAGATGCCCCCTTTATGCAATCAGGTAATAACCCAACAGTTCAAGACCCTAAACCAAACACTGACCAAACAGAAACGTCTGTTACACCAACAAATCCCAATGCAGACAGAATTAATAATATGTTTGGTGGTGGAGTTTTTGGTAGTGGAACAGGTAGTGGAAATGCAGGAACAGGTAGCGGAGATGGAAATCCAGGATTGGGAACAGGCGGACAAGGTAGTGGAAGCGGACCAGGCGGTGTTGGCGGAGGAATAGGAAATAGAAAAATTTTAAATAAAGTAAATCCTGTTGGAAAAGATAATATGGTTGGAAAAGTTGTGCTAAAAATTATTGTAAATGATAAAGGTAACGTGATTAGCGTAAGTCTTGTTAGTACAAACTGTAATGAATGCGTTCAACCTGCAACTGATGCTGTGAAACAATGGAAGTATGAAGCAAAGCCTGGAGCAGGAGATCAAACAGGAAATGTTACAATAGAATTTAAGCCTGTATAATATTTATTTTAAGAATAATTATTTTATTAAACCAAGCAATGCTTCAATGCTGGCTTCGGCACCCAACCAAACTTTATAAATATCATCAGCAATCATATAGCATGGGTTAGTTACAATAAGATTTTTTGTATCAATAGCTATTTCGTGATAATCTTTAATAATATGCTTACCTCCAACATGTTCGATAATTGTGGCAGTTTCTTTATCATTGCCAATTGTAACTTCAGCACCAAGAACTTTCGAAATAATTACAGGAGCAATACATAAAGCCGCTATTGGTTTTTTTGAATTATGAAAATCTTTAACAACTCTTTCTACATCTGTGTCAACTCTAAAGTTTTCGCCTTCGTAAGCAAAAGAAGATAAATTTTTAGCCGCTCCAAAACCGCCAGGAAGAACAAGTGCATCAAAATCTTTTGCATTTAGCTCTTTTATATCTTTTATATTTCCCCTAGCTATTCTTGCTGATTCAACTAAAACATTTCTGGTTTCATTACTAACTTCTTCAGTTAAATGATTAATTATATGGTAT
>JALOAQ010000070.1 GCA_023228725.1 Bacteroidales bacterium | reverse complement strand
GTGCATGACCCTTCGGCAGCAATGTTAGGTGGAATATCAGGAAATGCTGGCTTATTTTCTACCGCCTCTGACTTGGGAATACTTGGACAAATGTGGCTAAATGGAGGAACTTATGGAGGAAAAAGATATTTAAAACAAAATACTATAAAAATGTTTTCTTCTACTCAACCCGAAAATCATAGAGGATTGGGCTTTGATAAAGTGTCGACAAAAAACCTAAATGCTGAATCTTGTTCTTTAAAAACTTATGGTCATACTGGTTTTACAGGTTGTGCATTGTGGATTGACCCTGAAAATGAAATAATATATGTGTTTTTATCTAATCGCGTACACCCGGATGTGAAAAATGGAGGTATTTTTAGGCAAAATATTATTAGAAAAACTCATCAAATTATTTATGATGCATTTATTGCAAATTAAAAATCTCTAAAAATAAGCTGGTTTAAAACTTAGCTTTTTTTATCCTTTAAGAGCTTCTGCTCCACTAGTAATTTCTAATATTTCGTTAGTAATAGAAGCTTGACGAGCCTTATTATACATTAAAGTTAAATCCTTAATCATTTCTGTAGCATTATCAGTTGCTTGATGCATAGCTGTCATTCTAGCTCCATGTTCTGCTGCGTTTGTGTCTAAAATAGTTTTATAAAATTGTGTTTTTAAAAATTTTGGAATCATTTCGTCCAAAATATCATTAATTCCAGGCTCAAATATATAGTCGGAAGGAAAAAGCCTTTCTTCTACTTCTATTGTCATAGGTAAATACTGCTCTACAATTTGTTTGTGAACAGCAGCATTTTGAAAATTATTATAAACTAAGTCTATCCTATCAAACTCCTCATTAGCAAATATTTCCATCAAGGACTCACTAATATTATTAGTGTTAGAATAAGTTAAATTATCAAAGATTTCAATCTCACTTTTATAAATTTCAAATTTTGTCTTTTTAATATAATCAACAGCTTTTTTCCCAATGCAATAGAATTTAACATTTCCTTGCTCTGCTTGTTCTGAATAATTTTCGTTTACATAACTAATAGCTTTTTTACAAATATTTGTATTAAATGCACCACAAAGCCCTCTATTTGAGGCCATAAGTACAATTAAAACAGACTTAGATTCAGTTTCGTTTATAAAAATATTATTATGATTTTTATCTAAACCCGAGCTTACTTCTTGTAAAACCTCTTTAAGCTTATCAGAATAAGGTCTAATTTGCACCAGCATATTTTGAGCCTTTTTTAACTTGGCTGCAGAAACCATTTTCATGGCTGAAGTAATCTGTCTGGTTGATTTTACAGAAGCAATTCTATTACGTATATCTTTTAATCCTGACATGAATTAGTTTAATTTTTATATTTATCTGAAAATTCTTTAGCAACTTTTGTTAAAACATCAGTAATTTCATCACTATATTCACCTGTTGCTAATCTCTCCATAATATCTTTATGGTTTAAATTTAGATAATCAATATATTCAGTTTCAAATTCACTAATTTTATTGAGTGGTACATGTCTTAACAAAGCATTTGTTCCACAAAAAATAATTGCAGCTTGATTTTCTACACTAACTGGTGAATATTGTCCTTGTTTTAATATTTCCACATTTTTTCTACCCTTATCTAAAACTGCAAGCGTAACAGCATCAAGGTCAGAGCCAAATTTAGAGAAAGATTCAAGTTCTTCAAATTGAGCTTGGTCAATTTTTAAAGTTCCTGCAATTTTTTTCATACATTTGATTTGAGCATTACCTCCTACTCGTGATACAGAAACACCAACATTAATAGCTGGACGGATACCTGCATTAAACAAATCAGACTCTAAGAAAATTTGTCCATCTGTAATTGAAATTACGTTTGTTGGAATATATGCAGAAATATCACCTGCTTGGGTTTCAATTATCGGAAGAGCTGTAAGTGAACCCCCACCTTTAACTTTGTGTCTGATACTTTCAGGCAAGTCGTTCATTTTTGCAGCAATCTCATCAGATTGAATAATTTTAGCAGCTCTTTCAAGTAATCTAGAGTGCAAATAGAAAACATCACCTGGATAAGCTTCACGACCTGGAGGTCTTCTTAACAACAGAGATACTTCACGATAAGAAACTGCTTGTTTAGATAAGTCGTCATAAATAATTAATGCAGGACGACCAGTATCTCTAAAATATTCGCCTATAGCACAACCAGCAAATGGGGCATAAAACTGCATAGCTGCTGGGTCGGAGGCAGAAGCTGTAACAATAACCGTATAATCTAAAGCACCTGCTTCTTCTAAAGTTCGTGCAATACTAGCAACTGTAGAACCTTTTTGACCAATTGCAACATAAATGCAATATACAGGTTCTCCATTATCATAAAATGATTTTTGATTGATAATAGTATCTATTGCAATTGCAGTTTTACCAGTTTGGCGGTCTCCAATAATAAGCTCTCTTTGTCCACGCCCAATAGGTATCATAGAGTCTATGGCTTTAATACCTGTTTGCAAAGGCTCTGTTACAGGTTGACGAAAAATCACACCGGGGGCAACTCTTTCTAAAGGCATTTCGTAAAGTTCGCCACCAATAGGCCCTTTACCGTCCAATGCTTCGCCAATAGTATTAACTACCCTGCCTAACATTTCTTCACCTACCATAACTGAGGCAATACGTCTTAATCGTTTTACAATATTGCCTTCTTTAATATCTTCACTACGTCCTAAAAGCACAGCTCCTACGTTATCTTCTTCAAGATTTAAAACTATACCTTTAACTCCATTTTCAAATTCTATTAATTCATTTGCTTGAACATTATCCAAGCCATGAATACGAGCAATACCGTCTCCAATTTGTAAAACAGTTCCAACTTCTTCAAGGTTTGTTTTTAAACTTAAACCTTCTAATTGTTGTTTTAAAATTTGTGATACTTCTGATGGTTTAATGTCTGCCATAACTGCTATATTATTTTTTTAATTTTTAATATTTTTCTATTCTTAACTCTGATTTAATATTTCTTAATTGAGTTTCAACACTCATATCTAATAATAAATTGTCAATTCTTACAACTACGCCCCCGATTATTTCAGGTTTAACATTTTGCACTAATTCAACTTTGCAATTTAACTCCTTAGAAACATTTTCAGCAAATTTTTGAGAAATTGAATTGTCAATATCTGTAGCTGTAGTAAGCACAACTTCTTTAATATTTTTATATTCTCTATAAAGAGATGCAAATTCACGAGCAATATCTGAAATATAAGCTTCTCTATTATTATCAATCAACATAAATAAAAACTTAAGGCTTATTTTTGTTATAGAATTAGAAAACACATTATTTAGCACATTTTTCTTATCCTTAAATTTTATTACTGGGCTTGTAAAAATTTGATAAAAATTCTCATTTGCTTTAATACTGCTTGTAATTAGCTGAAAATCTGCATAAATTTCATCAAGAATATTTTGTTCTTTAGCAGACTCAAAAATTGCTTTTGAATACCTAACTGATATTTTACTTTGGTTCATAATTAATTAAACTTTACGTCTTTTAAAATATCATCAACTAAAACTTGGTTAGCATTTTTGTCTTTCACTTCACGTCTAATAACTTTTTCAGCAACTAAAACTGATAAATCTAAAACTTGATTTCTAATTTCTTCTACAGCTGCTGCTTTTTGTGCAGCAATTTCCATAGAAGCAGATTTTTTCAACTTTTCCACTTCTTTTCCTGCTTCTTTTTTAGCTTCTGCAACAATTTGGTCTTTAAGCTCTTTAGCTTCTTTAAGAATATTATCTCTTTCTATTCTAGCTTCGGCCATAATTTTTTCGTTACCTGCTTTTAGTTCTTTCATTTCCTCGCGAGCTTTTTCTGCCATATTCAAAGCATCTTCTATACTTTGATTTCTGTCGCTAATCATTTTATTTATTGGTTTCCAGGCAAATTTTCCAAGCACTAACATCAAAATCAAGAAGATAATAGTTGTCCAAAAAATCAAACCTATTCCGGGCGTTACGAGTTCCATATTATATTATTTTAATATTTTTAAATTTTTAAAAAACATTTCCCGGAGCCAATCGCCCATCGGGAAATGTAAGTTTGTTTTAACCTTGCAATAGAGCAACAACAACGCCAAATAGTGCCACACCTTCAATAAGTGCACATGAAATAATCATTGACATTTGTACGTTTTTTGCAGCCTCAGGCTGTCTTGCTATTGCGTCCATAGCTGCGCCACCAATTTTTGAAATTCCGTAGCTTGCTCCAATTACTGCTAATGCAGCACCAAAAGCTGGTAATCCTAATCCTACCATAATTCTAATTTATTTAAGTTAAACATAAAAAAATTCTAATGACCATGTTCCGGCTCTTCTACTGCCATACCTATAAATAAAGCTGACAGCATTGTAAACACATATGCTTGTAAAAACGCAACCAAAAACTCTAAGACGTTCATAAAAATTACAAACAAAAATGTTACCGGAGCCATTGCTAAAGATTTAAAAATAAAAATTAAACCCACTAAACTCAATATAATAATATGTCCTGCTGTTATATTAGCAAATAGACGAATTGTTAATGCAACTGGTTTTACAAACATTCCCATAACTTCAACTACTGCTAAAATTGGACGCACAAAAGTTGGAATACCAGGCATCCATAAAGTGTGTTTCCAGTAATGTTTGTTTCCATTCACATTTATCATCAAAAAACTAAATATTGCTAAAGTCATAGTTACGGCAATATTACCGGTTACGTTAGCTCCACCAGGAAAGAATGGAATTATACCAAATAAATTATTGAAAAATATAAAGAAAAATACTGACAATAAGAATGGTAAAAATTTATCTGTTTTATGGCCTAAGTTTGGATAAGCTATATCATCTTTTACAAACATTATTAAAGGCTCCATCAAAGCTTGCAAACCCTTAGGTCTTCCTGGGCGTTTTTTATATGCTTTCGCAACAGATATAAATATCCATAATATAACTATAGACACAATAAGCATCGCAAAAACATTTTTGGTAATAGAAAAATCTAAGGGTTTTGCATTTAATATTTTTTCTTCTTCTCCATTAGTTTCAATTTTCAAACCGCCATTCTCGTCAGCTAAATAAATTACATCATGATGAATTATGTATTTATTTTCACCTTTATCCACAAGTTTTTTTCCGTGTTCAAATTGCGAAGACATAAAAATATCTAATTTTCCATTTGCAAAAACAATAATAGGTAAAGGAATAGAAACAACGACTTCGCTTCCATCAGATTTTTTATAATCTAAAATATGCCAGTCGTGAGCATCTTTAAGATGATGCATAATCATTTCTTTAACATTGAAAGGTTTTTCAGCTTCGCTTTCTTTATTTTCTGATGCGAAAACTTGTTTTGAAAACAAACTTGCAAAAATTATACTTATAATTAATATGTGTTTCATTTCAATTAAAAAAGTTTTTAATGTAGTTTACAAATTTACAACTTCAAATTAAATATCCTAATAATATTTGTCATATTTTTTAATTTAACTACTTTTGAGCAATTTTGACAAATAAACCAACTCAATTGTCATATAAACAAAATAAATTACAAAGAACTGGGAAACATATTCTTTTTTAAAAACATTATTATTTATAAATAAGGGTAATAAAAACAATAAAGTAAAAATGATTTTTCCTAAAATTGTTAGCATATAAGCATTAGCAATGTTTTTTCTTTTAGTTTTTTTAAAAATTATATTTACCGTAAAAATAAATAAAATACTTAATAAAAATAAAAACGGGTGTACCCAAAAAATATTTGGAGCATAAAAATATCTTCGAAAAAAATAAAATAAAAGATAATGAATTGCAAAAACTAAAATTGCAATAAAACTAAAATTCATAAAAATCTTAAATTGTCTTTTACTTATCATTCATTACGCGTTTTATAACAAGATATAAAGAAGCAAAAATTGAAAATAATGACAACCCAATAGTAAAACCCGGCGTAGAGTTTTCAAAATATTTATCTAAGGAAACCCCTGCCCATGTTCCTAAGCCAATCATAGCCATCATTTCAAAGCCCAAAGTCGAATATTTTATAAATCTATTTAAGTTTTCTTTTTCTGGCTTTTCTTTCTTATTATTTTCTTTATTTTCAGTCAAGTTCTATATTTTATTTTTCTTGAATATTTCCACCCATATTACAAGTTCCGGTAAAAATCGCACCAGGTTCAATAGAAATTTTAGAAGTTACAATATCACCTATTATTTTAGCACTTGCTTTTAGCACTAAAATATCTTCAACAATAATTTTTCCTTCTATAAGTCCTGAAACTTCGCTTGTACTACAAACAATTTCACCTTTTATACTGCCAGTAGCACCTAAAACGAATTTAGCTTTGGTATCTAAATTTCCTTCTAAGCTTCCGTCTATTCTGATATCACCATTTGAACTAATATTTCCAATTATTGAAGTTCCGTTGCCAATAATATTAAGATTTTTTAAATCTTCGTCGTGATTTTTAGCCATAATATATTTTGTATTTCTTCAGGGCAAATATAAAAACATTGTATTTAAAATAAAATTTATTTTCTTTTCTTTTTTGCAAATAATTTGTAAAATGTTAAATTTACACAATTTTAAAGTTAAAATTGAAAAACTACATGACAGAAAATAATTGTAATTGCGAGGCATGTGATTATAGAATGTTGGTTTTTGAAAGCCTTAACTCCTTAGAAATCAACTCTCTATGCAATTTTAAACAAGAAAAGACATACAAAAAAGGAGATATAATTGTAAGTGAAGGAGACAAAATAGACGAATTTTTTTATATAAAAACAGGCTTAGTAAAAACTTACCACACACTTTACGATGGAAGAGAAAAAATAGTTAATATTGCTACACCAATGGACTATATAAGCTTATTATCTGTATTTTCTGAGACTTATCACAAGTATAGCATTTCAGCTTTAGACGACACTACTGTTTGTTGCGTAAATTTACATAAAATTAAAGAAATAATAAAAAGCAATGGAGAATTTGCACTTAGCTTATTAGAAAGGATAAGTAAAAATGCTGATAAAATTATTTTACAAAATTTGCAATTAAACTCAAAACATCTTAGAGGCAGAATTGCATATATAATTATTTTATTTGCTGACAAAATTTATAATAAAGAAAGTTTTGTTCTGCCACTTTCACGAAAAGAAATAGCCCAATTAATTGATATGACGACAGAAAATGTTATTAGAATAATATCAGAATTTAAAAAAGACAAAATAATTGCATCAGTAAATAAAAGCATAAAAGTTTTAGATAGAAAAAAATTAGAGCAAATTGCAAAACATGGTTAAAAATAGCTAATATTTGCTTTTTTATTCAGAGATAAATGAGGCTTATTTTATAAAAAATAGAGATAAATATAAATAAATAATTTTACCGTGTACATACAAGCTCTGTGAAAGTGTTGCAAACAGAGGCAAACAAACTATTTGCTTAGTTAAAATTTTATTTGCTAAATTTTCTTGTATAAATAAAAAAAATACTATTTTTGCAGTCCGTTTGGTCATCCAGCCTAATGTGAAAAATAATTTATTATTATTTAAAATTTTAAAATAGTGAAAACATTGAAGTACAAAACTTTATCAGCAAATAGAGAAACTGTAAACAAGCAGTGGTTTGTTGTTGATGCAGAAGGTGAAATTTTAGGGCGTTTAGCGTCTAAAGTGGCTTTTGTTCTTCGCGGCAAACATAAAACAGATTTTACTCCTCACGTAGATTGTGGAGACAATGTTATTGTGATTAACGCCGAGAAAATTGCAGTTACCGGAAATAAGTTAGTTGACAAAACTTATATCAGACATACAGGTTATCCTGGAGGTCAAAGGACAACTACTTTAGAGGAAATGTTAGCAAAACACCCTGGTAGAGCAGTTGAAAAAGCTGTTAAAGGAATGCTGCCTAAAAACACTTTAGGAAGGCAATTATTTAGAAATTTATATGTTTATGTTGGTTCAGAGCACAAACACTCAGCTCAACAACCGGCTAAGTTGGACTTAAATACAATTAAATAGCATTATGGAAATTTTTAATGCAATAGGACGTAGAAAAGCTGCTGTAGCAAGAGTATATCTAAGTAGCGGAAAAGGAAATATTACTATTAATAATAGAAAGCTTGAAGATTATTTCACGCTAATGCAACATCAATATATCGTTAAACAACCTTTTTTGACTTTAGGTAAATTAGAGGATTATGATGTTAAAGCAAATTTAGATGGTGGTGGAATAAAAGGGCAAGCCGAGGCTTTGCGTTTAGGCATAGCAAGAGCACTACTAAAAGTAGATGCAGAATATCGCGCTAGCTTAAAGCCTCAAGGATTTCTTACAAGAGACCCAAGAGTTGTTGAAAGGAAAAAACCAGGACAACCTGCTGCCCGTAAGAAGTTTCAATTTAGTAAACGTTAATATTTTTAGTGAGAATAAACAAAGTTTAGTATCTAAATTATGGGGACGGCTCTTATTTTATAAGCTTCTACCTCATAATTGTTACTACAGAATGTAAACTTAAATTAAAAAAAAATGCCAAGAGTAACATTTGAACAATTACTTGACGCCGGTGCTCATTTTGGGCATTTAAAGCGTAAATGGAATCCTGCTATGGCTCCTTATATATTTATGGAGCGTAACGGTATTCACATTATTGACCTACACAAGACAGTGATTAAAATTGATGAAGCTGCCAATGCAATGAAAAATATTGCTAAATCAGGTCGTAAAATTTTATTTGTAGCAACAAAAAAACAAGCAAAAGATATTGTTGCAGAAGAAGTTAGCAAAGTAAACATGCCTTACGTAACCGAGCGTTGGCCAGGTGGTATGTTAACAAATTTTCCAACTATACGTAAAGCCGTTAAAAAAATGTCGTCAATTGATAAAATGCACACTGACGGCACATTTAACACTTTATCAAAACGCGAAAGATTGCAAATAACTCGCCAAAGAGCAAAATTGGAAAAAAACTTAGGCTCAATATCTGATTTATCAAGATTGCCTGCAGCACTTTTTGTTGTGGACGTAATGAAAGAAAAAATAGCAATTAACGAGGCTATCAAATTAAATATTCCTGTGTTTGCTATGGTTGATACTAATAGCGACCCAAGAATTGTTGACTATGCAATTCCTGCAAATGACGATGCTTCAAAATCAATACAGATTATTGTTAACGCTATGGCTCAAGCAATTCAAGAAGGATTAAACGAAAGAGCCGCTGAAAAAGAAAATACAGCAAAGCCTGTAAAATCTGATAAAGAAGAAGAAGAAGTAGTAGAGAAAAAAGTTGCTCGTAAAACAAGAGCAAGAAAAGATAGTCCAAAAACAAAACTCGAAGTAGAAGAAAATAAAACAGAAACTACTGAAGTAGCAGAAAACAAAACTACCGAAGTAGTAGAAAACAAAACTGAAACTACAGAAGAAGTGAAAAAAGAAGGACAAGAAAAAAAATAACTAATTTAAAATTTGGTAAGATGGCAAATATAACAGCTGCTGATGTAAGCAAATTAAGACAAATGACAGGCGCAGGTATGATGGACTGCAAAAAAGCTTTGGTTGAAGCTGAAGGCGATTTTGAAAGAGCAAAAGAACTTATCCGCGAAAGAGGATTAGCAATTGCAAACAAAAGAGCTGACAGAGAAGCTTCGGAAGGTGTAGTACTAACAAAACTTGCAAAAGACAATACTGTAGGTATAATGCTTGCTCTTAGTTGCGAAACTGACTTTGTTGCAAAAAATGAAGATTTTATAGCTATGGCTAAAACTATTTTAGATTTTGCTGCAGAGAATTTATTTGAAAATATAGATCAACTTAAAACTGCAAAAATCAATGACCAAAGTATTGAAGACATGGTTGCAGAAAGAAGCGGTATTACAGGAGAAAAAATGGAATTAGCTTATTATGATAAAATCCAAGCTCCTCTTGTAAGTGCATATAACCACATGGGAAATAAGTTGGCAAGCTTAGTAGGTTTAAATAAACTTGTTGATAATCAAATAGGACTAAACATTGCTATGCAAATTGCTGCAATGAACCCAGTGTCTATAGATAAAGATTCTGTGCCTCAAAAAGTGATTGACAAAGAATTAGAAGTTGGACGCGAACAAGCTCGTAATGAAGGTAAAGCCGAAGAGTTACTTGATAGAATTGCTCAAGGTAAACTTCAAAAATTCTTCAAAGAAAACACTTTGTTAAATCAAGAATATGTGCAAGAAGCCAAAACGTCTGTGAAAGAATATCTGCAAAAACAAGATAAAGACCTTACAGTAACTGTTTTTAAAAGATTTGGATTAACAAATTAAAAACAAAAATAAATATTAAAAGTCTCGATTTGTTCGAGACTTTTTTATTTAAACATATCAATACATTAAATAGTTTATTGCTAATATAAGTTTAGTAATTTTGTAATTTCAAAATCAAAATATGGATAAAAAGGTTTATATAGAAACTTATGGCTGTCAAATGAATTTGGCTGATTCGGAAACAGTTGCAGGAATTATGTTAGCAAAAGATTACTCTGGAGTTAAAGAAATAAATGAGGCTGATGTCATACTAATAAATACTTGCTCGGTTAGAGATAATGCAGAACAAAAAATTTGGAATAGATTAAATCATATTAAAAGTTTAAAAAAGAAAAATAAAAACCTTAAAGTCGGTATTATAGGTTGTATGGCTCAAAGAATTGGAGAAAAATTATTAGAACACCAAGCAGTTGATTTTGTTGCAGGTCCTGATGCTTATAGGTCTTTACCTGAATTAATTATGGAAACTGATATTGATTTAAAACCAAAAAACTTAAACTTTGATATAAACGAAACTTACTCAGGAATTGAACAAATAAAACAAAGTGAAAATAATATTTCCGGATTTGTTGCAATTACCAGAGGCTGTAATAATTTTTGTTCTTATTGCATTGTTCCATATACTCGTGGAAGAGAAAGAAGCAGCAATTATTTAGATATAATTAAAGAAGTTAAAAATCTTGAAAAACAAAATTTTAAAGAAATAACTTTATTGGGACAAAACGTAAACTCATATTATTTTGAGGATAAAAATCTTAAAGTAGATTTCCCAAAATTAATGGAAATGCTTGCTCAAACTGTTCCAAATATGAGAATACGTTTCACAACTTCTCATCCAAAAGATTTGTCAGACGACTTGATAGATGTAATGGCAAAATATAAAAACATTTGCAAACATATCCATTTAGCTGTACAATCAGGGAGCAATAAAATATTGGAAAAAATGAATAGAAAATACACAAGAGAGTGGTATTTGAATAGAATTGAAGCAATAAAGTCAAGAATTCCTAATTGTGCTTTATCTTCGGATATTTTTTGTGGTTTTTCCGGCGAAACCGAAGAAGATTTTCAAGAAACTTTAAGTTTAATGCAAATTGTGGAATATGATTTAGCTTTTATGTTTAAATATTCAGAACGACCTGGTACTCATGCAGCTAAACACTTAGACGACAATGTGCCTGAAGATGTTAAAAAAGAAAGGTTAGCAAGAATGATAAAACTTCAAAATAAAATTTCTTTAAAAAAGAATAAAGAAGATATTGGTAAAATTTTTGAGGTTTTAGTTGAAGGAAAATCTAAACGTTCTGAATCCATGCTATATGGAAGAACTGAACAAAATAAAGTAGTAGTTTTTGATGCAGGAAATGCAAAGCAAGGAGATTTTGTTAATGTAAAAATATTAGAAGTAAGTTCAGCAACTTTAAAGGGGGAGATTTTAGTCGAAAGTCTATAAAGTGCTTAGTATTTAGTGCTTAGTATTTAGTTGTTAGTGGGCGAAATGCGAGATGCACTTTCGACTTTATAAACTTTCCACTTTTAACTTCTCGTTTTGAGCAAAGCGAACTGCAAGAAGCAAAAATTAGTGTAAATTAGTATAATTAGTGGTTGTCTTCTTTGAGTTTTGAGCGTAGCGAAAAACGAGAAGCCCCTTTCAACTTTCAACTTATATTTATATATTTGCATAAAAAAACAATTTGTCTGAGTTCAAGCTAAATATTACAGAAAATGAAAGAATAGAGTTTAAAACTTCTTTTCAAGAAGAAGCGATTATTTCTTTAGTTGCCTTTGCCAATCATAAGGGCGGAAGTGTATATATAGGAGTGAATGATAAAGGAGAAGTTATAGGAGTTAAATTAGGAAAAGAAAGCTTGCAAAAATGGCTGAATGATATTAAAATCAAAACACAACCATCCATCATACCACAGGTTAAAGTACTAGACTATAATGATAAAAAGATTGTGATTATTCAAGTGCAAGAGTTTCCTGTTAAACCCATTTCTTTCAAAGGAAGATATTATAAACGAATAAATAATTCTAATCACCAGCTATCAGCAATAGAAATTACAGATTTAAGTTTACAATCATTGCAATTGTCTTGGGATGCTTATGAAAAGCCATATAAAACAATTAACGAATTAGACATAGATAAAGTAAAGAAGTTTATTTCGCGAGTAAATAAAACAGGTAGATTTCAATTATTAGATGATTGGAATAGCAGTTTAACAAAGTTAAAGCTGATTAGAGAAGAAAAAATTACTAACGCTGCTTGGCTATTATTTGCTAATGAAGATTTAGAGTACAATGTTCATATCGGCAGATTTAAAACCTCTTCCTTGATTATTGATGACAAAATGATAAAAGGAACACTCTTTGAAGTTGTTGAAGAGACAATGAAATACATTATTTCGCATATCAAGGTAGCTTTTGAAATTACTGGAGAAACAGCACAACGAACAGAAATTTTTGAATATCCTCTTCCTGCTTTAAGAGAGTTAGTGTTAAATGCAATCATTCATCGTGATTATTTAAGCCCTATCGATATCCAAATTAAGATTTTTGATAATTCTATCACTTTTTATAACCCAGGAGCATTATATGGGAATCTTACTGTAGAACAATTAAAAAGAGATGATTATCAGGCGAATACAAGAAATAAATTAATCGCAGAAGCATTTTATTTAATAGGCGAAATTGAAAAATATGGATCCGGTTTTTTGCGAATTAGGCATGAAATAGAAAATTATCCGACTATGGAGTTGTTAATTGATAATGCAGCTAATGGATTATTGACTACAATAAGATACAATCAACAAAAAACAACTGCGATTAAAGAAAATATCAGTGCAAATGTCGGTGCAAATGTCGGTGCAAATGTCGGTGCAAATGTCGGTGTAAATGTCGGTGTAAATGTCGGTGTAAATGAAGTCTTAGAAATTATTAAAAAGAATCCAGGAGTAAACACAAAAGAAATTCATCAGCATTTTGGTGTAAGTTTACGCACTATTGAAAGATGGATTAAAGAATTAAGGAGAAATAATAAAATTGAATTTAAAGGGGCAACAAAAACAGGAGGTTATTTTGTTGTTGAAAATAGATTCACAGAAAATAGTGGCTGACATAGAGAAAACTATTGAAAATGTTACCCGAAAAACAGCAAATAATTTTGAATTGATTAAACAGAATTCACAAGTTGTATATAATAATCCATAACTGACCAGCTATAATAAATTAAAAGTTAAAAGTTAAAAAGTCTGGAAAGTCTGGAAAGTCTATAAAGTGCTTAGTATTTAGTGCTTAGTATTTAGTTGTTAGTGGGCGAAATGCGAGATGCACTTTCGACTTTATAAACTTTCCACTTTTAACTCTTTTTTTTTGAGCGTAGCTAAATGCGAGAAGCAAAAATTAGTGTAAATTCGTGCAATTAGTGGTTGTCATCTTCGAGTTTTGAGCGAAGCGAAAAACGAAGAAGCCAAAATTAGCGTAAAATAATCTTTCTATTTTCTTGCTCCTCCCCTGCTATTACTTGCAAATAATAAACGCCGCCGGCAAATTCTTCTACATTTATTTCAAATTTATTATGCAAATCTTTTTCTGTAAACTTAATTTCATAAACTTTTTCGCCCATAGAGTTGATAAGTCTTACCACACAGTCTGTTGCTTTGCTTAATACATATTCTACTGTTATGCTTTGACTTGCTGGGTTAGGATATGGCAGAAATAAGACTAAATTTTTAACATTGCCTGCACAAATTAAATTATCTTCAGTATTGTTTTCGTAATGTCCTTCATAAGGATTAGCAAAAACTTCTAAACAAATAATTTCTGGAAGAGTTTTTTCTGCTCGCCAAATTTCTGTTTTCAATGTATAATCAATTACTTGACTAACTGGAATTGAGTCTAAACTTTCTCTGTAAATTTTTCCCTCACCCAAATTTAAAACTAGTTCAGGTTTGCTTACTGGTAAAGTTCCATTATTGATTATATAAACCGAAATTTCTAAATAATTTCCATTTAATTTTGTACGTAAATCATATAAAATCAAGTCCATTATTGGGTTTACTGATATTATTTTTTTCTCTATATAATCTGAGCAACCATATTCTGACACAGCTGTTAAGTTTACAAAAAACTCTCCTTCAGAAATATAAATATGCGTTGGGTTTTCTTCTATTGAACTTTCAGAATCTCCAAAAGACCATAAATATTGGCTTGCTCCTTGGCTTAAATTTGTAAAATCAACAGTAAAAGGAAATCCGCCCCAATCTCTTGACATTGCAAAATCAACTTGTGGTAATGGATAAACTTTTATAGTATCTTGAGCAAAAGCCTCACAACCATATTCTGATTTTATTTCTAAACTAATTGGATATTCTCCTATCGTATCGCAAACAAAAGTTGGCGAAGCATCTGTATTTGAAATAATTTCATTTCCATTAAAATTCCATATATATTCCACAATTTCACCTGATTGTGATTCAATATTTTTCGCTACAGTAAATTCACTGTTTACGCATGAGTTTTCAACCAATAATTCTAATTCTGGATTATCATAAATTTCAATTTGCTTAGTGATTGAAGTTTCACAAGTGTTTTGCCAAACAACAGATAAACTCACATCATAAATACCAGAATTTTCGTAAACATGTGATGGGTCTGAATTTTCACCAAAATTTCCATCACCAAAATTCCAATTCCACGAAACAGGTAAATTATAAGAACTTTGCTCTGTAATATTTATAAATGACGATTCGCTGTTAACACAGGCGTTTTGGGAAAGAAAATCTGGTTTTACTGCTTGTTTTACAAAAATTTCTTTAATAATAGAATCCCTACATGCTTGCTCTGACTCGCTTATTAACTTTACAGTATTAATACCAGAATTTTCAAAAACATAAGATACAGTGTCTCCAAAAAGATCAAAATCATTAAATTGCCAATAATTATTTAAAATATTTCCACTTAAAATTGTTGTTTTAGAAATAAAATCTATTTCTGCCCATTGACAATAATAATCTGGGAAAAACTTTGGTTCTGGAAGTGGGAAAACTTCAATAGTTTCATCTAAATAATCGCCGCAATCTAAATCTGTTTTTATTTGTAAGCGAATATTGTAATTACCAGGTTCGTCAAGAGTAATTTCGCTATTTTGAGAACTTGCAAACACTTCACCATTTACAAACCACTGCCAAAAGTTTATATTTCCTTCTGGGCTTGTAGATTGATCGTTAAACGAAATTAGATTTTTTGCACAATGTCCTTGCACAGAAAAATCAGGATTTGGCACAGTTCCCATAATTGTTACTGCAATTTCATCTTTAGCCGAGCAAGCACGCCAATTTGTGCAAGTTACAGAATAAGTTCCCGACTCAGAAAGGGTAATTTCAGGTGTTTCAGCTCCAGTACTCCAAAGATAGCTTACAGTTTCGTCAGAATTTGTTGCCAAACTCAATCTATTTCCAGCACAAAGCAAAGTATCTGCAGGACCTATAGAAGCTGTTAATTCATATTTATCAAAACTAAAGTTTATTGTATCGCTATAATATTTACAGCCCAAACTATCGGTAATAATCAAAGCATAATCGCCCTCATAAAAAATTTCGATTGATTGAGTAGTTTCTGGCGAGCCAAGCCATTCATAGGAATAATCTCCTGTAAGTTCTGCGTCCCAAATTACAGAATTTCCATAACATATAATTGTATCTGCAAAATTATTCACTTGTGGATAAAACACTCTAATATCATCACTAGACTCAAAACCGAAAATATCTGTTACTGTACATGAATAAACTCCTGGTTTATTTACATGAATCACAGAATCTGTTTCGCCAGTACTCCACAAATAAGAAGTAAACCACGGTTTGTAAGCCGTTG
>JALOAQ010000069.1 GCA_023228725.1 Bacteroidales bacterium | reverse complement strand
CAAAAAGAATAAAACTCATCTAAATATTTTAGTTTGTCCATTAAGCAAAAACGCTCATGAACTTGGGGATTTTGTAAATTTTGCAAATAAAAATAAAATTTGTGTTTATTACCATACAGTTATAAAACCAAAAGAATTGTCGTTAAAATATTTAGCAAAAGATGAGTTAATCAGGATAATCAACAACTTGAATACTTATAATTTTCCAAAAAGAAATCAAAAACAAATAACTAATAAGCAAAATTTTGAAAATTTGATTGAACTTTTAAAAACTTGGGCAATAGACAGCGAAGTAAAGATAGAAAGTGAAATAATAGAAGAAAAAATTTTATCTGAATCCGAATTAATTGATTTGCTTAGAACAAGAGTAAATGAAGTAAAACCTGAATTTTTAAATAAATTTGATGATTTATTAAAAGAAATCTCAAAATATTCAAATTTTAATATAATTTTAGATAAATTTTTCAAACTATCAGATGAAATATTTTTTGAAAATTTAAAAAACAAGAATTTTAAAGAATTAATTGAAATTTGTAAAACTATAAAATGAAAAATAAATTAGATAACATAAAAACTTTTGCAAGAACTAAATCAAAAAAGTTTTACAACTCAATAAAATACTATCCTATTTCAAGGCATATTCATACAAATTTTGGAAATAAAGAAAATCTTATAAAATATAACCACAGTCGGACTACTGGACCAGAACCTTGCGTTTGCCATGCCCCTTTGCGAAGTTTATATTTTGATATGAAAGGCAATATAACTGCATGTTGTTTTAACAGAGTTCATATTTTTGGGAAATATCCACAAAAAAACATAAAAGAAATTATTTATAACGAAAAACGTGAATTTTTACAAAAAGAATTATGCAGACAAAATTTTATGTATGGTTGTCAACATTGCCACAAACTTATTGAAGCTCAAAACTTTGAGGGAGTTGAAGCTAAGCTTTATGATAATTTAAAAGACCAAGGAAATATTCCAAGCGAAATGGTTTTCGAACTTGACAATACTTGTAATCTTGCTTGCGAAATGTGTCATGAGGGATTTTCTTCAACAATTGCAAAACTTAAAGGCATAGAAATACCTGCTCACCCCTATGATGCAGATTTTTTGGCACAATTAAAAGAATTTATTCCACATTTAAAAATAGCTAAATTTCTTGGAGGCGAACCTTTTTTAATAAATATTTACTATCAAATTTGGGATTTAATATTGGAACTTAATCCAAATTGTAAAATCCATTTACAAACAAATGGCACAGTTTTTAATGAGAAAATTGAATCTTATTTAAGAAAAGGCAGATTTTACATTGGAATTTCAATTGATTCATTAGAAAAAGAAAATTACGAAAAAATCAGGCGAAATGCTAATTTTGATAAAGTAATGGAAAATCTTTATCGCTTTGCCGAAATTGCAAAACAAAGAAATACTTTTATAAATATTTCTGTTTGCCCTATGATACAAAATTGGGAAGAAATTACTGAAATCGTTGATTTTTGCAATAAAAACTCTTTTTTCGTTTATTTTAATACAGTTTACACTCCGGGATTTTCGCTTAGAGATGCAGATGAAGATTTTTTATTGAAAATTAAAGATTATTATAAAAATTTTAAATTTTACACTAAAGGAATTATTGCAAAACGTAATTTAAAATTTTTCAATAATTTAACTTCTCAAATAGAAGATATTTATAATCAAAAAGAAAAAGATTCAAGATATGAGAAGAAAAGGCATAAATGGACAAATTCAATGCTTAAAGAATTTATGTTTAAGAAAATCAATAATGATAAAGAATTATTAGATAAAATTGATGATGTATTTTTTAATTTAGGAGAGGAATATTCTTTTTCAGATAAAGATTTGGAAAATTTAGAAAAACTAAAAGCAGAAGATTTAATTTCAGCTTTAAAAAATGAAGCTGTCATTGAACTTCAAGAAAAAATTCAGCGTTTTATAAAATTTGGTAAATTTAGCAAATAGAAATTAAAGTTTTTTATAAATGTATAACTTCCTGATGTGCTGCTGCTGCTGCTTCCATAATTGCCTCAGATAAGCTTGGGTGCGGATGTATAGATTTAATTAAATCTTTTGCTTTACCGTTTAATTTTCTTAAAACCACCATTTCAGAAATCATTTCAGCAATATTATCACCAATAAAGTGAGCACCTAAAAGTTCGTCAGTTTCATCGTCAAATAAAAGCTTAACAAAACCATCTCTATTTCCGGCAGCAACTGCTTTACCCGAGGCAATAAAAGGAAATTTTCCAAGTTTATAAGCTTTCCCCATTTCTTTTAATTTTTGTTCAGTAAGACCAACAGAAGCGACTTCAGGACTTGTGTAAACACAAGAGGGAACATTAGCATAATCAACAAGAGGAGGATTTAAGCCTGCAATATTTTCCACACAGCAAATCCCTTCTGCAGAGGCCACATGAGCCAAAGCATGGCCAGGGACTATATCGCCAATAGCATAAATGCCTTCAATATTTGTTTTATAAAATTCATCAACTAAAATTTTTCCATTTTCAATTTTAATACCTAATTCTTCTAAACCTAAATTTTCTAAATTAGTAGTAACACCCACTGCCGAAAGAACGATTTCAGATTCTATGCTATTTTCACCTTTTTTATCAGTATAATTTACAATGCACTTATTATCAACTATATCCACATTTTTCACAGCAGTACCTGTCATTACTTTAATTCCTGCTTTTTTAAAACTTCTTGCAAGTTGTTTAGACACTTCCACATCTTCTAATGGAACAATTTCAGGCATAAATTCAATTAAAGTAACTTCTGTACCCATAGAAGAATAGAAAAAGGCTAATTCAGAGCCGATAGCACCAGAGCCAATAACTACCATTGATGCAGGTAATTTTTTTAAGCTTAAAGCTTCGCGATAACCTATAATATTTTTTCCATTTTGAGCAATTCCTTTAATTTCGCGTGAACGAGCTCCACTTGCCAAGATAATATGTTTTGCCGAATAAGTTTCAGAATTATTTTCATTATCAGTAACAACAACTTTGTTTGCCGATTTTAATTTTCCATGACCAGTAATGACAGTAATTTTATTTTTTTTAAATAAAAATTCAATTCCTTTACTCATATTTGCAGAAATTTCTCTACTACGAGCTATAACTTTTTCAAAATCAGGCTTAGGATTTCCATCATTAATAATTCCATAAGCTTGGCAATTTTTAAAATAATTCATCACTTGAGCTGATTTAAGTAAGGCTTTAGTGGGAATACAACCCCAATTTAAACAAATACCACCTAAGTCTGCTTTTTCAACTACTGCAACAGAAAAACCTAATTGCGATGCACGAATTGCCGAGACATATCCACCAGGTCCGGAACCAATTACTATAAAATCAAAATTCATAATTTAAAATATTTTGAAAAGTTTATAAAAGTTTTGTCAAAAATAAACAAATATTTGATTATTTTTGTTTATTTCAATAAACTTACTTATTTTTAACAATAATTTATTTTATAAACTTTAAATAAAACAACTTAACAAAAAATTTTAATTTATGGAAAGAAGTATTTTAGTTCCTTTTGAGTTTAGCAACGAAGCTAACTATGCTTTAGAACACGCTTATGAATTAGCACGAATTTCTAAATATCCTATTCACATGCTTTATGTCGCATCAAATACCAAAGAGGTTGAAGAGTGGCAAATAGAACTTGAAAAAGTTGCTAATAAATTTTCTAAAGAGCATAATAATCACGAAACAATAGCAAGAGTAAGAGCCGGAAATCTTTTTAACACAATATATGATTACGGTATAGAAATTAACGCTTATCTTTCAGTTATGGGTACTCATGGTTTAAGAACTATAGACAAAGCAATGAAATTAATTAAAAAATTTGACAGAATGCCATTTATTTTAATTCAAAGACCACTGCATTATGGCGAATACGATAAAATTTGCGTTCCTATTGACTCGGACAAAAAATCGAGAGCAAAATTTTTATGGGTAAAATATTTATCAAATGTATTTGAATCTAAAGTTTATGTTATTCATCCTGATTTTAAGGATTCTATAAGAAAAAATAATTTAACGAGTAACTTAAATTTTGCAGGGACTATTTTTGAAAGAGAAAATGCAGATTTTGAAATTATTGCATTAGATGAAAATAATTATGCTGATAATTTATATGATTACATGAGTGAAATTGAGCCTGATATTGTGCTATTTATGACAGATAAATACAAAAAAAGTATTACTAATATAAAACGCCCAAGAAATATTGAACTTTCCAAAAAAATTCCAATTATGTGCGTAAATCCCCGAACAGATATTCAAAAATTAGGTGGTTTTTCTTATTAATCAAGCTAAACCTATTTTTTTAAGTTTAAAAAATTATTTTTACACTTTTAATGGCTTATATTTTTTAAATAAGACAAAAATTTTATATTTTTGGGCACGAAAAAAGTAAATAATTATTTAACACTAAATTTTAATAAAATTTAATAACAAAATAAAATGACTAAAATTAAAAGAGTTTACAGCTTTGGAAACAAAAAAGCTGAAGGTGATGCTAAAATGAAAGAGCTTCTTGGTGGTAAAGGTGCCAATTTAGCCGAAATGGCTATAATGGGTTTGCCTGTTCCTGCGGGTTTCACCATTACTACAGACACATGCACTGAGTATTATGCCAACAATCACGAACTTCCAGAAGGATTAATGAATGAGGTTTGGGTTGCTATGGAAAAAGTTGAAGCAGACATGGGAATGAAATATGACGACCCCGATAATGCTTTATTAGTTTCTTGTCGTTCTGGTGCACGCAGTTCAATGCCAGGTATGATGGATACGGTTTTAAACATTGGTTTAAGTAGTAATACAATACCCGGTTTAATTAAAAAAACCAATAATCCGCGTTTTGTTTATGATTCATATCGTCGTTTAATTATGATGTATGCAGACGTTGTTATGGACAAAGCAGAAGATTTAGATAAAAATATCCGCCGTCAGTTAGACGATATGCTTGAAGATTATAAACATCAAAGAAATTATCAATCAGACACAGATTTAAGTTCAGAAGATTTAATGATTATTTCTGATTTATTTAAGAAAAAAATTAAAGAAGTTCTTGGCGTTGAATTTCCTGACGATGCAAAAAAGCAATTAGAAGGCAGTATTAAAGCAGTTTTCAAAAGCTGGAATGGTAAAAAAGCTATTTCATATCGTAGAATAGAGAGTATTCCAGATGATTGGGGAACAGCAGTTAACGTACAAGCTATGGTTTTTGGAAATATGGGTGAATCTTCGGCTACAGGAGTTGCTTTTACAAGAAATCCTGCCACTGGCGAGAACTTATTTTATGGCGAATGGTTAGTTGACGCTCAAGGCGAAGACGTAGTGGCAGGTATTCGTACTCCTAGTCCGCTAAATAACGACACTAAAAACTCTCAAAACCAGCATTTAATGTCTATGCAAGACCAATATCCTGCAATTTACAAAGAATTGGACGATATCCGTATAAATCTTGAAGATACTTTCAAAGATATGCTTGATATTGAATTTACTGTGCAAGAAGGAAAACTTTATATGTTGCAATGCCGTGTTGGAAAAAGAACAGGAACAGCAGCTTTAAATATGGCAATGGAAATGTTAGACGAGGGTAGAATTGACGAAAAAACTGCAATTTTACGCGTAAATCCAGCACAATTAGACGAGCTACTTCACCCAATTGTTGACCCAAATGCAGAAAAAAATCACCAACCAATAGTAAAAGGTTTGCCTGCAGGACCAGGTGCTGCTGTTGGAAAAGTAGTATTTACTGCCGAAGATGCTGTTGAGTGGACAAAAAAAGGAGAAAAAGTTATTTTACTACGCAAAGAAACAAATCCAGAAGACGTTGAAGGTATGAGAGTTTCTGACGGACTTTTAACTGCCCTTGGCGGAATGACTTCTCACGCTGCTCTTGTTGCTCGCGGTTGGGGAAAATGTTGTATAGTTGGAGCCGGTGCTTTAGACGTTAGAGAAGATGAGAAAATTGCATATATCAAAGGAAGTGATATTACAATTAAAGAAGGAGACATTATTACTCTTAATGGTACTGTTGGTAATGTTTATAACGCTGTTATCGACCTAATGGATTCTTCTGAAAATCCATTATTTCAAAAATTTATGACTTTAGTTGACAAACATCGTAAAATGGGTGTTCGTACAAATTGTGAAACTCCGGAAGATGCAAAACTTGCTATGGAATTTGGTGCTGAAGGTATTGGACTTTTCCGTACTGAGCATATGTTTTATGGTAAAGGTGCAGACCAGCCATTATTTATTTTACGCAAATTAATTTTAGCTTCTACTAAAGAAGAAAGAATTACTGCTGTAAATGAGCTGTTTCCATTTGTAAAACGCGATATGAAAGATACTATGGCCGTAATGAATGGACTGCCTGTAACTTTCCGTTTATTAGACCCACCTTTACACGAATTTGCTCCTCATACAAAAGACAAGCAAGTTGAAATTGCAAAAGCTATAGGAATTTCTCCTGAAGAAGTAGCTAAAAGAGTTGATGCACTAAACGAAACCAACCCAATGATGGGACATCGCGGAGTGCGTTTAGGAATTACTTATCCTGAAATTACTGAAATGCAATTTAGAGCTTTATTCGAAGCTTCAGCAGAATTAATTAAAGAAGGAAAAAAAGTAACACCTGAAATTATGGTTCCTGTAACTGCTGAAGTAAAAGAATTGGACATTACAAGAGTATTATTTGATAAAGTTAAAAAAGAAGTTGAAGAGAAATTTGAACTTGAATTAACTTGTGCATATGGTACTATGATTGAAATTCCAAGAGCTTGTTTATTAGCTAACGAAATGGCAAAATCTGCCGAGTTCTTTTCTTTTGGTACAAATGACTTAACTCAAATGACTTTTGGATTTAGCCGAGACGATATAAGCGGATTTATGCAAGATTATTTAGACAATCAAATAATTCCTGCCGACCCATTCCAAACTATTGACCAAGAAGGCGTTGGACAATTAATTGAAATGGCAGTTGTGAAAGGACGTGCAACAAGAAATAATCTTAAAGTTGGTATTTGTGGTGAACAAGGTGGCGACCCCGCATCTGTAGAATTTTGTTATAAAATGGGCTTAAATTATGTTTCTTGCTCTCCATACAGAGTGCCGGTTGCCCGCTTAGCAGCTGCCCACGCAAGTATTAAATTTTAAATATAAAAATTCAAACTTCAAGCTTTTTTAAGCTTGAAGTTTTTCTAAACAAAATAATTATGGAAATAGAAGGTAAATTAATTAAAAAATTAGAACCGATAAGTGGTGAAGGCAGAAATGGAACTTGGAAAAAACAAAATTTTGTAATTGAAACTTTTGATAATTACCCTAAAAAAGTTTGTTTTACTGTTTGGGGAGATAGAGTTCCATTAAACACATTTACAGAATCAGATACAGTAAAAGTGTCGTTTGAAGCTGAAAGTCGTGAATATAACGGTAATTGGTACACTGACCTTAAATGTTGGAAAATTGAATTAAGCTCACCCGGTAATATTGGACAAGCACCGGCAGATACTCCACCATTTAGTGTTGATGATGCTCCTTTTGAGTTAGATAAGGACCCAGGAGATGATTTGCCATTCTAAGAAAAATTAAAAAAACTGTGATATTTCTTTATTGCAGTTTTTTTTTGAACAAAACACTTAAAGAAAAATTTTGTTATCTTTACAAAATAGATTATATTTGTAATGGAATTTCTGATTGCAAAAAATGAAAATGACTAAAATATATTGGAAAAAAACATTTATAATAAACTGTATTTTAAGTTTATTTATTTTTTCATTAATATTTTCATGTAATTTCAAATCAGATAAAAATATTGATATTGATGATGCGTTTTTTAAAAAACTTGCACATTATTATAACGAAAAACCTGATTCTGCAATTATTTTGGCAAATCAAGCCGAAAAAAAATATATTCAAAATGAAGAGTATGTAAAATTAGTTAGACTTTACGGATTTTTATCAGAACTTTACCAATACAGAAAAAATGACGAATACAAAGCACTTTCATATATAAATTTAGCCTTAGATATTTTTGTACAACACCCGGAATTAGAATATGATAAAACTTTTATTTACATAAATACAGGAAATATATTATATAGGTATAAGCTTTATGAAGAAGCAATTTATGTATATAGACAAATTGAAAATATTAGTGAAAAATTTGAAGACCCCGAAGTAATAAGCTTGATTTTCAACAATATAGCATTAGCATATGAAGGCTTGGAAAATTGCGATTCGGCAAAATATTATTTTAATAAAACTCCTGAATATATTGAAAAATGTGGCGAAAAAGAATATTTATTAAAAATACAATATTATAATTACCTTGCTTCCCTCTCCTTTTTATGTGAAAATATTGATTCTATTCCTATTTATTTTAATAAAACACAAGAATTATATGAAAATCTTGATAATTTATTTTTAAACTCTACAAGTCAAGAAGTAAAAAACTATCAAAAAGAATCTAAACTGAACTATTACACAAACTTAGTACGCGCCCATACTACATTATCAGACTATTACATTATTAAAAAAGATTTTACTAAAGCAGTTTACAATTTAAATATTGCTTTAAATAATGCAAAAACAGTAAATTTAGAAACCCGATATTACAGAATTTACTCTTCTTTATATGATTCCTATTTCAATTTAGAAAATTATGAAACAGCTTTAAAGTATTTAGATACAAGTTTAAATTGGAATTTTACAAATAATAAAAACTTTGAAGAGATTATTGAGATTAATGAAAATTACTCAAAAACATATAAAGCTCTGAATAATAATCAGTTAGCCAACTATCATAAAGAGCAAGCAAATTTATATACAGATAGTTTAATTTTTGATAAAAATTCGGAAGAATTAGTTTTAAAGAAAATCGAATTAGCTGTTCTTCCTGTGCAATTAGCCATGAAAGATGTAGAACTTAGTAAAATTAAACAAGACGGAGTGATTGAAAGACAGAGTATATTTATATATATATTACTTTTTGGTTTAGTTTTTATTATTATAACTTTAAGTATTTATTATAAATTATATAAAAACTTAAAAAACACACAACAGGAATTAGCTTATAAAACCATAACCAACATTAAAGGAACTGATATTAGAACGTCTTCAAAGCGTATGGGAGATGCTACTGAAACTCAATTAATAGAAAAATTTGAAGATGAAATAATTAAACCAAAAGTATTTTTAGACACAAACTTAAATTTGAATTTAGTAGCCGAAAAACTAAACTCAAATCGTTCTTATGTTTCTGCAATAATTAATAATGTTTACGGGATGAATTATAACGATTATATAAATAAACTTAGAATTGAAGAAGCTTGTCAAAAAATAATTAATAACACAAATCCCAATTTTACAATAGACCATTTATATTCAGAAGTTGGTTTTACAGGCAAATCTACATTTTACAATGCGTTTAAAAAATATGTAGGCGTTACTCCAGCAGTTTTCTTTAAATTAAATTCCAAAATTTAAGAAAAAAACCGCATTCCAATATTATAAATTATACAAAACGAGAAAAATTAAAAAACTACATATTTTAAAAAATTCAACTGAATTTTACACAAAGCTTTCTTAAATAGTAAAAATACACAATACTGAAACAATAAAAATTGTTAGCTAAGTACAGCTAATGTATATTTGGAAATCTTTGATAATGGCAAGGTAATAGAAAAAAACTAACTAGAAAAAACTACTTAAATATTAAGCTATTTCCACACCTTAGGATTATTTATACTAATTCTAAGTCAGTTTTTTTTTATTTTTTAATTCAAAACAAAAGTAGTTTTTTGGGACAATACACTAATAATCAATTATTTTGCACAAAATCGTTTATAATTTTCTGGTGGTCAAAAGCTAAATTTGGTAAATTGTTCAAATTAAACCATTTTAAATCTTTAGCATCATCGCCTGCTTTTGCTAATTCCGGATATTCGCAATATCCATAATAAACAAAACTTATATTTCTACCACGCGGATCTCTACCTGGATCGCCATAAGCTCTAAATTCTTTTAATTCAAGATTTTTTAAACCAGTTTCTTCAAAAACTTCTCTTTCCACAGATTCAAGCAGAGTTTCTTCCATTTCAATAAAGCCACCTGGCAAAGCCCAAAAATCTTTGAAAGGTTGATTTAAGCGTTTTATTAACAATATTTTATTTTCCTTTTTTGAAATAATTATTGCATCTACAGTATTTAAGGCCCGCGGATATTCGTAATTAAAACTCATGTTTATTAAAATCAAAATTTTTATTAAATATATATTTTGTTTCAGTAGCAGTAATTTCTATATCTAAAATATTCATAATCAGCAAATTAGTTAAAATTTTATTTGCTACAATACTTTTTAAACCTGTATGTCTTACAAAGCTAGATTTTGAAATACTGCCATTTTGATTTATTTCTTTTAACAAGAATGAAATATTTTCATCGAAATTAATTTTCACTCCTTTAACACCTTTTTGCAAGCGCTTCCAAACTTCCACAAGAGTTTTTGGAGCTATAATATTTTCATCATTCACTCTTAGATAAGCTCTAAAAACCCCATCATTATCTGGTGATAAATGAGGTTTATTTTTAGCCTCTGCAACTATTATTTCTAAAACTTGCTTTCCCAAAACATTAAAATTATCCACAGCAAATTCTATTGAAGGTTTGCAATAAATAAGTGCTGCGGTTTCTATCATAAAATATTCTTCTTCAGAATTTACGCCTGCAATACTTCCATTATCTCTAACTCCAATTAATAAGCTACCGCCTTTGGTATTTGCAAAAGCCGACAATGATCTAGCTATTTTTTTAGCATCATTTATAGAATGTTTAAAATCTAGATTTAAGCCTTCGCCTTGTTTAATTCTTTCTAATATTTTATCTATATTTTTCAAAATAGCAAAAAAAACTGCCATAAAATTACGGCAGTTTTCTTTTTATTTATTAAATTTTATTCAAATTTTTTAAAAGCTTTTTTCACTAATTCTATAGCTTCGCGTAATTCTTGTTCGCTAATAATAAGAGGAGGGGCAAAACGTATAATATTTCCATGAGTTGGTTTTGCTAAAACTCCTAATTCTTTCATTTCCATACAAATATCTAACGCAGTTTTGCCAGGTTTATTGTTAATTACTACTGCATTTAGCATACCTCTACCTCTAACTAATTTAATTAGGTCTGATTTTATGCTATTCATTTCCTCTCGGAAAATTTTGCCTAAATATTCGGCTTTTTCTGCTAATTTTTCATCTCTAACAACTTCTAAAGCCGCAGTGGCAACTTTTCCTGCTAAAGGGAAACCACCAAAAGTAGAACCATGCTCACCAGGTTTAATAGTCAGCATAATATCATCATCAGCCAAAACTGCTGAAACGGGAATAACTCCACCTGAAAGTGCTTTTCCTAAAACAACAATATCAGGGCGTACATTTTCATGATCGCAAGCCAACAATTTTCCTGTGCGTGCAATACCTGTTTGTACTTCGTCTGCAATAAATAAAACATTATATTTTTCGCAAACAGATTTAGCCTTAGTTAAGTAGCCTTCATCTGGTACAAAAACGCCTGCTTCGCCTTGAATTGGCTCTAAAATAAAACCGGCTACAGTTTTAGCATGTTCTTCCAAAACTTTTTCTAAAGCCACAACATCATTATAAGGAATACGAATAAAGCCTGGAGTTAAAGGACCAAAATTTGAATAAGAATCAGGGTCGCTAGACATAGTAATAATTGAAATTGTACGACCGTGGAAATTACTTTCGCAACAAATTATTTTAACCTCATCATTAGGAATTCCTTTTTTAACAACTCCCCAACGCCTAGCTAATTTCAAAGCAGTTTCAACAGCTTCGGCACCAGTGTTCATTGGCAGAACTTTGTCGTAGCCAAAATATTCTGTAATAAATTTTTCATAATCGCCTAAAGTTGAATTATAAAAAGCTCTAGAAGTAAGAGTTAGTTTTTGTGCCTGTTCAACTAAAGCACCAACAATTTTAGGATGACAATGACCTTGATTTACAGCCGAATACGCACTTAGAAAGTCGTAATATCTTTTCCCTTCAACATCCCATAAAAAAGGACCTTCGCCTCTATCAAGCACTGCAGGAATTGGAGCGTAATTATGTGCGCCATATTTTGCTTCTAAATCAATAAATTCTTGTGAAGTTCTTTTTACATCATTTGACATAGTATTAAATATTTTAAATTTGACAATAATTTTATAAAAAGCAAAAATGTAATGTTTTTATTGAAATAAAAAAAATAAAACTCACTTTTTTATTTAATCTGTTATTTAACATAAATTAATAAGTGTAAACTCAAGTATAAAACAAAAAAGTTCAAAATTCAATTTTACAAAAACTTTTATTACTTTTGCAACAAATAAGAAATTGATTTTAAAGTACTATGTTTGAAAATTTATCAGAACGATTAGAGAGGTCTTTTAAATTATTAAAAGGCGAAGGTAAAATTACCGAAATAAATATTGCTGAAACTTTAAAAGATGTTCGTAGAGCTTTGCTTGACGCTGACGTAAACTATAAAACTGCAAAAACTTTTTGCGATGATGTGCGTGAACAGGCTATGGGGCAAAATGTTATAAAATCCTTGAAACCCAACCAATTGATGATTAAAATAGTTCATGATGAGCTTGCAAAATTAATGGGTGGAAAGGCGGTTGATATAAATATAAAAGGAAATCCAGCAATTATTTTAATGTCAGGGCTTCAAGGTTCAGGTAAAACTACTTTTAGTGGAAAATTAGCTAATATGCTAAAAACAAAAAAAGGTAAAAACCCACTTTTAGTTGCTTGCGACGTTTATCGTCCGGCTGCTATTGAGCAAATTAAAGTACTTGGCGAACAAATTGGTGTTAAAGTTTATTTTGAAGATGATAATAAAAATCCTGTAAAAATTGCTCAAAATTCAATTAAACACGCCAAAATGTATGGGCATGATTTAGTTATTATTGACACAGCAGGGCGTTTGGCAGTTGACCAAGAAATGATGGACGAAATAGAAAATATTAAAAAAGCTATTAATCCACAAGAAATTCTTTTTGTAGTTGACTCAATGACCGGACAAGACGCAGTTAATACAGCTAAAGAATTTAATGAAAGACTAAATTTTGATGGAGTAATTTTAACCAAATTAGACGGTGATACTCGTGGTGGTGCAGCTCTTTCTATTCGCTCAGTAGTTGATAAACCAATAAAATTTGTTGGAACAGGAGAAAAAATGGAAGCTATAGACATATTCCACCCCGAGCGTATGGCAGACCGTATTTTGGGTATGGGTGATATAGTTTCTTTAGTTGAAAAAGCCCAAGAACAATTTGACGAAGAAGAAAGTAGAAAATTACAAAAGAAAATTGCAAAAAACCAATTTGATTTTGAAGACTTTTTAGCCCAAATAAAACAAATTAAAAAAATGGGTAATATAAAAGATTTGGCTAGTATGATTCCCGGACTTGGCAAAGCAATGAAAAATTTAGATATTGATGATGACGCTTTTAAAGGAATTGAAGCAATAATTTACTCTATGACTTTGTATGAGCGATCAAATCCTGAAATTATTAACGGAAATAGAAGAAAAAGAATTGCTGACGGCTCGGGAACAACTGTTGCAGAAGTAAATAGATTGTTAAAACAATTTGAAGAAACCAAAAAAATGATGAGAGCAATGTCATCTAATAAATTTAAGAAAAAAATGTCGAGAAGATAAACTATATAATACCTAATTATTGAAATTTTAGAAAACTCATAAAACAAAATTACTATGAAATTAATTGAAGGAAATAAAATTGCAAAAGAGATTAAAGAAGAAATCAAAATTAAATCTCTGCAAATTAAAGAAAAACGTGGTCGTGCTCCACATCTAGCTGCTGTATTAGTTGGTCATGATCCTGGCTCTGAATCTTATGTAAGTTATAAAATCAAAGATTGCCAAGAAGTTAGATTTGAATCAAGTTTAATACGCTTAAATGAAGATGCGACTGAAGAAGAACTTTACGAAATTATTGACAAATTAAATTCAGACCCTCTAGTTGATGGTTTTATTGTTCAACTTCCCTTACCCCAACAATTTAACGAGCAAAAAGTAATAGAAGCAATTAAACCAGAAAAAGATGTTGACGGTTTTCACCCAATGAATGTAGGAAAAATGACAATAGGTTTAGACGCTTTTAAATCTGCTACGCCAATGGGAATCACAATTCTTTTGAAAAAATACGGAATAGAAACTTCTGGAAAAAATTGCGTAATTATTGGACGAAGCAATATTGTAGGTCGTCCACTTAGTATTTTAATGTCTCAAAAAGAAATGAACAGTACTGTAACTGTTGTTCATAGCAGAACAAAAAATATTAAAGAAATTTGTCTTTCGGCAGATATTTTAATTACTGCCATGGGAAAACCAAATTTTGTTACTGCCGACATGGTAAAACAAGGAGCAGTTGTAATTGACGTTGGAACGACAAGAGTAAAATCCGATAAAACTAAAAGTGGATTTAAACTTTCAGGAGATGTGGATTTTGAAAATGTTGCTGAAAAATGCTCTTATATCACGCCAGTTCCAGGAGGAGTTGGTCCTATGACAAGATTAGCTTTATTGCTAAATACTTTGGAAGCTGCAAAATAAAATAGAAAATAAAAACAAATACTAAAAGCGGTGTCTCATAAGTGTCAAACTGCTTCTTTCAATATTCGGGCTCAGTCAGGTACTTCTGTACGCTCCTTCGCCCTCAATTTCAGAGCCTTGCATTTTAACACTTCTGAAACACCTTGAAAGATTATTGTTTTAAAAGTTGTTTTGAGACAGCCTCTTTTAAATTAATTTTCAAAACAGGAAAATGAACAAAACATAAAAATATTTGTTAATTTTGTCCCACATAAGACAATAGATATGCACAATAAAATAGCAGATATCCTTCAAAACTCAGTTCTAAATAAAGATGATTTAATTATTTTATTATCAGCTGATAAAGAAAATTCGGAATTAATTTTTAAAAAAGCAGCTGAAATAAAATCCAAGTGCGTAGGTAATTTTACATATTTCCGTGGCTTAATAGAATTATCAAATATTTGTTCAAAAAACTGCTTATATTGCGGTATTAGAAACAGCAACAAAGAGGTTGAAAGATATGTTGTTTCTGACGAAGAAATTTTTAACTCTGTACAATATGCACTAGACCGCGACTGGGGCTCTGTAGTAATTCAATCGGGAGAAAGGATGGACACAAACTTTATCAATAAAGTTGAATATTTAATAAAAAAAATCAGCCAAATGGGAGAAAAACAGCCCGGAATTACCCTCTCTCTTGGCGAACAAAAAATTGACACTTTTAAACGCTGGTTTGATGCAGGAGCTACAAGATATTTGCTTAGAATTGAAAGTTCAAACCCTAAACTTTTTGCACAAATTCACCCACAAGACAAACTACATAATTACGAAAAAAGAATAGAAAATCTTTATAATCTGCAAAAATTAGGATATATGACAGGTACAGGCGTAATGATTGGTTTGCCATTTCAAACTATTGAAGACTTAGCTGATGATTTATTATTTATGAAAAAACTTGATATTGACATGGTTGGAATGGGTCCATATATAGAACATGAAAATACGCCACTTTATCAATATAAAGATTTATTATTACCTGTAGAAGAAAGATATTTTTTAAGTCTAAAAATGATAGCAGTTTTACGTATTTTAATGAGAGACGTAAACATAGCTTCTGCAACCGCACTTCAAGCTATAAACCCTGACGGAAGAGAAGAAGGAATTAGAGTTGGAGCAAATGTTATTATGCCTAATATTACTCCTTTACATTATCATAAAAGTTATAATCTTTATAAAGGAAAACCTGATATTATACCCGAAACAGATAATTACATTAAAAATTTAGAAAAACAAATTGCTTTAGCAGGTGACACAGTTGGATATGGCGAAAAAGGAGATCCAAAACACTTTTTTAAAAGAACTCTAGGCAATTAATTTATTTTTATTGTTAAGTATAGAAGCATATTCAAGAGATTGTAAGTTCAATTAGTAAATGCAACTTTTAATAACATAAAAGATGCAAGCACAAGTAATAAATTTTTTTCAAAGAAAGGATAGGAATTTTTCACCTATCTCTTTCCTTGAATGGGTAAAGTTTATTATCTTGCCGCCTAAGTCTCCCAAAATAAGTTGCAGGATGAAACATTTAACCAAAGAACAAAGATATCAAATTAAAGCAT
>JALOAQ010000027.1 GCA_023228725.1 Bacteroidales bacterium | reverse complement strand
AAACTTTTAGTGCCCAGAACAAGATTCGAACTTGCACATCCATACGGACACCAGCCCCTCAAGCTGGCGTGTCTACCAATTCCACCATCTGGGCAAAATTTAATACGCAAAAATAACGATTAAAAACAAATAAATCTATTAAAACACATTTTTTTTCTTCTTAAGATTTTTCAGGTATTTCATATGCAACAATCTCAGAATATTTTGTAAGCTTAAGTTTTGAATTATAATAATTTATCCTAATTGGACCTATACCTTTTGAATAATATGTAGAAACCGTAAACATTTCAGTATTGCCATAATTTATTTCTTGCTTACTAAGAACTACCCAAGCATCAAAATCTCCAATTTTTGTACTTACAGTTTCGTAATTTTCTATTGTACGGGCAAATTCAGAAACTTTATATTTTGTTTGATCGTTTTCTAAATATTCTATCCAACTAGAAATTAAACTCATACCTGTATTAAAATGAAAAGGAATAAGAAAATCCCTCCCATTTACAATATAATCTTGATTGTTGAGTTTTAATAAAGTATCAATATCCATAATAAAGGTTTTATCTAATAAAAAACCCTCATCAGTAATTTGAGCACTTATCTTATGTGAGTTCAAAAATCTTTTATACTTATCGAAATTCTCAATCTTTAAATCTACAAACTCCTTGCTATCACGTACTTCTACATCAACTACCGAATAAACTGTATATGATAAAGGAACAGAGCGTAAATTATAATGGCAAATCGTAAGTTTAGAACCTTTTTCACTTATAAAATAAGGCTGTGCGGAAACCTGTGAAAAAGAATTATTTAAAAATAAAAACAAAGCAAAAAACACAAAAATAAACTTCATAATTCAAAAATAAAAACGCAAAATTAAAAAGAAAATTGAAATAACAATTTAAAATTTCTTTTGATAAATATGACAATAGGGTCGTGATTGAGTTTTTTTATAATAATCTTGGTGATATTTTTCTGCCGGATAAAACTCAGTAGCAGCAAGCAATTTAGTAACAACTTTATGTCCTTTATTTATCAAAATATCAATTAATTTTTGAGCTACAAGCTTTTGTTTTTCATTTTTATAAAAAATTGCAGATCTATATTGAGTTCCTATATCAGGTCCTTGTCTGTTCAACTGTCCTGGGTCATGAATTTCAAAAAATAATTTTGCTAAATTTTCAAAACTTAGTTTAGAATTATCAAATTCCACCTTTATTGCTTCTGCATGTCCTGTGTTTGAGCTGCAAACCTCTTCATAACTTGGATTTTTAATATTACCTCCAGTATATCCTACTTCTGTGTGTATTACCCCATCTAAAATACTCATATGATGCTGCACACCCCAAAAGCAACCACCAGCAAAAATTGCAATTTCAATATTTTTATTTTCCATAATTTATCATAAAAAAACTAAAGACTAAAAGTCAAAACCTCTCTAACTACTTCAGGACTAACACTTTTATTTTCGCCTAATTCAACAAAATTCTTTTTTTCTAAATTTTTGCATATTTTCTCAATAGCTCCTTTAGGAATATTATAATCAGACAGTTTGGTTTTAATCCCTATTTCATTAAAAAAATCTTCAGTTTTTAAAATTGCATTTTCAACATTTTCTTCATTATTTCCCGAATCAAAGCCCCAAACATTTTCAGCAAAATGAATTAATTTCTCAAATTTTTCTTTCTTTTGCGAACGCATAATTCCAGGCAGAACAATAGCTAAAGTTTGGGCATGATCAA
The DNA here is from genome assembly GCA_023228725.1 of Bacteroidales bacterium. Taxonomy (GTDB): domain Bacteria; phylum Bacteroidota; class Bacteroidia; order Bacteroidales; family ML635J-15; genus Bact-19. Next base: position 25,512 of record JALOAQ010000027.1, on the reverse strand, counting down.
TATTATATAAAGCAGTAATTTCATGTCCAATTATATGAGTACTCCAATCTTCGACCACACCTTTTGCAATTAACCCATTTAAAGACATTGTTGCAGCCCACATTAAATTAGAATTTGCATCATAATCTTTTCTGTTTTTTAAAACTGCTTTACCATTTTTTACAATTACACGCAACAAAGAAGCCGACCACTCATCCTGCAAATCAGCATTCATAGGATATGTTAAATATTGCTCTAAGACATGCACAAAAGCATCTACAATACCATTTGCAATTTGAATATCAGGAAGCGAATACATTACTTCTGGTTCTAAAATCGAGAATTTTGGCATTAAAAGATAAGACCCAAAACTCAATTTTTCTCCACTTGATTTACGTGAAATAACAGCACCTCCATTCATTTCAGAACCTGTTGCAGGTATAGTTAAAACACTGCCCAAAGGCACAGCTGCCAAAACTCTTTCACATTTTGAAAGCATATTCCACGGATCATCGCCAGAATATTTTATTGCAGCCGAAATAAACTTTGTGCCGTCAATTACCGAGCCGCCACCTACAGCCAGTAAAAAATCAACATTATTTTCCTTTGCTAAATCAACAGCTTTCATTAATGTTTCGTATGAAGGATTGGGTTCTATACCACTAAATTCAATAAAATCCTTATCTTCCAAAACAGAAACAACTCTATCATAAATACCATTTCTTTTTATGCTTCCTTGTCCATATATAAGCATAATTTTTTTATAAGCTTTTAACTCCTTAGCAATTTTCTCAATTTTATTTTTACCAAAAATTATTTTTACAGGATTATAAAATTCAAAATCTCTCATATCAAGAAAAATTATTCGTTCTTTACTTTTTTATTAAACCAGCCATAACCTCTACCAATTAAAAACAGACCTAAAAATATAAATGGAATGCTCAGCAATTGTCCCATTCTAATAGCTTCTGTCCAACCTTCAAACTCAACAGGATCTACTTTTGTAAACTCAATAAAATATCTAAACACAAATAACACAATGATAAACCAACCTAAAAACACGCCTGGTTTCCATTTTTTTATAAATTTTTGATAAATAAAATAAAAAGCAATAAACATCAAAAAATAAAATATTGCTTCATATAATTGAGTGGGATGCCTTGGAGTCCAAAATTCAGCCAAACAATTTAAGTCAGTAAACTCACACTTTCCGCCCGAAGTAGAAATAGCAGGTAAAAGGTCTTCTTTATTTTTTAAAAACTTAAAAGCCCAAGGCACAGAAGTTTTTATTCCAATTATCTCAGAGTTCATTAAGTTTCCTAACCTTACCATTCCGCCGGCTAAGGGGACAATTAATACTGTTTTATCAAGCAAACTTAAATAAGTAATTTTTGATTTTCGTGAATACAGCCACACTGCCAATAATATTCCTGCTGCCCCGCCATGACTTGCCAAGCCTCCTTCCCAAATTTTTAAAATTTCTAAAGGATTGCTTAAATAATATCCTGGATTATAAAATAAACAATGACCCAATCTCAAACCTACAACCACACCAATAATAACATAAATTGCAAGTTTGTCAATAACTAATTGTTGAAACCCTTCTTTTTTCATTTGCCTTGAAAGTATCAAATATCCCATTAAAAATCCCATTGCAAGTAAAAAACCATACCATCTTATACCTCTGTCTCCAAGATAAAACATTACAGGATCAACATTCCAAGTAATAAATAATAAATTCATAAATTGATTATTTTAGTTTTACAAAAATAGAAAAATCTAAGTATTTAAAAAACTATAATGATTTTGTTTAATCTAAAATACATCTTAAAGAATAGCCATAGGTCTTTCCTGTTCCGTTAGCGGGATTACTTATACTTACACCTGAACCCATAGAACGGTATTTTGCATTATTTGTACTATATTCTGTAGTTGACCACCAAAATCCATAATTTCCTAAATTACCAAAGGCTAAATTTGTAAACTTACTTCCACCTGCTAAGGCAGTAAAACCGCTTGAATTATTTCCGTTCCAGTCCGGAGTCCCTGCTTTTAATTGTGTTGCCGGATTTGAACCAACAAAACTTTCTAACTTATCCCATTCTAAATCACTTGGAATATGCCAACCAGCAGGACAAATTCCTTGTACACCACTAGGATCGGAATTGCTTGCAGGCGAACCACCCATTGCCACTCCCCAAGCATATAATCTACCATAAATTGCACAATTTGTAGGATCTTGCCCATAACAATATGAATCAACCAATGGAGGTGCATAATTCAAATTTTCTGCCATCCAACACTGACTACCGATTTGAACAGTTTTATAAATTTGCCCATCACGTAAATCGGTTAAATCATCTCCACAATTTATAAAATCACTTCCTGAACTTCCGCCACCAAGACAAGCAATAGGAAGCCAATCATTATTAAATTCAGAATAAGCTTCAAAACAATCAGTCTCTGTATTAAAAATAATTAAAGAATTTACAGGATTTAAAATATTGTCTCTTTGATTAGTTGTCATCCTTGGAAACAAAACACCTGAACTTGTACTTCTCACTTCCAATATACTAGATGCATCAGGTTCGCCCAGGTCACTACTAACTAAAACTCCTTGAGAATAAATTGTTTGATAAAACAAATTAACAATTAAAACAAAAACAAAAATTCTTTTCATAATTTACAACTATTTTTACAAAACAAATTTAATAATTATTTTGACAAACAATTACTTATTTCAATAAAAACACAAAAATAAAATCATTTAATTGAGCTTGTTTAATGAAAATTTAAGTTTTAAGAAAATTACAGCATGAATTTTATCTTATTTTACAATTTTAAATCTATTTTTTTTATAAACACAAAACTATAAAAACACTTAATATATATTCAAATTTATTTTCACTTGATATAAGCCTCAATTTTAAGCAATATTAAGTAAATTATGCCAAATATTTTATAAGAAAACACTAAATTTCAAAAATAATTAAGCATACTTCACTTTTTTTTTGTAAATTAAAATTAATATTGTATTTTTGCAACGCTTTTTGGGTTAATAATGAGTTTAGGGGGCGCATTAAGTCCCCTATTTTATTGAAATTTATTGATGATAAACAAAAATGAAATAGAAAAATTATGTAAATCTGCACTAACTGAGACACAGTTTTTAGTAGAAATTAAAATCAATCCTGCTAATGATATATACATTGCAATAGACGATTTTAACGGACTAAATATTGAAGAATGTAAAAGAATTAGTAGATTTATTGAAGAAAATTTAAACAGAGATAAAGAAGATTTTTCTATTGAACTTGGATCGCCTGGTTTGTCAAATCCTTTTAAGGTGACAGAACAATATCAAAAAAGCTTAAATAAAGAAATTGAAGTTGTATTGAAAACAGGCGAAAAAATTAGCGGAATTTTAACATCAATAAGAGAGGATGAGATTTTAGTAACTTATTCTTATTTTGCAAAAATGGCAAACAAAAAGCAACAAATTTCAGAAATTTCTAAAATTAAATTTAAAGATATAAAAACAACAAAAAGTGTAATTTCATTTAAGTAAAAATTAAAACTAAAAATTATGGATCTTCATAATAATCTAATAGAAAACTTTGCAGAATTTAAAGAATTAAAAAACATTGACCGTCCAACAATGATTGGAGTTTTAAAAGATGTTTTTACTTCTACACTATTAAAACTTTTTGGCGAAGAAAGTAAATTTGATGTTATAGTAAATGACGCAAACGGAGATGTTCAAATTTGGAGAACAAGAACTGTGGTTGAAGATAAAGATTTTGAAGACGGAAATACACAAATTCCTTTATCAGAAGCTCAAAAAATTGACGAAGACTATGAAGCAGGTGAAGAATTTTCAGACGAAATTAAACTTCAAGATTTCGGGCGTAGAGCAATTATGGCACTAAGACAAAATTTGCAATCAAAAATTTCGGAGAGAGAAAAAGATAATATTTTTCTAAAATATAAAGATAGAATTGGGGAAATTGTTGTTGGCGAAATTTATCAAATATGGAAACGCGAAATTTTAATTCTTGACGATGAAGGGATAGAGTTAATTTTGCCTAAAGCCGAACAAATTCCTAACGACAGATATAGAAAAGGTGATACTATAAGGTCGGTTGTGCTTTCAGTAGAACTAAAAAATGGCTCACCATATATAAAACTATCACGTACATCACCTATTTTTCTTGAAAGACTTTTTGAATTAGAAATTCCTGAAATCCTTGACGGGCTTATTACTATTAAAAAAATAGTTAGAATACCAGGAGAAAGAGCAAAAGTTGCTGTTGAATCATATGACGAAAGAGTTGACCCAGTAGGTGCTTGCGTTGGAATGAAAGGAAGCCGTATTCATGGTATTGTTAGAGAATTGCATAATGAAAATATAGATATAATAAATTATACAAACAATATTCAATTATACATCCAAAGAGCTTTAAGCCCTGCTAAAATTTCTTCTATAAAACTTAAACAAGATGAAAGCAAAGTTGATGTTTACTTAAATCCCGACCAAGTTTCTTTAGCAATTGGTAAAGGTGGTTTAAATATTAAACTTGCAAGTCAATTACTTGGAATGACAATAGATGTTTATAGAGAAATGGACGAAGATGAAGATGATGTGGCTTTAGATGAATTTAGCGACGAAATAGAACAATGGATAATTGACCAATTTAAAGCAATAGGTTGCGATACAGCTAAAAGTGTTTTAAACTTAAATCTCGCAGACCTTGTAAAACGTACTGATTTAGAAGAAGAAACAGTTGTAGATGTTCTTAATATTTTAAAATCAGAATTTGAATAGAAATTTTTAGTAATTAAATATAGTTTATGACTTCAGAAAATAAACCAGTAAGACTAAGTACTTTAGCCAGAGAACTAAATGTGGGAACAAGCACAATTATTGAGTTTCTGGCTAAAAAAGGTTATGAAATAGAGGGCGGACCAAACTCTAAATTGCCTTTTGAATGTATTGAACTTCTTGAAGAAGAATTTAAGGAGTCAAAGACTTTAAAAGAAAAAGCAATTAAAAACACTGAAAAGGCGCGCGAAACTAAAGAAATGAATATTTCTTTAGACAAGCAAGCTAAGTCTAGTGAAAGCTTAACTCAAGAAACAGAAGAAGAAGAAGAAGAGGTTTTAAATGAAGAAACTACAATAGTTGAACCCGAAGTAGTAGCTAGTGCTGAAAGTGAAGAAAAAAGTAAAGCTAAAGAAGACTCGACAGAACAAGAAAGTGAAAAACCGCTTAGAGCTAAACATGAAGTAAAACCCATTGAGGTCAGCGAAGACTCAACAAATGAAACCGGTCCGAAAGTTCTTGGAACTATAGATTTAGATCAAATAAATCAAAAAACTAGACCTAAGAAAAAAACAAAAGCTGAAAGAGAAGAAGAACGTAAACAAAAAGAAGAAGAATTACGCTCACAAAAAGAAGCTGCCAAAAAGAAAAAAGAAGCAGAAATTAAAAAGAAAAAAGCGGAATCCGACCAAGCACAAAAAAAATCTAAACCTACAACTGAAACCAAGAAAAAAACCAAAAAAGATGAAGAAAAAGTAGTTGAAAAACCGCGAGTTTTTAAAGCTTTAACCGAAAGCGATGAATCTCAACAAGCTGAGTTTATAAAAACAAAAATTGAAAAATTATCAGGTCCTAGTGTTGTAGGCAAAATTGATATTGACGGCTACCTTACTCGACAAGAAGAAGCTGAAAAGAGAAAAAAACAAGAAAAAGAAGAAAGACAAAAGACCAGAGAAAAGGAAAAAGAAGAAAGAAAAGCAAAACGTAAAAGAATTCAAAAAGTTAAAGTTAATATTGATGAAAATCTAAAAACTTCTGACGGCAAAAGAAAAAAAATAAACAAGAAAAAATTAAAACCTGCTAGACCAACTGTTGACCAAGAAGATGTTCAAAAGCAAATTAAAGAAACTTTAGCCCGTTTAACTACTCCTAAACAAAAATCTAGAACTTCAAAATATAGACGCGAAAAACGAGATTTAGTTTCACAAAAGCGTCAAGAAGAGTTTGAAAAACAAGAAGCAGAAAAAAGCGTATTGAAAGTTACAGAATTTGTTTCTGTTAGCGAAATGTCGGCAATGATGGATGTTCCTGTAAATAAACTTATTGCAACTTGCATGAGTTTAGGCTTGTTTGTTTCTATCAACCAAAGATTAGACGCAGAAACCATGGCTTTAGTAGCTGACGAATATGGATTTTCTGTTGAGTTTGTAAGTGCTGAGGTACTTAACGAAATTGAAGAAGAAGTTGATGCAGAAGAAGATTTATTACCCCGTCCACCAATTGTTACAGTAATGGGACACGTTGATCACGGTAAAACAAGATTGTTGGACAGAATTAGAAATACAAATATTATCGATGGCGAAGCAGGAGGAATTACCCAGCATATTGGAGCATATTCTGTAAAACTAGCTGGCGGTAAGCAAATTACATTCCTAGATACTCCCGGCCACGAAGCCTTTACAGCAATGCGTGCCCGCGGTGCTCAAATAACTGACGTTGCAATTATTATTATTGCCGCAGACGACAGCGTGATGCCTCAAACTGTTGAAGCAATTAACCACGCAAGTGCCGCAGGTGTGCCAATGGTATTTGCAATTAATAAAATTGATAAATCAACAGCAAATCCTGAAAAAATTAGAGAAGCTCTTGCTAATATGAATTATTTAGTAGAAGATTGGGGAGGAAAATATCAATGTCAAGAAATTTCTGCTAAAGCAGGCATAAATATTGAAGATTTATTAGAAAAAGTAATTCTTGAAGCTGATATTCTTGAATTAAAAGCAAATCCTGACAAAAATGCTGTAGGAACTGTAATAGAAGCTAGCTTAGATAAAGGACGTGGTTTTGTAACAACTCTTTTAGTCCAAAGTGGTACATTAAAAGTTGGTGATATTTTGCTTGCAGGTTGTCAAACTGGTAGAGTAAAAGCTATGTACAACGAAAGAGGACACAGAGTTGAAGAGGCAGGACCTTCTACTCCAGTTTTAGTTCTTGGTTTAAATGGAGCTCCACAGGCAGGAGACAAATTTAATGTTATGGAATCTGACCACGAAGCTAGAAATGTTGCAAACAAAAGAATACAATTGCAACGCGAACAGGGACTTAGAACTCAAAAGCATATTACTTTAGACGAAATTGGTCGTAGATTAGCTCTTGGTAACTTTAACGAAATAAATCTAATTGTTAAAGGTGATGTGGACGGCTCTGTTGAAGCACTTTCAGATTCATTAATAAAACTTTCAACAGATTCATTTGCTGTTAATATTATACATAAAGCAGTAGGACAAATTTCAGAATCTGACGTTATGTTAGCCACAGCCTCCAACGCTATTATTGTTGGTTTCCAAGTGCGACCTTCTAGTTATGCACGCCGACTTGCCGAAACAGAGGAAATAGAAATTAGACTGTATTCTGTAATTTATGATGCTATTGAAGAAATAAAAGATGCTATGGAGGGTATGCTTTCACCAACAATTAAAGAAACTATTACCGGCTCTTGCGAAATTAGAGAAGTATTTAAAATTACAAAAGTGGGCTCTGTTGCAGGTTGCTTAGTTACTGATGGAAAAATCTATAGAAAATCTAAAATCAGACTTATTAGAGATGGTATTGTAATTTATACAGGCGAACTAGGTAGTCTAAAACGATTTAAAGATGATGCCAAAGAAGTGGTTTCAGGCTTAGAATGTGGACTAAATATCGATAAATTTAATGATATAAAAGTTGGAGATATTATTGAAGCATTTGACGAAACTGAAGTTAAACAAACTCTTTAAAAATTTTTAAAATAAAATGCTCAAAATAGGCGAACTCGAATTTTGCGATAAACCTGTTTTTCTTGCACCTATGGAAGACGTTACAGACCCTTCATTTAGATATATGTGCAAAAAATTTGGTGCTGACTTAATGTTTACAGAGTTTATTTCAGTTGATGGACTAATAAGAGATGCAAAGAAAAGCCTGAAAAAATTAGATATTTTTGATTACGAAAGACCAGTAGGAATACAAATTTATGGGCATATCCCAGAAGCAATGGAACAAGCAAGTTTAATGATTAATAAAAATGCTAATCCAGATTTGTTGGATATTAATTATGGATGTCCAGTAAAAAAAATTGCTACACGTGGAGCCGGAGCTGGAATGATGAGAAACTTAGCACTAATGAAAGAAATTACAGAAAAAGTTGTTAAATCTTCAAAATTCCCTGTAACTGCAAAAACACGCTTAGGCTGGGACTCAGAATCATTAAACGTTGAAGAAGTTGCACTTTTATTACAAGACTGTGGTATTCAAGCTATTACCATACACGGGCGAAGCAGAGTTCAAATGTATAAAGGCGAAGCAGACTGGAATTTAATAGGTAAAGTTAAAAATAATCAAAATATTAAAATTCCAATTATTGGTAATGGTGATATTACAAGTGCAAAAAACGCTGAAGAAAAATTTAATAAATACGGAGTTGATGCAATTATGATTGGACGCGCAGCAATAGGAAAACCATGGATTTTTGCAGAAGTAAAACATTTTTTAAATACCAGAAAACATCTAGCAAGTCCTGGAGTGGTTGAAAGAGTAGAATATGCAAAAGAACATTTGCAAAAATCTCTTGATTATAAAGAAAATAAAAGAGGTGTTTATGAAATGAGAAGACATTTTGCTCTGTATTTTAAAGCAATTCCTGATTTTAGAGATACAAAAATTAAACTATTAAGCGCACAAACAAGTGAAGAAATTTTAGAAATATTAAACTTTATTCAAGAAAAATACGGAAAATATGATTCTAATTTTTTTGAGGATTATGAGAATAACGAAAACTAAATTATAAACTTATCACTTAAAAATCTTATACTTCAACTGAGAAACCACAACTCCTAAAATCACTATTAACATTCCTATAAGTCGTTTTGCATCAAGTACTTCACCCATTGCAAACCAAGCAATAATTATTGTGAAAATTGGAATTGTATTACTAAAAACATTTACTTTTGTAATAGGCATATATCTAAGAGCATACATATAAAACAAAAAAGCAATTGTAGAAGCAAAAATACCTAATTTTAAAATTGCAATAATACTATCATAAGCAAAACCAGTGGTTTTAATTGCTTTAAAATCAAATATTGCGACAATTGGTAGAAACATTAAAAAACCAAACAGACTTTGCCAAAATATAATATTTAAAACAGAATGGTCTAAGGGCATTTTTTTTATCATTACACTATAACCATTTGCAGCAACTATGGACAAAAGAAGTAATATCAGACCATTTATAGGGACTTGCAAATTCATATTTTTATCAAAAACAAGGAACATTATTCCTGAAATTGAAATAATTATTCCCATTAAATTTACAAAACTTACTTTCTCTTTTAAAAAATAATAAGCCACAAAAGGTGTGAATAAAGGAATTACAGAAATAATAATTGAAGTCATTGAAGCTCCTATATATTTTAAACCATTAGTTTCTCCTATAAAATATAAAAAAGGCTCAAAAAATGCAAGTAAAATAAATAAATGTAGATTTTCTTTACTTGGAAGTTTAAAATTTTTTGAAATTAACAAAACTGGTAATAAAACAATAACCGATACAAATAATCTAAAAAATATGACTGTAAAAGCAGAATAAGACTCTAAAGCTATTTTTCCCCAAACGAAAGAAGCTCCCCACAAAGCCATGCTAATTAATAGCAAAATATACAAAGCTATTGGTTTTGGTCCGGATTTCATTAAAAAAATCGTGTTAGCTAATTTTAAATCAACTGTTTTAACAAGTTTTTTATATCCACTTTTTCTCTTAGCATAATTGCCAATTCGTCAATTTTAACCCTTTCTTGTTCCATACTGTCTCTATATCTAAGAGTAACAGTATTATCCTCTAAGCTTTGATGGTCAACAGTAATACAAAATGGAGTTCCAATAGCGTCTTGTCTGCGATAACGCTTGCCAATTGAATCTTTATCTTCGTATTGACAATTCATATCAAATTTAAGTTCGTCAATTAATTTTCGAGATAATTCCGGCAAACCATCTTTTTTAAGCAAAGGTAAAACAGCAACTTTAATAGGAGCTAAAGCCGGTGGAAAAGTTAAAACAACACGTGTTTCATTTTCAAGTTTTTCTTCTTTATATGCAGCAGATAAAACAGACAAAACTGTTCTATCCAAACCAATTGAAGTTTCAACAACATAAGGGATATAACTTTCTCCACTTTCATTATCAAAATATCTAATTTTTTTACCACTAAACTCTTCGTGTTGTTTTAAATCAAAATCAGTTCTTGAATGCACACCTTCTAATTCTTTAAATCCAAATGGAAATTCAAATTCTATATCAAAAGCAGCATTAGCATAGTGTGCTAATTTATCGTGTTCGTGCCATCTATATTTTTCAGGATTAATTCCCAAAGCCAAATGCCATTTCATTCGTTTTTCCTTCCAAATTTCAAACCAAGAAAGCTCTTCGCCAGGCTTTACAAAATATTGCATTTCCATTTGTTCAAATTCACGCATACGGAAAATAAACTGCCTTGCTACTATTTCGTTTCTAAAAGCTTTACCAATTTGAGCAATGCCAAAAGGAATTTTCATACGCCCAGTTTTTTGAACGTTTAAATAATTCACAAAAATTCCTTGAGCCGTTTCAGGTCTTAGATAAATTGTGTTTGCTCCCTCGCTTAAAGAACCTAATTTTGTGTCGAACATTAAATTAAATTGACGTACTTCTGTCCAATTTCTACTTCCTGAGATAGGACATACAATCCCCTCATCTACAATAAGTTGGCGAAGTTTTTCTAAATCACTATTTTCTAAAGCAGAAACAAAAATGGATTTAATTTCTTGAATTTTTTGAGTATATCCTAAAACTCGTGGATTAGTAGCTAAAAACTGAGCCTCATCAAAAGCATCTCCAAATCTTTTAGCAGCTTTACTAACTTCTTTTTTTATTTTATCATTTATTTTTTCAATATGTTCTTCAATCAAAACATCAGCACGATAACGTTTTTTAGAATCTTTATTGTCAATTAGAGGATCGTTAAAAGCGTCCACATGACCAGAGGCTTTCCATACTGTTGGATGCATAAAAATTGCAGAATCTATTCCCACAACCTCTTCATTAAGCAAGGTCATTGCTTTCCACCAATATTCTTTAATATTATTTTTTAATTCTGTTCCGTTTTGTCCATAATCATATACTGCACTTAATCCATCATATAATTCAGATGATTGAAAAATAAATCCATATTCTTTGCAATGTGCAGTAATTTTTTTAAAAAGTTCTTCCTGATTCATTATTCCTATATAATTTATCTGTTAAATAAAATTCCTATTTGAAAAGTGGGGCAAAAATACAAATCATTTTTGTTATAAAAAGCAATAATTGTCATTAGCTGAGTAGTAAGTGCAATTTTTTCTGTTAAATAATAATCTAAACTTATTAAAGGATTTAAAGAAAAACCTCTGTAAAAATATATTTCTGCTAGATTTAAAACAGTTTCTGTTTGATTTTCTATATGCAAATTTCTAATTTTCCCTAGTCCTAAGCCAAGCGAAGAGCAAAATCTTAGTTTATCCTTTCTTGCTGTAAATCCTACAAAAGCACCACCATAACCGAAACTAATATAAGAATTTTCTGAATTTGCAGATTTATAAACAGCCTTATTATTTCCTCCATGGAGTCCATAAGTAAAATGATTACCAGCATAAAGTCTAAGTATTCCGCCAATACCTGAACTATAAGAATTTATTTCTTGATAATTATTTTCAGCAGTTAAAAAACCAGGTTGAAAAAACAGCATAGCCCCACTATATAAACTTTTATTCTCTTTAGACTCTTGAGAAGAAAGATTTAAAACTATAAAAATTAATAAACTACAAAATAATGTTCTAATCATCTTCTAGGTTGGTTTTTATTTTGTGGTAAACTCGGGTTATCATCAACAATTATATCAGTTTGTCTGCCAGCCCTAAACATTGCTTGAAAAGTTATATTCCCTCTTTGGTCATAATAAGTTGACTTGCCTTCTTTAACTCCATTTTTATAAATAACTTCTGATTCAATTGGTCCAAAATCATAAAAAGTCTGCCATTTTCCATCAGGTTTATCCATTTTATAAATTTCAATTTTTACTGTATGCCCGTTATTATTATTATAAACAAACTTTCCATTACGTTTTCCTTCATAATAAACACCAGAGATTATTTCATTTCCTCTAATATTGTAAGTTTTATAAACCCCATGCAAAACCGAGCTTGATTTTTCTTTTACACTAAAATCATCAGTTGATTTTACTTTTATTATTTTATAATTTTCTTCCATTTGCTTTTTTCCATTTGGATACCAGAAATAATTTTTCCCAGATAGAATTCCATTTTTATATTCCACTTCTGATTTTTTATTTCCATTTTCGTGCCAAGTTTTCCAATTACCTACCATAACGCCTAAATCATATTCACCCTGCATTGCCAAAACTCCATCTTCATACCACTCTTTCCACAAGCCATTTTCATAATCATTTTCAAAATTACCTTCTCTAAATTTATTTCCATTTTCAAAATAAATATTCCAAACACCATCTTTTATTCCTGCTGCATAATCAACTTCTTTCCACAAATTTCCGTTTGCATACCAAAAATTCCATCTTCCTTCCATTTTTCCTTTAACAAAATTACCCTCATTTCCTTTACTGCCATCAGTTCTCCAATAAGTCCACAAACCATCTTGTAAATCATTTTTAAAATTTCCGTCAATATCTTTTTTACCATCTTCAAACCAAAAATATGCCTCTCCGTCCTTTAATCCATTTTTATAATAAATCTCACTTTGTTTATTTCCATTTTCATAATATTTAGTTTGCAAACCATGCCTTAAATCATTCACATAATTATTTACACTCCTAACCTGCCCGTTAGCATACCAATATGTCCAAGTATTTTCTCGTTTAGAATTAATCAGACTTCCTTCCATTTCTTTATTCCCAGATTCATACCAATAAATATTTAAACCTGTTTCGTAATTTAATTCGCTTTTTTTCTTTCCACTTTCATACCATTCTTCCCATTTTCCTACTTGCTTAGCTTTATCAAAATTTCCCTCAGAAGCTTTTAAGCCATTTTCGTGGTAAAAAGTCCATAAACCTTGCTCTAAACCATCTTCTAAATTGCCCTGTGATTGGATTTTTAAATTAGAAAAATAATTTGTCATCAAACCATTACCATCTTTAACTGTTTGTTTGCCAGTTAAGTCATAATTATTTAACACTTTAATAAATAAACCTTTTTTATACAAAACTTCAGTTTGAAGATTGCCATTTTCGTAATAAGTTTGCCAAATACTATCTTTTAAATTACTATGATAAAAGCCTTTTAGCGAAGGTTTTCCATTTTTATAATTTTCATAAAAACTACCATGACGCTCATTTGCCCAATAATTATACTCTTCTTTCACTTTTCCGTCAGGATAATACACAATATTTGCACCATGAAGCATATCCTTGTAAAAATCAACTTCTGCCATTATTTTTCCATCAGGCGAATAATATTTCCAAGTACCATCTTTCAAACCTAAATGTAAAACACCCTCTTCTTTTTTATTCCCATTTTGATAATTCAAAACATAATCGCTATATTCTTGAGAATATAAAGCAAAATTTAGCAAAATAATAAAAGATAAAACAGCTTTTTTCATAAATTATAATTTAGAAATTTCTTAACATACAAAAATAACATTTGTAAATCATTTTTTTATAATAAAAAAAAATCTTGTAAACAAAAATTTCAACAATTATAGAAATTTGGGATTAATAATAAAAATAATTCCCCATTTTAAGTAAAAAGTAAAGTGATTTTGTGCTAAAAACGAAAAATAACAATAAAAATGAAAAATAAATGGAAAAATATTTGGAAATAATTTTTTTTAAAGTATATTTGTTGATAAATTGTTAATAATTTTCATTATGAAAACACTCTCCACATTGTTCATAATATTTTGCCTTATATTTTTCTCAAGTTTAGCAAGTGCAAACGAAATGGTATTAAGCGGTATTTATCAAGGCAAAAACTTGTATTTTCTTAACCCAATTATTGATGAAAATCAAGAATATTGCGCCTATGAAATTAGGGTAAATGGAAAACTTTACGATGATGTAATTAATTCTAGCACTTTTGGAATTTATTTGGATTATCTTGGACTAAAATTTGGGCAAGATTTTAAAATTATAATAAAACACCATGAAAATTGCTATCCTAAATTAATAAATCCTGAAGTACTAAAACCACTTAGCACTTTTAAAATTACTGACACTGAGCTAACAATGAATAATAATTTAGTTTTTAAAACTGAAAACGAATCGGGAAAACTTGTTTTTCATGTTGAAGAATTTAGGTGGGGAAAATGGAATGAAATCAAAAAAATACCCGGAGAAGGTGGTCCACAAAATAATGAATATTCTGTAAAAGTTTATCCTTTTAACGGCGAAAACAAATTTAGAATTTACCAAATGGACGATAAATATAAAAAATTTTACTCTAACGAAATGATATTCAATGTTGAGAGAGAAAATATAAAAATAAAAACCAATATCAATAAAGTTAAAAAAGAAATAGAATTTTCAGACTTCACGCGTTATGCAATAATCGATGAATATGGAGCAGAATTAATTGCCGGACAAGGTAAAACCATAAATCTTGCTGAATTAAAAAAAGGAACATATTTTTTAAACTATGATAATGAATATGTTTTAATTAGAAAAAAATAAATTTATAAAAAAATATTTCCAGAGGCTTTAACTGCCTCTTTTTTTTTATTTTTGCAAAACCAAATGTTAAATTACAAAAAATATACTGAGCAAATTTTTGATATTAAAACGGAAAACGAATTTATTGAGCTTTGCTTGACTGCCTTTAAATATCAATATAAAAACAACGAGATTTATAAACAATATTGTAATTTTTTAAAAATTAAACCTGAAAAAGTTAATAATACAAGTGAAATTCCATTTTTACCTATATCATTTTTTAAAACACATAAAATTATCACAAAAAGTAAAAATTTCGACATTATTTTCACTTCAAGTTCAACAACAGGATCAACTCCCTCATCACATTATATTTCAGATATAGAGATTTATAAAAAATCTTTTATTAAAAACTTTGAATATTTTTATTCCTCGCCCAACGAGTATGTAATTTTAGCATTACTGCCTTCATATTTGGAGAGAAGCGGTTCGAGTTTAATTTATATGCTTAGAGATTTAATAAATTTATCTAATAATAAGGAAAGTGGATTTTTCTTAAACCAATATCAAGACTTGCAGGATACTATTTTAAGTTTAGAAAAAAAATCCCAAAAATATATTTTATTAGGTGTAAGTTTTGCTCTTTTAGATTTTGCAGAAGAATACAAATTAAACTTAAATCATGGAATTGTTATGGAAACCGGTGGAATGAAAGGAAGAAGAAAAGAAATTACCCGCTACGAGCTTCATAAAATTTTGAAAACAGCTTTTTCTTGCGAAAATATTCATTCTGAATATGGGATGACAGAACTTTTATCGCAAGCTTATTCAAAAAAAGATGGAATTTTTGAATGTCCTCCACAAATGAGGGTTTTAATCCGCGACCCTTACGATGCATTATCTGTAAAACCAAATGGCAAAGGAGCTTTAAATATTATCGATTTAGCAAATATCAACTCCTGCTGTTTTATTGAAACAAGCGATTTAGGTTCTGTTTTTACAAACGGAAATTTTGAAGTTTCAGGCAGATTTGATGTAAGCGAAATCAGAGGCTGCAATTTAATGATAAGTGAATAAAAATTATTCACATTTATAGTCCAAAGGCTCAATATGTATTGTTGTATGAATATTCATCTCGTTTAAAATATCTTTTTCTATTGCACTTGCTATTTTATGTGCTTCTGCAATATTGTAATCTGGATTTAATTTTATATGAAAAGTAAGCTCTTGGTGTGTTGAGTAATTATGAATATGAAAGTGATGAGCTTCAACATCGTGAATGTAATTTTTAGAAATTATTTCCTTTACTTTATTTATTAAATCGTCGCTAGCTTCTTCGCCAAGTAATTTGCTTATTGCTTCTTTAATAATTTCAAAAGTTGCATAAAATAACATTAAAGAAATTATTATTCCTAACACAGAATCTATCCACCAAAAATATTTCGCCACAGCTATTCCTGCCAAAACAACTACAGACGAAAGCGCATCTGACCTATGATGCCAGGCATCAGCTTTTAAAGACAGGTTTTTAGTTTTTCTTGCTATATAAAAAGTATATTGTGCCAAAGCTTCTTTTACTAAAATAGAAATTACAGTAGCAATTATTGCAATTTTGCCATAATGCACAGATTTATGTTCACCAAATAATTTAATAGAGGAACTTAAAAAATCCCAAGCAACAATAGCTAAAATAAAACCTATAAATAAAGCTGCAATTTGCTCCCAACGTCCATGTCCAAAGGGGTGTTTTTCATCTGCTTTTCGCGAAGATAAAAATATAGCTATAACAACCACAATTGAGCTAATAGAGTCTGTTAAGCTATGCCAAGCATCAGCAAGAATTGCGATTGAACCAGTTACTAAACCAGCCCAATATTTTAATCCAAATAAAAGAATGTTTATAACAATTGAAATTCCAGCAGCCCAATAGCCTAATTTATTTCTATTTATATGTCCGTGAGAATGAGCCATTACATTTTAATTTCCATAATTTAATTTTACAAATAATACCTCATATCTTTAATATATTTATAAACTTTTTCGGGCATAAAATACCTTACATCTCTATATTCTTTTATTGCTTTTCTAATAAAACTTGAGGAAATTTCCATCATTGGTGCATCTACAATTTCTATATCGGCATTTCCAAAATCATTAAGATTAGGTATTATTGCTCCTGGTCTTTTATAAACATACAATTTATGATTTTCTAAAATAATTTTATAATTTTTCCACTTATGAAAAGTTTCTAAATTATCTCCGCCAATAAGTAAACTAAACTTTTTATCAGGAAATTTTTCGCCTATATAAGCTAAAGTATTTACTGTATAGTTTGGTTTTGGTAAATTAAATTCTATATCCGAGGCTCTAAACTTTGGATAATCGCCAATGCCAAGATTTACAAGGTGTTGTCTTTCTCTATTACCCAAAAGAATTTGATTTTGCTTGAATGGATTTTGAGGAGTTATTACAAACCAAACTTCGCGTATTCCACAAAATTCAGTAAAATATGAAGCAAGTGCCAAATGTCCGTTGTGAATAGGATTAAATGTGCCAAAAAACAATAATATTTCTATTTTATTTTGCATCTAATAAATCTATTTCGAAAACTAAAGTTGAAAAAGGAGGTATAAGTCCATATTTTTCTTCACCATAAGCCAATCTAAAAGGAATAATTATAATTGAATGTTCTCCAATATTCATTTTTGAAACAGCTTCTTCCAAACCATCAATTACTTGTTTTTCTCCTAACACAAATTCAAAAACTTGATTCCTTTCTAAACTTGAATCAAAAATTCCGCCATCAATAAATCCAGCTGTATAGTGAATACTTGCTTTTTGCCCATTTTTAGGTTTATTGCCAGTGCCTTTTTTAATTGTCATAATTCTTAAACCGGATTCTGTTTTAATTACAGGGTATTCAAAACTTAATAAATACCTTTCAATTTGACTGTTTTCTTGATTTATATAATAGGAATACATTTCACGATTTTTCATAACATACTCTGAATCAGGCAGAACTTCGAGCAATTTTATATTAAATATTAATTTGTCGCCTTTTTTTACATAACTTGGAAGTTTGACTTTTTTTTGAGTGTAAGTAAAAAAATTATAGGCATCAATTTTAAATATAGCTGAATCGCCCTCAGACATTAACATAAAAGCTTCTTCTATACTAGCCCCATTATGCAAAGGCATATTTAGTCTCATTTTAAAATTCTTATCAATATCAGAAGATTTAAACAGAATAGAATCAGATTCAGTTTTATAAGTCATATTTATATAAATAACATCACCTATATTTGGTCTAATTTTAGATTTAGATTTTGTAATTATTCTATATTCTAATCCTGATTTAGTTTTTTGGAAAACTTTTTCTTCACTTCCTTCAAAATATTCTACACTGCCGTCTTCGCCAAAAACTAAAACTGCTGTATTTTCAGAAGCTGAGTCTTTATTATATTTTAACTCAGGTTTATTTTCGCCTTCTGTTTTATCTTCATTTTTAGCTTTTTTATTTTTACAAGAAAAACTTAAAGCTAATATTAGACTTAAACTTATAAAAATCAATATTTTTTTCATTCTTCAACTTTTAAAAGTTCAACTTCAAAAATTAAAGTAGTATATGGCAAAATATTTCCTTTTCCTTCTTTTCCATAGGCAATTTTTGAAGGTAGGATTAAACTTGCTTGTCCGCCTTCACGCATCAAAGCAATACCTTCTTCCCAGCCTTGAATAACGCTTTTATTTCCTAATCTAAATCTAAATGGTTCTGCACCTAAAGTAGTTTCAACCAAATCTCCGTCTATAAGCATTAAAGAATAATGCACTGTAATAAAATTTCCATTTTCTGCCTGCTTCCCTTTTCCTTTCACTCTTTCAACAAAAATTAAACCCGACTCTTTTGGCTCTTCATTTATATTAAAATTTTTTAGATACTTATTTAAAAGTGTTATTTCTGCCTCTTCGCTTTGATGATATTTTTCAGCTAAAATTTTTGTATAATCCTCTTTCGTTATTTTTTCTAAAACCCTAAGCTTTACAATTAAATAATCATCATGACTTATATTCTTAGGTAAATTGGCATATTGCTCGGTAAATCTTAAAAAACTTTCTGCATGAATTTTAAAAACCGCTGAATCGCCAGGACCTAATAGCAAAATACCATCTTCAAAACTACCTCCTTTATGAGAAGGTTTTGCAATAGTTCTAAGATATTTTCTATCATAATTTTTAGAATTATACATTTCTTTTCCATCTTCCGTTTCATAACTAAAATCTAAATACACTAAATCACCAACTTTTAGCAAAGAATCTCCACTGTTTTTTTCAACTATTCTATACTCCAAACCCGATTCATGCTTTTGAAACTTAGAATCAGAACCTCCACAAGAAATCACTAAAATTATTATTGCAAAACTAAAAAACAAATTTTTCATATATTTCATTTTAATACCAACCATCTTCTAAAACCACTTCATTTTCGGGATAATATAAATCCACTAATTCTACTTCATAAACTAAACTTGACGAATACGGGATTCTATACCCATCACCCGGCACACCATAAGCTAAATATGGAGGAGCAATAAATCTTGCTTTTTCTCCTTTTCTCATTTTTAGCACTCCTTCATTTAATCCAGTTTCATCAATTTCGTGTCCTAAATGCAGTTCTCTCAAACCAAACTCATCAGAAGAATAAACAAGACTTCCGTCTAATAAAGAAGTTTTATAAGCCAAAACAGCAATCATATTATATTCGGCTTTTTCAGCTTCTGTTCTAAAATATATTTGCCAAAATAATCCTGTTTCAGAAATTTGCATATCCCATTTTCGCCTTTCCACAAATTTCTCGATTAGCACATAATCAATTTTTGTAAAATCTTTATTCCAATCCAATAATTCTTGTCTATGCTTTTTCTTTTCGACAGAATAAGGCACAATCTTTTCTTTTTCTTCTGTTTTATTTGTGCAAGCAATTGCAAAAGCAAATAAAACAATAAAATAATTAAATCTAAAACTCATAATTTATCAATTCATCTGAATATTCATTTATTATAGAAACGAATTTTTTCATAGTTTCTTGTATGCTTCCATAAAATTCTCCACCAGAAGCATTTTTATGACCTCCGCCGTTAAAGTATTTTGCTGCAAAAATATTAACATCAAAACTACCTTTTGAGCGAAAACTAATCTTTATAAAATTCTCTCTTTCAATAAAAATTGCAGAAAAAACTATTCCTTTAATACTTAAAGGAATATTCACAAAATTTTCCGTATCTCCGTATTTTTCTTTAAACTGTAATCTATCTTTTTCTGTAATATAAATATATCCGGTTTTTAATTTTGGCAAAATATGCATTCTATTAAGCATAACATGTCCCATAAAACGCATACGATTTAGAGAAAAACTATTGTATACTTCATCAAAAATTTTATCTTTTTCAGCACCGGCTTTAAGCAATTCACCAACAATTCTAAAAGTTTCAGGCGAAGAAGAATTATAGGAAAAAGAACCAGTGTCTGTCATAATTCCTGCATATAAATTTGTAGCAATATCTTTATCAAATTTATCTTTAAAATTACTCGACATAATTAAAGCATAAATTAGCTCAGCAGTGGAACTATAAGAAGAATCAGAAATCAACAAATCTGCAAACTGCTCAGGCTCAGGATGATGGTCTATAATAATTTTAAAAGTAGATGATTTATCAAAACTTTGTTTTAATTTGTCTAACCTTCCTAAACCATTAAAATCAACACCTATTAGCAAATCAAGGCCATCAAAAAAGCTATCTTCAACTTCTCTTTTTTTGCCAATTATATTTATTTTATTTGAAAAAGGTAAAAAATTTAAAAATCCCGGAAAATGAGAAGGACTAATCACCTCAACATCTTTATTCATTTTTTTCAATAAAATATATAAAGCAAGTGCAGAACCTATTGCATCTCCATCAGGATTATAGTGGGGTAAAATCTTAATTTTTTCACTTGCAATCACCTTTTGCTCAAAGACTTGTATTTGATTTTTAAATTTTTCGACAAACATAAAATATATAAAAAAAATATTTTATAAAACTACAAAAAAATAATGAAACTTAATTACAAATTTTAATTTTACAAAAATCACAAATTATCTAACAATAATTTCTTTAACAAAAAAACGTCCTAATTTGGCATTAATTCGTTTTTGTAATTCAGCACGGATAAGCAAAACTTCGCTCCTAACAATAGATGAACTAATGCTAACATAAAGTTTGCCTTTATCGAAAACTATTTCTTTTGTCAACCTTGCAATATGTTCGCCTGTTTCTTCTGCCCAAATATTCTTTAATCTATCAATATCCAAACCGTCTTGTAAATTATTGTTTTTTATACATTGTTTTACAAGTTCGCCAAGACTTATTATTCCAGATCTTCTCATTATTATGTTTTTTACAAATCTAAATTAAAATTAATCATAAAGATTAATTTTTGGATTTTCTAAATCACCTTCTATTTTCAACAACTTAAAAGTTCTATTTTGCTTTTTTTCAAAGCTCATCTCAGATTTTTTAGAAAATGTGAATAAAGCTAATTTAACAAATTTAGTAAGATAATAATCAGGAATATCAAATAAAATATTAAAATCAATTTTTTCCAAATTCAAATCAATATTTCCAATAAAATCAGCTTTTAACTCGTTAATTTTAATTCTAAAAGGCAAAATATTTAAACTATCATTTTTTAATAAAATTTTGGTTTCAAAATCAAATATTTTTAATTTATCTTCATTAATTCCGTAATCTTTCAAAAAATCTGTTCGCATTTCAAAATCTTGCAAAGAAATTTTATTTTCTCCAAAAGACTGTGATGAGTTTTTCCCAAAATAAATATTATTATCAATTTTTATATTTAAAAAACCAGAAAGCTCAGAATTTTCGTCCATGAAATAACATAAATCTAAATTATTCAAATCAAAATTACTTATAAGTAAATTATCTTCCTCAGTTTTTAAAACTTTTAAGTCAAATTTTAAATAGCCTTTATCCAGTGTAATTTTATTAGATTTTAAGCTTAAAGATTCGGAATTTAACTTAAAAATAGTTTCAATATCAAAAATATTTTTTTCTAAAATATTTAAACTATCAATTTTACACTTTGCATTTAAAATAAACTTATCGCTAAAATCATAAATTGAATTTATAGGTAAACTTGATTTTATTTTAGGTTTTTTATTCTTTTTAAAGTCAAATTTTGGAATTATTAAGTTTGAAAAATAAATATTAAAATCAAATAAAATAGGTTTTTGTTGAATATAATTAGCAAATTCTCCAGAATTTAATTTAAAATTTCCTTGAGAATATTCAGAATAAAAATCAGAATAAAATACAAATTCATTATTTATAAACTTAATTTCTGAGTTATTAAACTCAAAAAATGGAGTTTTTAAATTTGTGCTAATAATAAAATTTCCTTGTTGAAAATTTTCTTGCATACTGTATTTATAATTCAAATCAGCCAGAGCTTTTAAATTAAAATCAAAATTATTATTTTCTAAGTTTAAAATTTTGGCAAAACTTTCAAAATTAAACTCTCCATTTAAGTTTGAATTTATATTATAGTTGCTATCTGAAATTTCCCATAAAAACTCACCATTTAAACTTTGATTATTAGAATAAATATTTACATTTTTAAAAATATTTCTGCCGAAAAACTCAGAAGAAGTATTAAATGTGAAATCATGAGAAAAATTCACAAAAACAGAGTCTGAAGAATTTTTATTTTGAATAATCACACTATCAGCAAGGAAGGAATAATTAAAGTTTGAAATATTGAAATTTTTAAGATTTCCCTCAGCTTCAAGTTCAAGAGAAATTTCGCCTTTATATTTATTTATGTTTGAATTAATTTTAGATAAATCTGAAATTAAGCTAAATAAAAGTTTTGAGTTTTTTAAACTATCTGTATTCATGCTAAACTGCAAATTCATAGGAAAATCATTAAAATTTAGATCAGTCTTTGCAGATAAATCGTTTTCAGAATTTAAAAAATCACCCTTAGCTTTACAATTTATTTTATTTGTTAACTCGCTATTATATAAGCACTCAAAATCAAAATTTGCTTTTATCTCCTCCAAGTTAGAATTAAAATTTACTATCAACTGAATATCAGATAAACTTTGTTTTTCATTAGTACTTCGATCAATAATTTCAACTATTGCATCAGTCAAAATAAATTTTCTAACAAAAAGCGAAATTTTTGGATCTTGAATATTTTCATCAGCCTTATTTTTTTCTAATTCTTTTTTATTTAAAATATTATCCCAGCACAAATTGTGATTTTCAGAACTTATATTTTTAATAGTTAAATTATCTAGCAAAACATTTCCAAACACAATGGTATTTGTTTTTTTATCAAAATTCTCTAAATCAAGAATTAATTTCTCACAATTAATTAAAGTGTCATTTTTAAATTCTCCCTGTCCTATTATTAGAATATTATAAATTCTTAGCTGAGCTGAAAATAACTTTAAATCAAGTTTTTCAATTTTTACTTCTGCATTTAGGATTTTATTTAATTCTTCTTCAAGGCTTTTTCTTAAATAAATATTTAGAAATATTTTCAGAAAAAGAAATACAGCAAAAAGAAAACCGAGAATTATCAGAGCAATTTTATGTCCTTTTTTTAATTTGAATGCCATTTTTAGTTTTGTTTTCTAATCGGTTTTCAATTAATACATCAAATATTTTTTGCTATGATTTTTCCAGCCTGCGTCAGACTTATATTCAGTAAAATAAATTATCAAATCAGCATCGCTTTTATATTCACAAAAATAGATTTTCTTTTTTGCATCGCTTTTATAATTACAAAAATACCACAAACCTTTATTGTCTGTTGCATCGCTTTGATAATTACATTTATATACAACCAAATCTGCATCACTTTTATAGTTTGCTACATAAACTTTCACGTCAGCATCGCTTTTATACTCGCAAGAATAAACTTTTTGAGAATGAGAAAAACTAGTAATTAAAACAAAAAAACTAAGAGCAAACAAAAATTTATTAAACTTTTTCATAATGATTTTCTTTTAAATTCAACATAAATACAATATATAAAACTTAGCAAAAACTTTGCCTAATAAAAATGCTAAGATAAAAAAAATATCTAATTCAGGTATTCTGATTTTAAAATAATTTTGGTTTAAGCCCAAATCCAAAGTTTTGCTAAGTTTATTTTAATTTTTTAAGCTACAATTTTGATAAATAAAAGTGGTGTAATTTTGACAAATATTAACAAAATATAATTTTTACAAAGGCGTAAATTCAAAATAAATTAGTATTTTTGAAAAGAATTAAAAGAAAGTGAATGAAAACCTCTATCCGCTTTTTTAATGACCGTGAAGTGCGAGCTGTTTGGGATGAAGAGCATTCCAGATGGCTGTTTAGTGTGCTTGATATTGTAGGCGTTCTAAATCAAGAAGAGAATTACACAAAAAACCGTAACTATTGGAAGTATTTAAAAGCAAAGTTAAAAAAGGAAAACAATGAGTTGGTTAGTGCCACTACCCAACTGAAATTATTAGCTTCTGATGGAAAAAAATATAACACTGACACATTGGACAGCGATGGCATTATTGCTTTAGCCAAAAACTTTCCAAATACCAAAGCAGGTAAATTTTTAGATTGGTTTTTATACAGTGAAAACAGCATTGATGGGCAAAGTAAGAAAAAAGCCTATGAGCTTTTTGAGACTAAGTTAATTCATGAAATTGAAATAGGAAGCATAAAAAGTTTACAACAAATACATGCTTATTTATTTGGTGGTCTGTATGATTTTGCAGGAAAAATAAGACAGAAAAACATCTCCAAAGCCGGATTTCGATTTGCATCGGCTCAATTTTTAGATAAAAGCTTGCAAGAAATTGAAAATATGCCAGAAAGCAATTTTGAGGAAATTGTAGAAAAATATGTAGAGCTAAATATTGCTCACCCATTTATGGAAGGCAATGGCAGAAGCACACGAATTTGGTTAGATTTACTTCTAAAAAAACAAGTTAAAAAATGTGTGGATTGGAGTAAAATTAGCAAGAACGACTACATGAACGCCATGAAACTAAGCCCAACAAATAGCAAAGCTCTAACAGAATTATTAAAAAATGCCCTGACCAATAAAATCCAGGATAGAGAAATGTTTATGAAAGGAATTGATTATTCTTATTATTATGAGGAGGATGAATAGATTGAATATGATAAAAATGGGATTATTTTTCTTAAAAAATTCATAAAAAAACCAACTAATTTTTTATTAACTTTGTACATTAACAAAATTCAAAAATGACAAAAGAAGATGCAATAAAAATATTTGAGCAAAAGCAAGTCCGCACCCATTGGGACGAAGAAGAGAAAAAATGGTATTTTTCGGTAATAGATGTTATTGAAATTCTAACGGAAAGTAGCGTTCCTAAGCGGTATTGGTCTGACCTTAAAAAGAAAATTAAAGCAGAAGGAAGTGAAGCGTACGATAAAATCGTACAGTTGAAAATGCAAGCAGAAGACGGCAAAATGCGTGAAACAGATACAGCTGATACAGAAACCTTACTTCGCATTATTCAGTCAATTCCGTCCCCGAAAGCAGAACCATTTAAGCAATGGTTAGCAAGAGTAGGTTACGAACGTATGAAAGAAATAGCTGACCCCGAGCAAAGCCTTGATAGGGCAAGGGAAAATTGGCAAAAATTAGGCAGAAGCGAAAAATGGATACAGCAACGAATGTC
>JALOAQ010000004.1 GCA_023228725.1 Bacteroidales bacterium | reverse complement strand
AAACTTACCGACTATTGGAAAGAAAGCGGAATTGAAAAATCTGACGAGTTTGCTTTTCTCACAAATATTATCCATCAAGAATGGACAGGTTTGAGCGTAAAAAAGCACAAAGATTTGAAAGGACTAAAAACTCAAAACTTGCGTGATCATATGAGCGAGGCTGAACTTATTTTCACAGCATTAGCCGAACTTTCAACCCGACAAATTGCAGAAGCAGAAAAAGCAAAAGGAGTTCAACAAAATGCTATTGCAGGTAAAAAAGGTGGTGCAGTTGCTAAAAATGCAAGAAAAGAGCTTGAAAGCAAAACAGGACAAAAGGTAATTACTTCTGATAACTTTTTACCACCTGCAACAGAAAAAAAGAAACTAAATAAAAAGGAATAAAGACACTATCCCATTCAGTGTATAAATAATAATCTTAAACTTTGAAAAGGGCTTCTCGTTTTTCGCTTCGCTCAAAACTCGAAGAGAGACATCCACGAATTACACGAATTTACACAAATTTTTCTTAATGTCTCATAATTTATTAATGCTCTTAATGATTTAAAAATTTTTACTTAATTCAAAAGTCGAAAGTTGAAAGCTGAATTATTTACGTGTGCTGAATTTGTTGAAATATTATGCTTGTTTTGTCATGATTTTTGCAACAAATAGCAAAAATCCCGCCAAAACCCCACTTTTTACTTTTGCAAAACTTAAAACCAACACCCCCATTCTAGATTATACGTAAATTCTCAAATAAAGTTTCGTTTTTTGTGCTCAAATCGGTTCGAGTTTTAAAAGTCGAACCGATTTAATTTTATATGTATAAGTCGTAAATCCAAAAACTTATGTTAAGGATAAAAAGCTTCTATTATATGCTCTATTTCAGTTCCTGATTTAAGAAAAAGCACAGAAACTACATCAAATCTACTTTCACCAGAAAAACCTGTTTCAGATATATATGTTTCTGCTGCTTTAATTAATAATTTTTGTTTTTGTCGTGTTACAAACTCTTCAGGATTGCCCCAAAAATTTTCACTTCGTGTTTTTACCTCTACAAATACCAAAATATTGCCGTCCATAGCAATAATATCAAGTTCTTTATGCTTAGCTCTCCAGTTTGCGGATATTATTACATAGCCTTTTTCAGCCAACATTTCTGCAGCTAATTCTTCGCCCTTATCACCAAGTTTTATTTTTTCTGACATAAAAAAATCCCAAAATTTTATTTCTGGGATTAAAGATACAATATTTTTAGCACTTACTAATGAGCTACAACCAATTTTATTGTTTTTTCTATTTTTCCATCGCTATATAAACGACAAAAATAATATCCATTATCCCATTTGCTAGAATCAATATTCACGCTAGAAGAACTAGATTTTACCTTAGTTACCAATTTACCTAGCATATTATAAACTTCAACTACAGCATTAGAGCCATAATTGTGATTGATTTTAAAGTTATTATTTGCAGGATTTGGATAAACAGAAAACTCTTTTGCAATATTATTTGAAATATTAACAGGAGAATCGCTAGTGAAAGTTAAATCAAAAGAAGATGAAAACACTCCATTAACATCAAAAATTTCAACTTCAATACAAGCAGTACCCAAACTAGAACCTTGTATAAATTTCACATAAGCAACGTCAACAACCTCATTTGCTGCAAGTTTCATAATCGCACTCTGCACATTTGGCATAGCACATGCTCCTCCACTCAGGCTTGTTTCAGGTGTGCAAAATTGGTATTTCCAATCTGTTACTTCACAGTCTCCTCCAAAAACACGCATCCTAAATTCTACAATATTATTAGTATTATTTCTAAGTGAAAAGTAAAAATAGTTTTCACTATTTGGCATTATATTATAAAACTTTAAGTTAGTCCCTGTTATAACTTCATTATCTGTATTAATAATATCAACAACCACTTGGGAAGATATAGTGCCAAGAAACAAAAACAAACTAAGAGTAAAAAGTATAATTTTTTTCATATCTATTTTTTTTACAAAAATAATTTAAAATCTTTAAATATCAAAATATATAATAAGACAAATGAAAATTTTTGTTAACATTGACTTAAAATTTGAGTAAAAAATCATAATCTTTACAACAAAATAACAGGAGTAAGAATAAATTTTTCTGTTGTTTGTCTAAAACTTACAAAAAATAAATTAATTAAGTTAAAATATATGGTATTATTACAGTTAAAACAAAATTTTTGATAGGTTTAACAAAAAAAACTTCCATTTAGTCTAAAATTCTCCTTATAAAGCAAAAAAATTAAAAATTTATAGCCTTCTTTGTAAAATTACTTAAATATAAACTTAATACTCAATTTTATGAAAAAATTAATTTTTTTATTACTAACTTTTTCTATTGTTTTTGTAAGTTTTGCACAAAATAAAATAGAAAGCACATTCCCTATTTGTCAAGAATCCACAATGGATAGAGCAAGTCAAGCAACTTGGTCACAAATGCAAATGTGGACAGCAACAGACATAAATGGTAATGAGCATAATTTAGCTGATTATTTAGCAGAAGGTAAAACTGTTATTGTTGACTTTTCTGCTGTTTGGTGTAACCCTTGCTGGCAATTGCACCAATCTGGAGTTTTAGACCAACTTCACAACCAATATGGTCCTGAAGGAACAGACGAAATAGTGGTTTTATGGTTTGAAGTCAGCGGAGCTCAGATAGGAAGAATTGAAGGCACGCCACTTTCACCTCCAGCAGGTGGACACACTCAAGCTACATGGACAGAAGGAGATTGGACAAATGGGGGAACTTGGCCTGTTCCAATTATTCAAGCTTCTAATAGCTTAAAAAACTATTTTTCAGAACAATATGAAGGATCTGTTCCTACTATGTTTATGATTTGTCCAAGTGGTTATTACAAAAAAGTAAACACTTCTTATCAAGCATCTTATTATATGAATCAAATCGGTTCTTGTCCTGTAAGTGGGCAAGTTCCTCTAGCTGAAATAATTGGCAACACAACAACTTTTATTGATCTCCCAATTTCTTTCCAAGCAGAAGTTACAAGCGTGGAACCAATTACTGCATATGAATGGACTTTTGAAGGTGGAAACCCTGCAACATCTGAAGAAGCTACTGCAACAGTAACTTGGTCTGAGGCTGGCGAATATCAAATTACCTTTCAAGCCTTTAATGAAAATGGACCTAGTTTATTACAAACTAAAGACATTATTGTACTTGACGCTTCAAATGTAGATGATAAAAATTTAACTTTTGAAGAGATTATTGTAGGCTCTACATACCCAAGTGATTTAGCTCCATACAATTGGATTACTATTGATAGAGATAATGGTGCAGTATGGGGTGATTTATCTGATTATGGAGTGTCTGGAAGTACTAAGGCTTTTGTAGTGTATAGCCATTCAATTACTGACCAAAATTCTCAGTTTGTTACTCCTAAATCAGGTGATAAATGTGGGCTTGCAATGAGTAATCATACTAGTAGTCCTGCAAATAATGATTGGTTAATTTCCCCAAAAATTCAACTTGGAAACAACTCTTCATTTGAAGCATATGTAAAATCATACAATCAAGAATGGGGCTTAGAAAAATACAAGATTATGGTTTCTACAACAAATACAGAAGAAGCAAGTTTTACTATGATAGGTTCAGTTTCGCAAGCTCCAGTAAATTGGACAAAAATTACCAGGGACTTATCTGAATATGACGGACAAGAAGTTTATATTGCTATCAATTACGTAGGACATGACAACTTTATTTTTTCTGTTGATGATATAAAAATTCTTACAACACCTGTACCTGTAGGCACTACCGAAATTCTTAAATTAGAGACTAAAGTTTTTCCAAATCCTGTAAACGATATTTTAAATATTAATTATGTAAAAGATGCTAAAATCCAAATATTTAATAATATAGGACAAGAAATTTACAGTATTTCAAATGCGAATGAATACAACCAAATAAACACAAGCGATTATGAGGCTGGTTCATATGTTATAAGAGTTACAAAAAACAATGAGATAGAAAATCATAAAATGATACTTGTAAAATAAAACTAAAAAAACCGGTTCGCCGGTTTTTTTTTAATCTTTGGCTTAAAAATTGCTTAAAGATTAAAAAACATATTATTTTTACAAAAAAATTTAAACTTATGAAAAAAATTATTTTAATATTTAGCCTAGTTCTATTTTTTAGCACAGTTTTTTCTCAAGTTCCTTCAGTAATGATTAAAGATATAAAAGGAAAATCAGTTAATACAAAATCAATTACTCAAAACAACGGCAAACCTGTTTTAATTTGTTTTTGGGCAACTTGGTGTAAGCCCTGTATTAAAGAATTTAATGCAATTAACGATGAATATGATGATTGGGTTGATGAAACCGGAGTTAAAGTAATTGCAATATCAATTGACGATGCACGTAGCTCTAATTCTGTAGGTGCTTTTGTTAACGCCAGAGGCTGGGAATTTCCTGTTTATCTTGATCCAAACGGCGATTTTAAAAGAGCTATGAATGTAGGAGATATTCCTCATACTTTTTTATTAGACAAAAACGGAAAAGTGGTTTGGCAACACACTTCATACCTTGAAGGAGACGAAGCCAAAACTTTTGAAATGATAAAAAAAGTGGCTAAAGGGCAAGCGATAAAATAATAATATTTTAACAAAAAAAATTAAAAATAGAAGTCGAAACTCAGTTTCAATTTCTATTTTTGCTTTTTATAAGAATTTTTCAGACGAATAAATTATAAGTTACAAAATATGAAAAAAACTATTTTACTTATTTTAAGTATTTTTATTTGGGTTTATTCTTATTCCCAAAATGATACACAAACAAATTATGGACAAGTTTCAGGAAATTTTCAAAGCGAAGCCCAGTATTATATTACAGATTCGCTTATTGGCGCAATTGCTCCAATTGAAAAAACCTTAGCTAATTCATGGGCAAACATCAGCTATAATTTAGGGAATTTTTCTGCTGGAATTAGATATGAAGGCTATCTTAATTCAATTCTAGGCTATCCAAACTCTGGCGGAAAAAATGACGGAGTCGGTTTCCCACATAGATGGGCAAGCTTTGCTGTAGATAAATTTGAAATTACTCTAGGAAACTTTTACGAACAATTTGGGAATGGGCTTGTTTTAAGATCTTATGAGGAAAAAATGCTAGGCGTTGACAATTCTCTTGATGGTTTTAGAATTAAATATAATTTAACAAATGGGGTTTATTTAAAAGGATTATTAGGAAAACAAAGATATTATTGGGAACATGGTCCTGGAATCGTAAGAGGTTTTGACGGTGAAATTCAGTTTAATGAGCTTATCGAAAAATTTGCAGAAAGCAGTTTAAGAATTAGCTTAGGTGGAAGTTTTGTTAGTAAATTTCAAAAAGAAGAAAGTCCAATTTACAATTTACCAAAAAATATAGCAGCTTCAGCAGGTAGAATTGATATTAGATATAATGGTTTTGCTTTAAACTCCGAATATGCATATAAAATTAATGACCCAAGTGCTGATAATGATTATATTTATAAAAACGGTCAAGCTTTTATGGTAAATGCTAGTTATTCTCAAAAAGGATTAGGTGTGGTTTTAAGCACAAAATGGGTTGACAATATGTCGTTTAGAAGCGATAGAAATGCAAGCCTAACGGACTTAAATATAAACTTACTGCCAGAATTAACAAGAAATCATGTTTATATGTTACCTGCATTTTATCCTTATGCTAGCCAAGTAAAAGGAGAATGGGGAAGTAAAGCAGAAATTACATACAAAATTCCTAAAGGAAGCTTGTTAGGTGGAAAATACGGAACAACTATTATGCTAAATTATTCAAGAGTTCATAATATTGATAAACAAGCGGTTAATGATAGTTTGCCATTAGATGCTCCTGGTACTTTGGGCTATAAAACTTCGTTTTTCTCTATTGGCGAAGAACTTTATTTCCAAGATGCTAATATTGAAATTAATAAAAGATGGAATAAAAAACTTTATAGCAATTTTTCATATGTAAACCTTATATATAATTATAATATTTTACGAGGTACAACTGGGTATGAAAATGTAAATGCACATATTGCAATAGCAGATATTACATATAAATTTAAACCACAATTGGCTTTAAAATCAGAAATTCAGCATATGTACACAAAACAAGACGAAGGCAGTTGGGCAATGGCTTTGTTTGAATTTACTATTCCAAACTGGTTTTTTACTGTTTTAGATAATTGGAACTACGGAAACCTAAACGAAAACCATAGACCGCATTATTTTAATTTTGGTTTTGGACATATTTCAGGAGGAACAAGAATTCAATTAACTTATGGAAAAACAAGAGCCGGAGTAATGTGTGTAGGCGGAGTTTGTAGAAATGTGCCTGCATCTAACGGAGTTAGTTTATCAATTTCATCAACTTTTTAAATTAAAATAATATGAAATCAAAATATTTTAACATAATTATAATAAGTGTATTTTCAATACTGTTTTTCTCTTGCGATAAAATTGAAGAACCTTATATTAAAGATGAAGCAGTAATTTGGAATGGTAGAAAAAGTATAATTCTTGATTTTACAGGACATACTTGTGGAAATTGCCCGGACGCTCATAAAACTATTGACGAACTAATAGAAAAATTTGGCGATGCTCTTGTGCCGGTGGCAGTACATTCAACTTATTTTGCAATGCCTGAAACAGAAGATACAAGCAAAGCTTTTCATTATGATTTTAGAACAGATTTTGGAGATTTCTGGGCAGGTAGAGATTACGGAATGGGATATTTAGGAGAAATTTATCTGCCAACAGGTCTAATAAATAATTTAAACCCAAACGCTTTGGCAAATACAAATACTTGGGCTAACGAAATTGCTAGTGTAATTACAACTTATCCTGAATATAAAATAGAAATTACTCCAAGCTTCTCAAATACAGACAGTCTAGCAAAAGCAGATATTAAAATTATTACTAATATAAAAAATTCCAAAAAACTTAGTATCTTAGTTTTTATTATTGAAGATGGAATTATACAATGGCAAAAAAATTATAAAGAAAATCCAAACAATATAAAAGATTACGAGCATAACCACGTTTTAAGAGCGTCTTTTAATGGAAATTTTGGTGATAAAATTAAAGATAACAATACTGAAACAATTATTGGAAACATAATTAGCAAATCTTATTCATTAAAAATTAAAAAAGATTGGAATATTAACAATTGCAGTATTGTAGCCTTTATTTATGATACAGAAACAAACGAGGTTTTACAAGCAGAAATTACAAAAATATTAAATGAATAAATTTTTATTTTTAATATTACTAATACTTTTAAGCTTATCATTAAATGCTCAATCATTTTATGGTGGTTTAACTATTGGCACTACTTTTTCACAAGTTGATGGAGATGATCACGGAGGTTTTCATAAAATTTCGCCACTTGGTGGAGTATATGTGAGAAACACTTATAATTCAAATTGGGGAAGTTCTTTAGGAATAGAATATAAACAAAAAGGTAGCAAGGCAGTTAAGAAAAATAGTTACGGATATATTATTAATTACTACGCTATACGCCTTGATTATGTTGAGCTTCCATTTTTAATTAATTATAAATTAGAAAAAATTAAAATTCCAAAATTAATAGATTATGATTTTAAAACTGATTTTTGGATTGATTTTGGTTTTTCTGCAGCATATTTAATAAAAGGAACAGACGATTTTGGACACGGGCCAGTATTGCCAACAGGAAGTAGAGAATTTAAAAAATATGAAATCGCAAACCACTTAGGTTTAAATTATTACTTAAATGATCACTGGATTTTATACGCAAGATTCTCATATACTTTCCCACTTTTACCAATAAGAAAGCATCCGGGAGGACAAGTTTATTGGATTAATCGTGGACAATATAATCACAATCTTAGTTTTGCAATAAAATATGAATTTTAATGAAAATTAGAAAAAAAAATATTTTAATAGCAATTACCGGTGCCTCAGGCTCAATTTATGCAAAAAATCTTTTAGAAAAACTAAATGATATTAAAGAAAAAGAAAATTTAGAAATTTCTGTTATTTATTCCAAAACTGGAAAAGAAGTAGCAAAACACGAAATTGGCTATGATTTTGTTGAAAAACTAAATTTAAAAACTTACGAAGACAATAACTTTTATGTACCTTTTGCTTCAGGTTCATCTCCGGCAGACATAATGGTAATTGCTCCTTGCAGTATGGGAAGTTTAGGAAGAATAGCAAATGGATTTTCTGATAGTTTAATTACACGTGCAGCCGATGTTGTTTTAAAAGAAAGAAAAAAACTAATTTTATTAACTCGCGAAACTCCCTTAAATTTAATTCATATTAAAAACATGGAATTAATAAGCGTAAGCGGAGGAATAATACTACCGGCTTCACCTTCATTTTACAACAAGCCCACAAATATTGAAGATTTAGTTAATACAGTTGTTTTCAGAATATTAGACTTAATGCAAATTGAAATAAATTATAAAAGATGGGCTGAGAAATAAATTATTAGTTCAACAAAGCTTAATTATTATAATTCTACCAAAATTTTCTAAATCCAATAATTTCCCTAACTTCTTGTAAGGTTTTACTAGCACTTTCTCTTGCTTTTTCTGCTCCCATTTTTGCTACTTTACTTAAATATTGGGAATCAGAATCTATTTCTTTAATTTTTTTATTTATTGGTGCCAACATTTTTATTACGTCTTCGGCTAATTGCTTTTTTAAATCTCCATATCTAATTTCGCAACTAGCATATTTATCTTTAAAAAACTGTACTGTGTCTGGAGTAGAAACTATTTCCATAATAGTAAACAGGTTTTTAATATATTCTGGCATTTCCGAATTAGGCTTTATAGGTCCTGAATCTGTAAGTGCACGCATTATTTTTTTTCTAATAACAGCCTCATCATCAGCCAAATAAATTCCATTGCCTTCAGATTTTCCCATTTTACCACTTCCATCTAAACCTGGAATTTTTATTAATTCTTTTCCAAAATTAAAAGCTTGTGGTTCTTTAAAATATTCCACAGAATACATATTATTAAAACGGCGTGCAAACTTACGAGCCATTTCAAGGTTTTGTTCTTGGTCTTTTCCTACAGGCACTTTATCAGCTTTATGAATAATTATATCCGCAGCCATTAAAACAGGATAAGTTAATAAGCCTGCATTTACATTTTCTGGCTGTTGCCTAGCTTTGTCTTTAAACGAAGTTGTACGCTCCAACTCGCCTAAATAAGCATTCATATTTAATAAAAGATATAATTCTGTTATTTCTGGTACATCAGACTGAATATATAAAGTGCTTTTTTCTGGGTCTATGCCAGCAGCCAAATATTCAACTAAAACCTGCCTAACGCTATTATGTAAATCTTCAGGTTTTGGATGTGTTGTTAAAGAATGATAATCTGCAATAAAAAAATAACAATTATAATCGTATTGCATTTTTACGAAATTCTGAACTGCCCCTAAATAATTCCCTAAATGCAAATTACCTGTTGAGCGTATTCCACTTAAAACCGTTTCCATATTTCTAAATTTGTGCAAATTTACATAAAAATAATAATTTTACATAACTCTATAAAAATGAAATCCTTGTTAATAAATAAATTACCTTTATGTAAATAATATTTTTATATTTGTCAAGAATATTTCAGTAATAAAATTATAAATCAACAAATTAAACAACTGATATGCAAAAACTTAACAAACCAAACTACATATTTGAAGTTAGCTGGGAAGTATGTAATAAAGTGGGTGGAATACACACAGTAATTTCAACAAAAGCAATTGAAATAGCTAAAAAATGTGATAATCACATATTAATTGGTCCTGATATTTGGAGAGATTCAGAAGAACATCCCGAATTTATAGAAGATAATTCTTTATTTCCGGAATGGAAACATCAATTAGAGTTAAAAAACACTCATATACATATTGGTTATTGGGATATACCTGGAAAACCCAAAGTGTTTTTAATTGATTTTTCAAAATATATTAGCGAAAAAGATAATATTCTTGCAAAATTTTGGGAAGATTATAAATTAGACTCTTTAGCCGGGCAATGGGATTATATTGAACCTGCATTATTTGGATATGCCTCAGCAAAAACAATAGAAGATTTTGTAAATTTCCACCTTTCTGTTCATGATAAAATAATAGCTCAGTTTCACGAATGGATGACAGGTACAGGAATTTTATATTTAAAAAAGCAAATGCCACAAATTGCTACAGCTTTCACTACTCATGCAACTGCAATAGGACGTAGTATAGCGGGAAACAGATTGCCTCTTTACAAAAATCTTTCTGAATATAACGGAGATATTTTAGCACGAGAATTTAATATAGTTTCTAAACAAAGCCTAGAAAAACTAAGTGCACAAAATGCTGATGTATTTACAACAGTTAGCGAAATTACAGCTCAAGAATGTAGTAAACTGTTAAATAAAAATGTTGATATTGTTACTCCAAATGGTTTTGAAAATGATTTTGTGCCAACCAAGGATGAATACAAAGAAAAAAGAAAACAATCTCGCGAAAAAATTATAAAAGTTGCAAAAGCACTAACAGGCTATGAGTTTGATGATGAAACCCTAATGATTGCAAGTTCGGGGCGTTACGAGTTTTTTAACAAAGGTTATGATTTATTTATTGATGCTTTAGCCGAATTAAACAAAAATCCTGACTTAAAAGAAGATGTTTTAGCTTTAATTTTAGTTCCTGCAAATAACTATGGAGCTGTAAATCAATTATATAATATTTTAAACAATATTCAAGGCGATACAGTAATTACAAATAATTTTTTAAGCCATAATATTCATGATATTGAATACGACCCAATTGTAAAAAGAATTTGTGAGAAAGAATTATTTAATAAAACCGAAGATAAAGTTAAAATAATTTTTGTGCCAACATATTTGAATGGAGATGACGGAATATTTAATATAAAATATTATGATTTATTAACAGGCTTAGATTTAACAGCTTTTGTTTCTTATTACGAACCTTGGGGTTATACTCCATTAGAATCTGTAGCTTTTGGAATTCCTACAATAACAACAAGTTTAGCAGGATTTGGTAAATGGATGCAAGGAATTTTGGATAAAAATGATAAAAGCGTTAAAATTATTAACAGAACAGATGATAATGCAGACGAAGTTGTAGTTGAAATGCTAGAATATTTCAATTTTTATCTAAACTTAAGTAAAGAAGAAAGACAAAATTTATCTAAATCTGCTTTTTCGGCTTCTACTAATGCTTTATGGTCGAAATTAATTGAAGAATACGATAAAGCTTATAATTTGGCTTTAGAAAAAGTTGAAAACCGCCAAGATACAATAGTTAGACAAATTCCAAGCAAACCAATAAGCGAAGTTTACGATATAGATTTACAATCCCCCTTGTGGAGAAAAATTGAAGTAAAAACTAATGTTAACGAAAGATTTAAAGCACTTATAGACATTTCGCTAAACTTATGGTGGACATGGAATAAACCTGCGAAAAACATGTTTCAATACATAGACCCTGAATTATGGTTAGAGCAATCAAAAAATCCTGTAACATTTTTAGAAAATATCTCAATTTCAAGATTAAAAGAATTAGAAAACGACACATTTTTCACTAATTTATACGATTCGGTTTGTAAAGATTTTTATGCTTATATTTCTAAAAAAGACGAGAAAAAAACGCCAAGAATTGCATATTTTAGCATGGAATATGGATTTGACGACAATTTAAAAATATTTTCCGGTGGTTTAGGAATTTTAGCTGGTGATTATTTAAAAGAAGCCAGCGATACAAATACAGATTTAATTGGTATTGGACTATTATACAGATATGGATATTTTAAGCAAAAAATAACTTCGTTTGGAGAACAAAATGCTGAATATATTCCACAAAATTTTGACAAAATACCTATTCAAGCTGTGAGAGACGAAAATAACGAACAAGTAAAAGTTATGGTATATTTTCCTGGCAGAAATGTTTATGCAAAAATTTGGAAAGCTGATATAGGTAGAATTTCTTTATATCTTTTAGACACTGATGTTGAAGAAAATCAAGAACAAGATAAATATATTACATCCCGTTTATATGGTGGGGATTTAGAATTTAGATTTAAACAGGAAATGATCTTGGGAATTGGTGGTATTAGAGCTTTACAAATTTTAAATATTTATCCCGACATATATCATTGCAACGAAGGACATGCTGCTTTTATTGGTTTGGAAAGACTTAGAATTTTAAGAACAAAACGAAATTTAAAATTTGAAGAAGCACTAGAAATAATTAGAGCTTCTACTCTATTTACCACTCACACTCCTGTTCCGGCAGGGCACGACACTTTCGATGAAGATATGATGAGAACTTATATGTCTCATTATCCCGAAAGATTAAAAATTACTTGGGAAGAAATGATGATGCTTGGAATGCTAAACCGTGGAGAAAAATTTTCAATGTCTTATTTAGCTGCCAATGTATCCCAAGAAATTAATGGAGTTTCTATGCTACATGGACAAGTTTCCCAAGAAATGTTTAAAAATTTATGGAAAGGTTATTTTGCAGAAGAAAATCATGTAGGTTATGTTACAAATGGTGTGCATTATCAGTCGTGGACAGCTTCTGCATGGCAAAATTTATATGAAAATACTTTTGGAAAAGAATTTTTAAATGATTTGTCAAATCAAGAACATTGGGAAAAAATTAAAAATGTTGATGATGAGATAATTTGGGATATTCGCCAAAAACAAAGAGCAAAACTTGTTAATTTTGTTAGAAATAAAATCAGATTAAATTGGATAAGACGCTACGAAGATC
This sequence comes from Bacteroidales bacterium, assembly GCA_023228725.1. Classification (GTDB taxonomy): domain Bacteria; phylum Bacteroidota; class Bacteroidia; order Bacteroidales; family ML635J-15; genus Bact-19. Next base: position 34,286 of record JALOAQ010000004.1, on the reverse strand, counting down.
CGCGTAATTTAGTTGAAGTTACAGAAAAAATTAATGAAAATGTTCTAACAATAGGTTTTGCACGCAGATTTGCTACTTATAAAAGAGGGGATTTACTTCTAAAAAATCCTGATAGATTAGCTAGAATTTTAAATAATCCAAAAATGCCTGTGCAAATTTTATTTGCCGGTAAAGCTCACCCAAACGATAAAGCAGGACAAGATTTAATAAAAAAAATCGTGCAATTGTCAAAACTCCCCGCTTTTTTAGGTAAAATAATTTTTGTTGAAGATTATGATATTAGTTTGGCAAAACATTTGGTACAAGGAGTTGATATTTGGCTAAATACTCCAACGCGTCCGCAAGAAGCAAGTGGAACTAGCGGTATGAAAGCCGTGATGAACGGTGCATTACATTTTTCTGTTCTTGATGGCTGGTGGGTTGAAGGATATAGAAAAAATGCCGGCTGGGCTCTACCCGAAGAAAGAACTTATCAAAATCAAGATTTACAAAACGAATTTGACACTCAAACAATTTTTTCTTTATTAGAAAATGAAATTATTCCGCTATTTTATAAACGAGACGAAAATGGAATACCTAATGATTGGATTAAGTTTATTAAAAATTCTATTGCCGAAATTGCACCACAATTTACAACTAAAAGAATGATAGATGATTACTTTGATAAATATTATAATAAACTTTATCAGCGTAGCGAACTAATGAAACAAAATTCTTACGAAATGTCGCTTAAAATTGCAGAATGGAAAAAAAGCGTAAAAAGAGTATGGAATGACTTAGAGGTTATAAGCGTAAAATTTCCGGATTTTGATAAAAACCCTTTAAATGTAAACGAAAACTTTATCGGAGAAGTTGAAATAAACTTAAAAAATCTTTGTTCTGACGATATTGGTGTTGAAGTTATTATTACAAATGCAACAACTAATGGTTTTACTAAAATTTATGCAAGTTACCAAGCCGAACTTACAGAAGTGAAAAATAAAATTGCAAAATACACAATTAACTCTTCACCCCAAAAACCCGGATTTTATAATTACGCTATTAGAGTTTATGCCAAAAACGAGCTTTTACCATATAAACAAGATTCTGGTTTAGTCCTTTGGGTATAATTTTATTTTTATAAATATTTTTAATCACTAAACATAGTTTTACCAACAAGTTTTACTATTTGTTTTGCTTCTTTAACATCGTGAACTCTTAAAATATTTGCTCCTTTTAATAATGCAATTGTATTTAAGGCTGTTGTACCGTTTAAAGCTTCGTCAGGAGTAATATTTAAACTTTTCCAAACAATGGTTTTCCTTGAAAGTCCTGCCAAAATAGGAAGTTCAAATATTTTAAATCTGTCCAATTTATTTAAAAGCTCAAAATTTTGTTCTAAATTTTTTGAAAAGCCAAAACCTGGGTCAATTATTACATCATTAATTCCCAAAGAATTTAATTTTTCAAGTTTTTCTGAAAAATAATAAACAATTTCCCCTAATAAATCTTGATAATCCGTATTTTTTTGCATATTTTCCGGATTTCCACGCATATGCATAATAATGTATGGAACTCCTAAATCTGCGATAGTTTCAAACATTTTTTTATCAATCTCTCCGGCGCTAATATCGTTTATTATATCTATTCCAAAATCTTTTACTGCCTTTTTTGCTGTTTCGCTATTCACAGTATCAAGAGAAAAAACGAAATTATAATATTTTTGTTGAATTAATTTTAAAGCAGGTTCTAAAATTTTCCATTCTTGACCTGGATTTAAAATAATAGCACCCGGACGAGTAGAAACTGCACCAATATCAATTATATCTGCTCCCTCATCAAGCATTTTTTCAATTTGTTTGTCTATAAATTCAAGTTGGGTAAAACTACTTTTAGAATAAAAAGAATCATGACTCAGATTTAAGATACCCATTACAATAGGACTATCAAAACTCAACAAATTAGATTTCACTTTTATAAACATAATATTTATTTTTCACAAAATTAAATTATTTTTTTATAAAACATCTTTATATTTTTAGGCTTTTAGAATAAAATTTGTAAATTTGAACTTTAAAAATACTATAATGGCTTTTATTGTTATAGAGGGTTTAGATGGTGCAGGAAAGTCAACTCAGGTTGAACTTTTAAAAGAATATTTTAAAAATATTAATAAAAAAACTGAGTTTATACATTTTCCCACAACAGATTCGCCTATTTATGGGGATTTAATCTCTAAATTTTTGCGTGGCGAATTTGGAGGAATTAAAGATGTTAACCCATATTTAGTTGCACTACTATTTGCAGGAGATAGACATAATCTTAAAAGCAAAATCAAAGCTTGGCTTGATGCCGGAAAAATCGTTATTAACGATAGATATGTTTATTCAAATATAGGTTTTCAATGTGCAAAAATGCAAAATCAAAAACAAGCTGATGAGCTTTTCGATTGGATATTTAATTTAGAATTTAATTATTTTAATATTCCTAAACCTGATTTAAGCATTTTTTTAGATGTACCTTTTTCTTTTACTAAAAACAAGCTAAAACAAGCACGAGAAGGAAAAGATAGAGAATATTTAAAAGGGAAAATAGATATTCACGAAGAAGATTTGAATTTTCAAAAATTAGTTAGAGAAACTTATTTAAAAGCTATTGAAAAAGATGAAAACTTAATTAGAATAGATTGTGCAGATAAAAAAGAGCAAATTCTAAGTCCAAATTGCATTTCAAAACTTATAATAAAAGAAATTGAAAAACGTTTTACTTTTTATTAAAAATATAATATTATGAAAGTGTTAAGAAATTTTAGTCGTTTATTTACAGGTTTTATTTTTGTTTTTTCAGGCTTTGTAAAAGTAATAGACCCACTTGGCTCGGCCTATAAGTTTACAGATTATTTTGTAGCAATGAATCTTGAATTTTTGAGTAGCATTGCTTTAATTTTTGCAATTTTAATGTCAATAGCAGAACTAATAATTGGTATTGCACTTGTTTTTAACTTATTACCAAAAATTTCTGCTTGGTTATTACTTGCTTTTATGGTATTTTTTACTCCACTAACGCTTTGGTTAGCCGTTTTTGAACCGGTTAGCGATTGTGGTTGTTTTGGAGACGCAATTATTTTAAGTAATTGGCAAACTTTCTATAAAAACCTTGTAATATTAGCGTTTACAATAATTGTTTTTTGGCAAAGAAAACGATTTAAGCCCATTTACAATCAATTTTACCAATGGGCTTTAAGTGTTACTTTCACAATTGCTTCTTTTTTAATAGCATTACATTGCTTATACAATTTGCCAATAGTTGATTTCAGACCTTATCATATTGGAGCAAATATTGAAGAAGGTATGTCAATACCCGAAGAAGAAAAAGACAATATAGATATTTACGAAAGTGTATTTATTTACGAAAAAAATGGAGAAAAAAAAGGTTTTTCTGAAACTAACCTACCTGATTCTACATGGAAGTTTTTAAATGCTGAACATAAACTTGTTAAAAAAGGATACGAGCCACCAATTCACGATTTTACTATTGAACCAGTTTTTGTACCTGGATACAGTCCCGAAGCAGAAGAAGTTTTTATAAACCCTTGGGATTTTGAGTTTGAATTTTCAAAAGAAGATGAAACAATTATTTGCGATTTAGAAAACCTACCCGACCAATCTTGGAAGTTTATGAAAATTATTTTTGAAGAAAATATAAATCCTGATAATTTAGAACTATATTATTTGAATAGCGAAGGAGAGGAAATTATTGCAAACATAAATAATTTGCCTGATAATAATTTTATTTTTTTAGACGCAGAATATATTAATGAGGAAAATGAAAACTTTCTACTAAATTACGGCGAAGATATTACAAATCAAGTACTCGAAGACAATTCTTACGCTTTTTTATTAGTAATGACATTATTAAATGAAGTTAATGAAAAACATTTGGAGAAAGTTAAAAATGTTGCAGAATTTTGTCAAAAAAACAATTATAAGTTTTACTGTCTAACAGCTTCAAATTTAGAAGAAATTTCAGAATTTATTAATAATCATCAACCAAATTATCAGTTTTACAATACAGACCCAATAACATTAAAAACTATTGTAAGAGCAAATCCAGGATTAGTTTTAATAAAACACGGAACTATACTTAATAAATGGGCTGCAAAAAATATTCCTTCTCTTGAAGAATTAAGTAATGATTTAACAGCAAATTCAATTACAACACATCAAAAGTCTAAAAACACATATATATATTTAACTTATATTTTAGCTAGTTTGCTTTTTATGAGTTTGTTTCATATATTTTACAAATATTTAAAAAAGAATAGATACATAAATTAAAAACCGAAAAAAATGAGAAAAAAAATTGTAGCAGGAAATTGGAAAATGAATACTTTGCCTAACGAAGGTGTAGAATTAGCAAAAACTATTAACGAATATGTAAAAACTTTAAACCAAGATGAAAAATATAAAGTAATTCTTGGTGTTCCTTTCACACATATAGATAAAGTTGTTCAGGCAGTAGATTTAAACCTTGTAAGCGTTTCTGCCCAAGATTGTGCTATGTACGAATCCGGTGCATATACAGGCGAAGTTTCTGCAAAAATGATAAAATCAGCAAATTGCGAATATGCAATTATTGGACATAGCGAACGCCGCCAATATTTTGGAGACACAGATGAAGTTATTGCTAAAAAATTAGAAATGTGCTATAATAATGATTTATTTCCAATTTTATGTTGTGGCGAAAAATTAGAAGAAAGAGAAAATAATTCACATTTTGAAGTTGTGGAAAAACAAATTTTAAACGCTTTAATAAATGTGAACAGCGAAAAAATGCAAAACACTATTATTGCTTATGAACCTGTTTGGGCAATAGGAACAGGTAAAACAGCCAGCCCTGAACAAGCTCAAGAAATGCACGAGTTTATTCGAAAATTTTATCCGAAAAATATGGAGAAGAAATAGCAAATACTACTTCTATACTTTATGGTGGTAGCGTAAATTCTAAAAATGCAAAACAACTTTTTTCAAACAAAGACATTGATGGTGGATTAGTTGGTGGCGCTTCGTTAAAATCAGAAGAATTTATCGCAATAATAAATGCAATAAGAGAATGAATTATATTGAAGTAAAAGCGGATTTAAAAACTAAAAAATCAGAACTTGGCGAAATATTAATTGCATTTTTAGCTGAACAAGGTTTTGAAAGCTTTTCAGAAGAAAATAATTTTCTATACGCATATATTCTTGAAACAAATTTTAACAAGGAAGATCTTGAACAATTATTTGAAAATTATGATATTTCTTATTCAATAAAAATTATTCCACAACAAAATTGGAATAAAGAATGGGAAAAAAACTTTGAACCAACAATAATAGAAGATATTCTTTGCATAAAAGCAGCATTTCACGATATAAATTGCAAAACAAAACACACAATTATTATTGAACCAAAAATGTCGTTTGGAACTGGACATCACGCCACAACTTGGATGATGTGTAAATTAATTGCAGATTACGAGTTTACAAATAAAAGCGTTTTGGATTATGGCTGTGGAACAGGAATTTTAGCTATATTTTCAGCAATATTAGGCTCACAAAATATTTTAGCTATAGACATTGACGAGTGGGCTTACGAAAACACAAAAGAAAATGTAAGCAAAAATAACACCCCCCAAATTAAAGCAATACAAGGCGATGTTAATTCAATTCCTGAGCAAAAATTTGATTTTATATTTGCTAATATTAATCTTAATATTCTAAAAAAAGACATTCCAAGATTAGCAAAACATTTAAACAATAATGGTGAAATTTTCTTTAGTGGATTTTTAAATAATGAATTTATTCAAATAGAAAAAGTTTGCTTAGAAAATGGACTGTCTTTTGTTAAAGAAATACAAAGAGATAATTGGTCTGCATGTATTTTTAAAAAATTTTAATTATGAAAAAACTTATTTTCTTTTTCTTTTTAAGCTTATTATCAAAAATATTATTTTCCCAAGCTTTTCCTATTGAACCTGATAAATTTTTAAAAAGTTTTACTTCTGAACTAGGATATACAGGAGAAGTAAGGAAAAATTCTAAAAGTTTAGCCAAAGAATTTACTAATTTTTGGGAAAGTGATAGTTTAAGTTTTCAAGAAAAAGAAAAATTTATTCAAACTGCAAACGACTTGGCAGCCAAAGGTTGCAAAGCTTATCCTGATTTTGTTTGTTTAGCCGACAATAAATTATGGTTTACAAGAAAAGGATTTGATAATTCTCAATATGAAATCTATGAAAAAGGGATTTTTGATATTTTAAACGCTGGAAAAAGGCCTAAACTAAATGACTTGTCTAATTATTTTTTAAGTTTCAATGCCTTATTATCAAAAGATATACTGGCTAAAAACCCTAGAACATATTGGAAACTTGAAAATAATTCTTTTAAATTAATTTATGATAAGGGGATTAAAATTCAACTTTCAAAAGTTAATCTCATAGGTTATCAGGGCGTTGATAGTTTAAAAATTTACAGAACAGACTGCGAATATTATCCTTCACAAAATCTTTTGAAAGGAAATGGAGGAACTATTGGTTGGGAGCGCGTTGGTTATGGTTTAGACAGCATTCAAGCCAAACTTTCAGACTATGAAATTAATACAAAAAACATAAGTTTAACTGCAGATTCTGTTAGTTTTAATAATACCATGTATATTAAAAAGCCAATGCTTGGTAAATTAATTGACAAAGCTGGAAATTTAGATAATCCTAAAAAATCAGATTATCCAAAATTCACTTCATACAACCAACATTATGAGTTGAAAAATCTTGTTCCTGGAATAGATTACGAAGGAGGATTCTCTGTTCAGGGGAATAGTTTTATTGCCTCCGGTACTAAAGAAGAACCTGCTACAATGCTTCTTACAAAATCAGACAGTATATACATGAAAGCAAAATCTTTGGCTTTTTATTTAGATACAGAAATTATTATTAGCGACAATTGTGCTATTAATATACATTTTAACGAAGACTCTATATATCATCCTCAGCTAACTTTTAAATATCATATTCACCCTCGTTTTTTAGAATTAATTCGTAGCAAAAACGATATGTCAAAAGTTAATTATATAAATTCATATCATCAAATAAATATGGATTTTACTTGGTTAAAATGGTTTATCGACAAATACAAAATTGAGTTTACAACAATAAAGACTTCTGGCGTTGACAATGAAGCTCTTTTTGAATCTGCTGATTATTTTCGTTTAGAAAGATATAGAGATATTCAAAAAAAAGATGCACAACATCCTTTAGCTGTTGTTACTAATTTTGTTGATTCATTTTGGGGAAATAATAATTTTTATTTAAACGACTTGGCTAAATGGATGCAATTTAGTCCACAGCAAGTAGTACAAATGGTTTTAGACTTAGCTTACAGAGGTTTTTTAAATTATGACCCACTAAGTCAAGAAATTATGGTCTATCCTGACGCTTGGACATTTTTACAAGCATACCAAAACAAGAAAGATTCGGATGTTATTCAGTTTCACAGCATTACAAAAAACGACATTAGCAACGCGGAATTAAGTTTAATAAATTTTGATTTAAAAATAAATGGAATATATGAGGCACATTTATCTGATTCACAAAATATAAAAGTTTATCCTTTAGATAGAAAAATCACTCTTCAAAAAAACAGAACTTTTACTTTTGATGGAACTATACAAGCTGGACAATTTTATTTTTATGGTAGCAACTTCAAGTTTGATTATAATAGATTTATGATAGAATTAAATCAGTGCGACTCTATGAAAATGGTTGCTGAAACTGACTATTTAGATGAAAATGGAAATTACAAACCGGCTATTGTAAGGAATAAATTGGAGCAAATAAACGGAGCATTTTATATTGATGAACCTATGAACAAATCCGGTAGAGGTAATTTTCCGGAATTTCCTAGATTAATATCAAACGACAAAACTTATGTTTATTACGACAGACCTGACGTTTACAATGGAATTTATAAGCGAAATGAGTTTTATTTTGAAGTTGACCCATTTGAATTAGACAGCATAAAAGGTTATTCTAAAGACAATCTACACTTTAAAGGGACTCTTTATTCGGCAGATATTTTTCCACCTATAAAAGAAACTTTAGTTTTACGTAAAAACGACTTCTCTCTTGGTTTTAATACAAGAACCGGACCTGTTGGCCTACCTTTATATAGCGGGAAAGCAACTTTTTGGAACGAAATAGATTTAAGTAATCAAGGCTTACGTGGATCGGGAAGAATAGAATATCTCTCTGCAAATATGAACCCTGATTATTTAATATTTTTTCCTAAATTTATGGAAGGACATAGTCCAAATTTTGAAATAAAAAAACAAACCGCTCCTGTTGAATATCCTGAAGTTATTGGAAGAGACAATACTTTAAGATGGAATGTTGAGGAAGATGATTTTATGATTAAAAGAGACACATCTAATTTCACTATGTATGAGGGAAAAGGAAGTCTTGAAGGAAATTTGAATTTAAAAACATCAGGTCTTTGGGGAGATGGGACTATGTTTATTGATAGAGCTAAAATATCTTCAAATTTAATAAATTTTAAAAAGGATGTTTTTGATGCAGATACTGCAAGTTTTGATATTTATACTATAAATGTTTTAAATATAGATTTCAAATCAGACAATGTAAAATCTCATATAGATTTTATTAATAGAAAAGGTGTTTTTAAATCTAACGGAGAAAAAACTATTTGGACTTTTCCAAAAAATAAATATATGAGCGAGATGAACGAAATGACTTGGTTTATGGACAATGACGAGCTTGCAATCAGTGCCGATACAGATGTTTTAGAAAAATTAGAAAAAGAAGGTGAAAATCTTGAACCAGATGAATGGGAAAGTTTGTTCTTAGAAGGTCCTAAATTTACATCACTTCACCCAAAACAAGACTCATTATATTTTGTTGCTCCTAATGCCAGATATAATTATAAAGACCATATAATTTATGCCGAAGGAGTAAAGTTTATTAAAGTTGCCGATGCTACAATATATACAGAAGACGGAAATGTAACTATTGAAAAAGATGCAGTAATGCAGACAATACAAAACGCTAAAATTGTTGCTAATTCAACTAGCAGATACCACATTATTTACAATGCTGCTGTAAATATTTATGGAAGAAAAAATTATAACGCATTTGGAGATTATGATTTTATAAATTCTACCAAACAAGCTCAAACCATTCATTTAACAAAAGTTGCAGTTGATGCTTCGGGGCAAACATATGGAACAGGTACAATTATAGAACCCGACAACTTTACTATTAACCCATATTTTAGATATCAAGGCGATGTAAGTCTATATGCAAACAATCCTGAATTGGAGTTTAATGGAGCTGCAAAAACCATTGACGACTGCGACACCACAGATTTTGGCTGGGTAAAATTCAAATCTTTTATAGACCCGGAAGACGTTTTTATAAAAATTGATTCTATAAGCTATAATATAAATAATACAAGATTGTGTTCAGGATTAGTTTTATCAAATACTAATCAAATTTATCCGGCATTTTTGACAAGAAAGCGAAACCAATACGACCAAGAAATATTTACGGCTAATGGATATTTGCACTACGACCAAGACGAAGGAAAATTTGTTATTGCTTCTAAAGATAAAATTGCGGAAAATTCTTTACCAGGAAATTTAATTAGAAAGCATAAATCTATTTGCAATGTGTATGGAGAAGGGAAATTTGAATTTAGCAAAGATTTTGGCCTATTTAAACCTAATGCAATAGGAAATTTTATGTATTATCCAGATTTAGATACTGCGGAAATAAATGTAAGCATGATTATTGATGCATACTTTAGCAACACAGCACTAAAAGCAATTGGAGAAAAAATAAATACTATAGGCGGATTGTCGGGGTTAAATCTAAGAGACGATGTTTTTGAAAAAGCTTTGATAGAATTTTTAGGAACTAATAAAGCAGACGAATGGTTCTCTAATCAAAGCTTAGGTAATTACAACAAATTTCCTAAAGAATTAGAAAACAAACTTATTTTTACTGACCTACAACTTTATTGGCATAAACAGATAAACTCTTTTGTACACTACGGACCAATTGGAATTGCAAATTTAGGTAAAGAACAAATTAATAAATATATTTTCGGATTTATTAGAATAGAAAAGTCCCGCCGTGGAGATATTTTTGAAATCTTACTAGAACCTGATTATTCAACTTGGTATTATTTTAGATATAGTGCAGGAACATTTAGCGTAATATCTTCTGACGAAAATTTTAATAATATTGTTTATAACCAAAAACCTAACCAAAGAGAAAAAACTGAAAACGGAGTGTTTTATCAATATGGTTTAGGAAGCTCTACATATATGAAAAGATTTAAAAAAGATATGTATAAATTTTTTAAAATTGATGATGAGATTGAAGATTAAAGTTTATGTATATATATATGTTTTTCTAAGCTTAATTTTAATACAAGCTTGTGTTGGTGTGCAAATGCCAAATAATAATGCTTATTCAAGTTCATATAAATACAATTTTGCTTCTCTTTATAACCCGTCTTTATCAGAAATTCATCCTGAAATAAGAATTTTTGCCAAATCTGAAAATCAAGCTTTAGTATTATATAAAATACAAACTAATGAAATAAAAAACTTAACTAATTCCATTACTGATGAATCAACAAAGCTAACAATAAAATATACTTTAAGAGATACAGAAAAATTTGAAGTAGTTGATAGTGGAACAGTGGTTAATATAATTAATTTTAATGAAATTAGCGAAAATTTTAGTTCATATTTTACAGTAAAAACTCCAAACCAAGAAAACCATAAAATTATAATTAGTATTTATGGCGAAAAAGCCAACTCAGGTAAAAGAATGCTTGAAGATATTGAATTAAATCAAAATAACGAATTATGGTATTTGCCAAAAATTATAAAAAACGATACTGAAGAAATATTATACTCAAACTTTGTTAATTCAAATAATAGCTATAAAATTTCCAGCAATATTAAAGACAGCCTTATAAAAGTGGATTATTACAAAATGCAGGAACATGTTCATTTACCTCCTTATTATATTACACCCACCCAAAATATTAGTTCAAAACCAGATTCAAGTTTTATTTATAAAATAAATGACAGTATAAAATTTAATGCAAAAGGAGTATATTTTTTCAGGAAAGAAAAACAAAGCTCAGGTGGACTATGTTTACTAAATATTGATAATGATTTTCCTGAAATAAAAACCATAGAAGCTATGTTAGAACCACTAAAGCTTTTAACAAGCAGCAAAGAATACAAAGAAATAAAAAACTCGGAAAATTTAAAGTTTAGCATAGATAATTTTTGGCTTTCTAAGTCTCAAAGTCAAAAATTTGCAAAAGAACAAATTAGAGTATTTTATAACAGAATAGTTTTAGCCAATATTTATTTTAGCGAAGAAAAAGAAGGTTGGAAAACTGATAAGGGCATGATTTATATAATGTTTGGTCCGCCAACAGTAATAAACATAAGCAGAAATCAAGAAGAATGGTTTTATGGCGAAGACCCAGATGTTGCCGGAATCTTTTTTTTATTTGATAAAATAGAAACTCAAAATTATAATAAATCTTGGGTTTTAAAACGAGATTCAAATTATCAAACTATTTGGGCTCAGGCATTACAAACATGGAGGCAGGGTAGAATATTTACAATTTCAAATTAAAAAAATGGAAAATTTTATTTTTGGTTTACATCCAATAAACGAGGCAATTAAAACGGGTAAGGAAATAAATAAAGTTTTAGTTAAAAACAACTTAAGTACTAGCTCAGCACAAGAATTAATAGCAGAAATCCGCAAAAAAGGAATAAATATTCAGTATGTGCCTCAAGAAAAACTTGATAAAATTTGCAAACACAAACATCAAGGGATAATTGCATATATTTCTCCAATAAAATATCAAAATTTAGAAGAAATAATAATAAAAACCCAAAATGAAAATAAACTTCCTTTAATTCTAATTTTAGACGGGATTACAGATGTAAGAAATTTTGGAGCAATTGCACGCACAGGCGAATGTGCAGGCATTAGTGCAATTGTAATTCCCTCAAGTGGCAGTGCGAAAATTAGCGAAGAAGCAATAAAAACTTCGGCAGGAGCATTATATAATATTCCTATTTGCAAAATGGATAATTTAGTGGACACTGTTTTACTTTTAAATCAAATGGATATTGAAGTAGTTGCAATTACCGAAAAGGCAGAGAGATTAATTTACGAATTAGACTTAACAATTCCTTGTGCTTTAATTCTTGGTTCCGAAGACAAAGGAATTTCAAACACACTCATAAAACGAGCCGACAAAAAAGCAAAAATTCCTATGTATGGTAAGACTTCCTCACTAAACGTTTCTGTTTCAGCAGCTTTAGTAATTTACGAAGCAATTAGGCAAAGAATAAATTAATTATTCCTAAGAAAATTATCAATTATTTTATAATACTAATCTTTTCGGTTTTGATTTTACCTTTAGTAAATATTCTAGCGTAATACATTCCAGATGCAATTTCGCAAGTATTTATTTCAATTACTTCACTTCCTATTTCTGCAAATTGTATTTTAATAGTTTTTCCGGTTTTGTCAAAAATTTCAACAAAATCACCATTATCAAAAGACATAGAATTTGAAATAAATAAATTATCATTACATGGATTTGGATAAACAGCAAGTCCGCTTTCAATATAATCATCTTCAATTCCAACAAGACAAGTCATTGGTCGAATACCTGTAGAAGTTGAAATTTCATAAGCTTCTGGAGAAGAATACCAATTTCCGTCTTTATAAACGAAAAGGCTATTAAAATTGCCATGTCCTCGATTTGGAGCCATTCCTACCACAAACTGGTCGCCGGCGGCGTAGTTTATCGAATAACCTAAATAAAAAGGACCGTCAACATCAAGAGGTTCATCAAACATAATTACTTGAAAATAGTTTTGGCGTAAATCTCTTAAAAACACTTTTTGACTTGACAAAACAGTAGTAGGTTTTGGGTCAGCACCATCCCAAGTAATAAATCTAATATACGAGTTGTCGGAGCCATAGGATAATTTCATAACAGGAAGAATAATCCCTTTAATTTGATTAAAAGTATGAAAATCATAATAATCAGCATACATACTAATTTTATCACTATTTTGTCCACCATAATAACCTGTCATTCCATTGATTTTTAATGCTACAGGTTCTTCGCCGGATTTAAAATTTCCTATAGTATCACAGACTTTACCAACAAAAGAATCGTAAACTACTACATAATCTTTTTTAGTAAGCATTGCAGAACCGTTGACATTTCCAACATTTAGACTTACGTCAAAAAAACCTGTGTTTGGATAAATAATTCCATTTGGTTGTAGTTGCGAACTTGAACTTGAAGGCTCACCACCTTGGAAAGACCAAGACCAAAACATTGGATTGTTGGTTGATAAATCTTGAAAAACAACTGGAGTATTACGTTTAACCAAGCGGTTAGAAGTGGTAAAATTCGCAACCGGAGCATCAGGACCTACTTCAGGAATCACTTTAATATAATTTTCTATTAATAAAGTATCATAACCTTCTGAATTTCGGACAATTAACTGAACATCGTACTCACCGGGCAAATTGTAAATTATATTTTGCGGGTGTTGTGCTATTGAATTTTGAGGTAAACCACCGGGGAACTCCCATTTCCATTGAAAGGGAAAATCCCAACTTAAATCTGTGAAATTTACATAATTACCTGCTATAACAATTACTTGATTTGCGGAAAACCACGCAGTAGGCAAATCATCAGCAAGTTCATAAACATGCACATACTTTGTTTTAACTATCTCGTTACTATTTCCAAACTCATTAGCAACAGTAAGTTTTACTTTATGATAACCAGGAACTTCATAAATAATTTCGGGTGGATTTTGTCCATTAAAATTATTTGGAGTTCCATTTTCAAATTCCCAAAGCCAAGTAATTATATGATTTTGAGAAAGATCAGAGTAAATAACACCAGTATTCACAGGAAGCAACAATGGCTCTCCGGAAAAATCGGCAATAGGCCAATCTGCTGGACAAGCGTTTCTGTTTACACCAATTTCTTGAAGTCCACCTGTAGAGTTTATATTAAACTCTTCGTCATCATCCCAAATAACTGCTCTATCGGGTTTTATTAAAATTTTTGTAGGAAAACCTTCTATTTCATAATAATTACGCACAGGTCCGCCTTGACCTTCATTAGAGCTACAAATAGGGAATAAAGCATTTGTTTGTTGTCGAAACTCAATAGCAAACTGATCATTTTCACCAGCTCCAAAAATTCCTAAAACAATTAGTTCAAATTCGTTACAACCAAAATCGTTGTATATGTTATTTATCGTCGGGACAGACGCAATACACGAGCCTCAACCCTCCAATAAAAAGTCTATATAAACATATTTGCCAGCATCTAAATAAGTGAAAAGATTGTGTTCAACACCATCAATATCAATTACTGTAAAATCTACAGCCTCGGTTGGCTGTGCATAGATTGAGTATGATACGGCAAATAAAAACAACAGAGAAAAAATCTTTTTCATAAAAAATATTTTAATTTTATACTTTACAAAATCTAATTAAAAATTTATATTTTGCTAATATTTATAATCTTCAAAGATAATAAATTAATTAATATAAAATGTTGTGAATTAATTATTTTTTTTCTTTGACTGATTTGTCCCCGTGCAAAATACTTGCATTTAGCTCAAAACCAAGTATTAAAGAGAGAGAACTTATATAAATCAAAAGCATTACAATTATTACAGTACCTATAGAGCCATATAATTTATTATACATTGCAAAATTATTTACGTAATAAGTAAAACCCAAAACAGTAATTACTTGTAAAAAAGTTGAAAATATTGTCCCTGGACTTATAAAACTAAAACGATTTTTCTTAGAAGGAGCAAAATAAAACAACAAAGAAATTGCTAAAAAGTATAAAATTAAAATTACCAACCACTTTACAAATCTAGTTAAAGTAACAATTGCAGGATGAGTAGAAACAAACTTTAAAATAAATGAATTTCCCATCACTATCAAACTTATTGCAAATAAAATCAATAAACTAATTCCCAACACAGCAATTAAGGATACAATCCTAAGACTAAATGAGTTACGAGTTTCAATATTATGAAAAGTATTGTTAAAAGCTTCTATTAAAGCCATAATACCATTTGAAGAAAAATATATCATCAACAAAATACTTAAAGAAAGAAGTTTTGTATTTTGCTTCATAATAGTATCTGTAATTGTTTCGTAAAACAACTCGTAAGCAGAGTTAGGAAGTAAATTGTCTAAAATATTAAAAAGCTCGGTTTGAAAACCACTTATTGGAATAAAGGGAATTAAAGTGAATAAAAAAATTAAAGCTGGAAATAATGAGATAAACATATTAAAGGACACAGCAGCTGCACGCATTGTTACAGAGCTTTTTCTAATCCCTTGAAAAAAGAATTTACCAATATAATATAAAGACAAACCTCTAAAACCCGGCAAAATGATTTTGTCGCCAATTCTTTTTAAAATTAATAAAAACTTTATGTATAAAGCCTTAATTTTATTTTTCACGCTTTTTGCACAATTAAGCTTAAATCTAAACTTTTAACATGATGAGTTAAAGCACCTGAAGAAATATAATCAACTCCACATTCTGCATAGTCTTTAAGTGTGTCAAAACTAATTCCTCCCGAAGATTCAATTTCAAATTTACCTGCAATTAATTCAACTGCTAATTTTGTGTCTTCAATATTAAAATTATCTAACATAACTCTATCAACATTTCCAATTTTCAAAACCTCTTTTACATCTTCAATGCTTCTTAGCTCTACTTCAATTTTTAGCTTTAGTTTTTTTTCTTTTAAATATTGGTTTGCTTTACTAATAGCATTTTTCAATCCTCCTGCGTAATCAATATGATTATCTTTAAGCATAATCATATCATAAAGCCCAATTCTATGATTTTCTCCTCCTCCGATTTTAACGGCTTGTTTTTCAATTAGTCTTAGCCCAGGAGTAGTCTTTCGAGTATCTAAAATTTTTGTTTTATAATTTTTTAAAACTTCTACATATTTAGCAGTTTCGCTCGCAATCCCACTCATTCTTTGCATAAAGTTTAGAATTGTTCGCTCAACTTTAAGAATATCTTGTTGAGGACCAGAAATTTCTAAAACCAAATCTCCTTTATTAATTTTTTCACCATCATTAATAAAAACTTGCACTTTTAATTTTTCAGAAAAATATTCGCAAACTTTTTTAGCTATTTCTACACCAGCCAATATGCCAGATTCTTTTGCAATAAGTTTAGCTCTACCATATTCCGAAACATCTATACAAGACAAAGATGAATGATCTCCATCTCCAATATCTTCATTATAAGCTCTTTCTATTAAAGAAGTTAAATAATTATCAGGTATCATTCTTTTTCGATACGCATTTGATGAACTAATGGCTTACCCCCACTCTCTTTTACAAGGAAATATACTCTATAAGTTTTCCCGTCTTCAGTTTCAAGATTTCCAATTGCATATTGAGCTCCTGATTTTCCTCCTTGGTGTAAAAGAGTGAAATTTTTAACTTTATTTTTCTCAAAAAAGTTTTTTAATATTTGCTCGGCTTGTTGTTTACTATAAACATCTTCTTTATCTAGAATCACTAGTTCAACAGTAGTGTTAAAGTATTTTGTCAATTCTATAGAATTTCCAACTTTCATAGCGTCAAAAATTTTTGGCGGAATATCGAAAATTGGTAAAGCATAAATGCCTGTGCTAAAGGCAAATGCGAAAAGTAAAACAGTAATCTTTTTTAAAACTTTCATTATAAATAAATTTAAACGTTTATAAATCTTATATTTCACTACAAAAACCAAACCAAAAAAAACAAAGTGCAAGATAATAATAATTTCAATCTTTTAATATATCTTTATCACAATTTTTTTATTAATTATGAAGATTTTATTAATTGCTGTTGGGAAAACCGAACTTAGCTCAGTTTCTAAACTCTGCGAAGATTATTTCACACGCATAAAAAGATATATAAATTTTGAATTTAAAATTATTAAAGACATTAAAACCACAGCTAAAACTAAGGAAATTATACAAAAGAAACTTGAAGGCGAGAAAATACTTGCAGAATTATCACCAAGCGACTTTGTTATTGTGTTAGACGAAAAAGCCAAAGAATTTACAAGTCGCGAATTTTCATTGTTTATTGAAAAACAAATGAATATATCTACAAAAAATCTAGTATTTGTAATTGGTGGTGCTTTTGGTTTTTCACAAGAAGTTTACGATAGAGCTAATTTTAAAATTTCTTTATCCCAAATGACTTTTTCACATCAAATAATTAGGCTTATATTTGCAGAACAACTTTATAGAGCTTTTACAATAATTAATAACGATCCATATCATCATGATTAAAAACATCTTCCCTCATATAAAATTATGGCAAGTAATAGTTTTATTCAGTTTAGTTTTACTTGGTTTAGTCAGTCAGCAATTTGTGTCTAACTCCAAAACTAATACTGATTATAATCTGAATAAAGTAAAAATAGAAAACATTTTAAAAGAAAAAAACCTTCGACTTAAAGAAAGATTAAACCAACTAACAGAAAACTATAAAATCGACACAGAAAGCACACAAGAATGGTTTTATTCGCAAGGAAAGGACATTTATATTGAAAAAGAAACAGGTTACTTTTTATATGATAAAAATAATTTAAAATTTTGGACCACAAACGATATTTCTTTACCAACTTCGGCTAATATAAACTTTTTTAACAATAAAATCATTAACCTACCTAATGGTTGGTATTTATGTCAAACAAATAATTCAGAAGACTTTTTTATTGTTGGCTTAGCCAGAATAAAAAAAGATTATTCATACGATAACCACTTAATTAAAAACAATTTTGCCAAAGATTTAGACTTAAACCACGATGCAGTAATTAGCTTAGAAGAATTTGAAGGAAGTACAAAAATTACTGTTGACGACAAAGGCAATAGTTTTTATTTGTCTTTTAAAACAAATAATAGCATAAACAAAGTCAAGTTTAGTTTTTATAATTTTTTATGCATTTTCAACATTATTAGCATAACGATATTTATTTTAATTCTTATATTTTTCATCTCAAATAAAAACAAGTTTATTTTATTAATCAATCCTATTTTATATGGTGTTTTATTAATTATTTTACGATATATTTCTTTAAAATATAATTATACTTCAAGTTTTAACGAGTTTAAACTTTTTAGTCCTGAACTTTTCGCTGAATCATTTTGGTTACAATCCTTAGGTGATTATATTATTAATGTTTTTCTTTTTTTAAGCTTTGCTTTTTTAATATTTTACAATTATAAAATTGAATTAAATTTCAAAATTCACAGTTTAGTTAAATTGATTTTTTCTGCATCCTTAGCTTCTATATTATTTTTAAGTGGGATATTTATTTCAAATTTAATTTATGGCTTAGTCTGGAACTCTTCACTTAGCTTTTCATTTGAAAATATTTTAAATTTAGATATTTATAGTTTAGTTGGAATTTTGATAATTTTTGCTATAATATTTTCTTTTATTTTAATTTTTACAAAACTTTTCAGACTGTTTAAAATCGCTATAAACTTTTGGGTTTTTATTATTAGTCTTATAATTTGTTATTCATTATATTTAATATTTTCACACCCCGCAAAACTAAGCTTTACTGACAATTTGATATTTAATGTCCTATTTTTCCTTGCATGGTCTTGTTTAGCTTTTGTAATATTAAAATCAAAAACCAATTATTTTTTTACTGTAGGAATAATCATAATTTTTTCTTTTTTAATTTCTGAACATTTTTCACGATTGAGCGATAATAAAGAATTAGAAACCTTTAAGGTTTTAAGCTATAACCTTGCTGCTGAAAGAGATGTGGGGGCTGAATTTTTTATTAAAGAAGCATTTTATGATTTAATGTACAATGCAGATTTAGAAGAGTGCATAAGAGATAAAGATTATGAGAAAATTGAGAATATTGTAAATTCAGAGTTTTTTAATAAAAGATATTTTAATAAATATGAAATTCAAACTACAATATGTGAGAAAAAAGACAGCCTTTTGATTGAACCAGACTTAGTATCTGTAGATTGTTTTGAGTTTTTTAGAGAACAAATAAATGAATTTGGAATAATTATCCCTTCAACTAATTTTTATTTTTTAGACAACCATAATGGCAGAATATCTTATCTTGGCGAAATTAATTCTCAAACTAAGGATAGCTCAATTATTAATGTTTATGTAGAATTAAATTCTAAAATTTTTAGCGAAGGTTTAGGTTATCCAGAAATGTTATTAGACGAAAAGTTATTAGTTAAAAAAACTGCTAGGCATTACAATCATGCGAAATACAATAAATCAAGATTAATTTCGAGTAAAGGAGAATACAAATATCAGTTTACTATTGATTCAGAACAAAACGACAGTGCAGAATATAAACTATTTAAAAAAGATTCTTACATTCATTTTCAATATCGCCCAGATTCTGAAAATATAATTATAATTAGCAAACCCTATTCTCAATATTCAAAACAATTAGTTTCATTTTCATATGTTTTCTTGTTTCTTTTTGTAAGTTTTAATTTAATTTGGCTGTTTTCTAAAATGAAATCTGCAAATTTTTGGAAAGGTATAAGTTTAAAAGTTAAAATCCAATCTTGGTTTATAATTATTATCATAGTTTCTTTATTAATAACAGCTTCAATAGCAATGAGTTTTATTGTTCAGGGATATAAAGAAAAACAAAGAGAAATTATGTTAGATAAAATGCACTCAGTAGTGGTTGAATTAGAACATAGTATTGGTCAAAAAGAATTATTAAATTATGAAGAAGCAAACTATCTTAACGACTTATTAATTAAATTATCAAATGTATTTTATACAGATATAAATCTTTATGATTTGAATGGAATATTAATTTCCACTTCCCGTTCCGAGTTATTTGACAAAGGTTTAAAGGCCAGATATATTGATGTTCAAGCTTATTCGGAACTATTATTAAAAAATGCAGGAACAGTAATTATTGATGAAAAAATAGATGAAATAGACTATTCATCTGTTTATATTCCTTTTAGAAATTTTAATAATGAAACTATAGCTTACCTAAATCTTCCATATTTTGCTCGTCAAAACGAATTTTCAGAAGAAATTTCAAATTTTATATTAGCATTTTCCAATATATTTTTAATTTTAATTTTAATTTCTGTAATTGTAGGCGTATTTATTTCACGTCAATTAACTCGTCCGCTTGCTTTAGTTCAAGAAAAAATTAAGCTTATGGATATTAATAAGAAAGCAGAAAAAATAATTTACCATAAAAATGATGAATTAGGAGGATTAATCAGAGAATATAATCGAAAGGTTGATGAATTAACAGAATCTGCCAACAAATTAGCACAATCTGAAAGAGAAACGGCTTGGCGAGAAATGGCAAAACAAATTGCACATGAAATTAAAAATCCGCTTACGCCTATGAAACTGAGCGTACAACACTTAGAGCGAGCTTACGATTTAAAAGATGAAAATTGGGAAGAAACCTATAAAAAAGTTTCAAAAATTTTGATTGAACAAATAGATATACTTTCGACTATTGCATCAGAGTTTTCAAATTTTGCTAAAATGCCGGCATCTAAAAAAGAAGTGGTTAATATAGTAGAAATTATAAAAAACTCAATTCAACTATTTGAAAACACCGAAGATATAAACTTTGAATTTAAGGCAAACATTAAAACCGAGGGCTTTATTTATGCAGATAAAGAACAAGTACTCAGAGTTTTTACCAATTTAATAAAAAATAGCACTCAAGCAATTCCAAAAGAAAGAAAAGGTTTGATATTGATAGAAATTTCAGACTTGGAGAAAAGTTATATTATTAAAGTTGTTGACAACGGAACTGGAATTTCTAAGCAAATGATACCTAAAATTTTTCAACCTAATTTTACAACAAAATCCGGAGGAATGGGATTAGGGCTTAGCATGGTGAAAAGTTTGCTAATTAGCAATAATGCAACCATTTATTTTGAAACTAAAGAAAATATAGGAACAGAATTTATTATCGAAATTCCAATGTATAACAATTAAATAAGCAAATATAATTTTGTTTTGAAAAAATAAATTTTAAAAATTCAATTTAAAGTTTAATATTTGTACACTATATTTAATAAAATATTTATGTTAATTTCAATGACAGGTTTTGGTAGAGCTAATACCGAATATAAAGAAAAAAAAATTATTATTGATATTAAAACTCTTAATTCTAAAAGCACTGATATAACAACACGTATTCCAAATTTTTACAGAGAAAAAGAAATAGCTTTACGAAAATTACTTGCTTCAGAGCTTCAAAGAGGTAAAATTGATTTCTGTATGTTTGTAGAAATAAATGGTGGAGAGACAAGTACAAAGTTTTCTGATAAAATAATTTTAAATTATTATAATCAATTAAAAACATTATGCGACACAAATAATATTCCTATATCAAATGATATATTATCTTCAATTATTAGAATGCCGGACGTAATGACTACAAATTCTGAAAATTTGAATGATGAAGAATGGGAGTATATTTTAATTTCCATAAAACAAGCTATTGAAGAATGTAAAAATTTCAGACAACACGAAGGCAATATTTTAGCTCAAGATATAATTAGCAATTTAAACTCAATTACAGAACTTTTAAGCCAAGTGCCGCAATACGAAGCAGAAAGAATTAATGTTTTAAAAGAAAGACTTAATCACAGTTTGAAAGAAATTGTGGATACTGCAAATATTGATGCAAATAGATATGAACAAGAAATAATTTTTTATTTAGAAAAATTTGATATTAATGAAGAGAAAGTAAGATTAAAAAAACATTGCGATTATTTTTTACAAACTTTAAATTCTGAAAATTTTGCAGGTAAAAAATTAGGATTTATTGCTCAAGAAATGGGCAGAGAAATAAACACTTTGGGAGCTAAAGCCAATCACGTAGAAATTCAAAAATTAGTGATTATGATGAAAGATGAGTTGGAAAAAATAAAAGAACAAGTTTTAAATGCCTTATAAAAAAACATGAAAGCAAAAGTTTTAATATTTTCTGCTCCAAGTGGCTCAGGAAAAACCACAATAGTAAATCATTTGTTAGCTAAAGATAATTTGAATCTTAGTTTTTCTATTTCGGCATGCACACGTCAAGTTAGAGGGGCTGAAGAACATGGCAAAGATTATTATTTTCTTTCTGTTGAAGAATTTAAACAAAAAATTAAAAATAATGAGTTTTTAGAATGGGAAGAAGTTTATGAAGGAAAATTTTACGGTAGTTTAAAATCAGAAGTCGAAAGACTAAGCAAATTAGGTAAAACTGTAATTTTTGACCTTGACGTAAAAGGTGGAATAAATATTAAAAATTTTTATG
This sequence comes from Bacteroidales bacterium, assembly GCA_023228725.1. Classification (GTDB taxonomy): domain Bacteria; phylum Bacteroidota; class Bacteroidia; order Bacteroidales; family ML635J-15; genus Bact-19. The sequence continues at coordinate 11,827 of JALOAQ010000004.1, read as the reverse complement.
GAGATAATGCTTTGTCTGTTTTTATCATGCCTCCAAGCATTGAAGAATTGGAAAAAAGATTAATCAATCGCTCTACTGACAAACTTGAAGTTATAAAAACAAGAATTGAAAAAGCAAAATATGAAATGAGTTTTGCTAAAAAATTTGATGTAATTTTAATTAATGATGATTTACAAAAAGCATTAAGAGAAGCAGAAATAATTGTTGGAAAATTTTTGAATGTGTAACATATATAATAGGGTCTTTCCCCAAAAGACCCTATTATAGTATAAATTTTATTTTTGTATTTGTAATTTTTGTTCCAGAGTTTTTCCTTCAAAATTAATTTTTAAAATATATAATCCAGTATTCAAATCTGAAACATTTATTTTGTTATTATTAAATTCTTTTAAAACTATTTTTCCAGTAATATCATATAATTCAATCATTTCAAACTCTTGGTTTACAAAAACATAATCAGAAGCAGGGTTTGGATAAATATTGATTAAATCAGATTTAACAATTATATTTTCTGTAGGAAAATCCATATCGTTTATAAAAAACTTGTAAATTTCATTTGAATAGTCAATATCGTTTACAGGTTCATAATACCATGCATGATCTCCGTTATTAACTTTAATAAAAGCAGTGCGAACATCATCCTCATCGTTTTCATACAAAAATCTTTCGAAACTTAAACCATCATTTTTTATATCAGGAAAATAAGTATGAATTGCTTGGTCTGAACATTGGTTATGTAATATCCAATAATCAACGGTTTGTTCTGCTCCAAGACCTACAGAATATGTTCCAAACGATCCTGTGTTAAATCCTGCATTTTCATATGTAATTGTTTCGTCTGCTGTACCATGAAAATGTAGAGTATTAACTTTTGTGTTTGGTATTTCATCCATTACAGCTATTCCAATTGTTCCACTAACTGAGGCTATACCGTCAATCCTATCAGAATGCTCAATAGCCATTCTATTTGACATAAATCCTCCCATTGAAAATCCCATAAAGAAAACAGAATCTGTATTAATACTAAAATTGTTTTCTAAAGAATCTAAGATTGCTATTAAAAAACCAGCATCATCAACATCTTCATTTAAGATTACATTGCCAATAATAGGTAATCCCTCTATTCCTGCCCCGGAATTCCAAGCAGCTCCAACACTACCCATCATTGGAACTGTTGCATCAAGAGCTTGAGGCGTAATAATTATCCAGTTAGCGTTTTCTCCAAATTGATTTAATCCTAAGGAATTGTGAAAATTTCCCATATTATCTCCAAGTCCGTGCAAACAAAACATAACAGGAATTGGACTTTCAGAATCATAAGCAGAAGGAGTGTATTCAATATAAGTTCTATCTACCCCTCCCCAACTTAAAGTGCGAGTGTTTTGTACTTGTGCAAAAGTAAAAGTAAAAGACACAAATAAGAGTAAAAAAGTAATTATTTTTTTCATAATTCAATGCTTTAAAATTTATAATTTTCAAAAATACAATTTTTTTTTAAATAAATTGTTGTATTTTTATAAAAATTTTAATAAATTTTCATCTTAAAGCTAAAAATAAAATAAATTATGAAAACTTTCACTCAAAAAATCTACCTTTTTCTTAGCATTAGTCTAATAGCCGGAAATTTATCTATAGTAAAAGCTAATAATAACTCAAAAGATATGTACAAAACTTTATGGGAAGAAGTAAAAAAACTTGAGAATCAAGCTTTACCAAAATCTGCCTTGGAAAAAGTCGAAGAGATATATGCTTTGGCTCTAAAAGAGGGAGTAGATGTTCAAATAGTAAAGGCAAGTATTTACCGATTAAAATATACGAATATTTTGGAAGAAGATGGATATAAAAAGGCTATTTTAAAACTTGAATCTGAAATTTCAAAAACCTCTGGTGCAGCAAAATCTATGCTTCATTTACTACTTGGAAAAATGTATTCTACATACTATTACAACAATGCATATCTGATAAACCAACGCTCTGTAACTTATGATTTTGATTTAAGCGATTTGCAAACTTGGGATAAAACAAGATTTCAAGACAAGATTATTAAAAATTATTTTCAAGCCATAGACAAAACTTTAGAGCAAATAGACATCATAGATTTTGAAGAATTAATTACTGAAGCCGAAAATTCAAAACCAAGATTTGAAACATTATTTGACTTTGTTGTATATACTGCAATAAAAGACTTAAGCTCAAGCAATTATGACAGTTGGCAGTATTATACATTTAATGAAACTAATGAATACAAATTTAAAAACGAATCTTTTTTTACTGAAGCAGAAGAATTTACAAAAATAAAACTTAGCTATGATACCTTATCTTTTAATTACTCTATATTGAAGTTATATCAAGATTGGTTAGAAATAAAATTAACAAATAGTGATAATCTTGCCTCTTTAATAATGGTTGACATAGATAGATTAGATTTTGTCTTAAATAATTTTAATTCTGAAGAAAAAGAAAATTTATGGCTTGAAAGTGTAGAAAAATTACACACAAAATATTCTGATAAGCCTGAACTCATGTATATTGTCTTTAAATTAGCCCTTTATTATGAAAAATTAGCTAAGCAATATGATTTTGAGAATCCATTAAAACTAAAATACAAAGATTATAATAAAAACGCTATAGCTTTAATAAATGAAGCATTAGAGAAGTTTCCACAGGCATATTATTATAAGGAATGTGAAAACATAAAAATCAGAATTGAAAAAACTTCTCTTTCTTTTACATCTGAAAAAATTACAAGTAGTGGCAATAAATTTCCATTAAGAATTTCGTATAAAAATTTAGAAGAAGTTTATATTACAGTTTTATCTCTCGATTATGCTACTTATTTTAAATTAAATGAAAAATATTATAGTAGAGAATTTTATGAAAAATTAATAAAAGCTTCTAAACTTACAATAAGTTCTAATAAAATAATCTTGCCTAAAATTGATGACTATAATTTTCACTCTACAGACTACTTAGTTGATGATTTATCAAAAGGATTTTATGTGATAATTTTACATGCTGAACCCGAATTGGAATTTGACAGAAATTACATCTCTTATAACTCAATGTTTGTTTCTGATTTAGCATTGACAAAAATGGAAGATTATTATTCAAATAATAAATATTATGTTGTAAACAGAAAAACCGGTTCACCAATAAATGCGGCAAAAGTTCAAGTATATAAGCGTGAATATTCAAGCTTCAAGCGAGAATATGTTTACAAATTATTTGACACTATGATTTCCGATGAAAACGGAGAAGTAATTTTAAATGACACAACAAGATATTATTATGAAAATTTTCGTTTTGATATAAGTAAAGATGATGACTATTTATCTGAGAATTTTTATAATTATTCAAATAAAAAAGGAACAAAGAAGAATACAATAGAGACTAAATTTTTTATTGACAGAGGAATATACCGACCCGGGCAAACTGTTTATTATAAAGGAATTTGTATTGAAAAATATGGTGAAAATGCTAAATTATTAACAAATTACACAACAAACCTATTTGTAAGAGATGTAAACCAACAGGAAATTTATAGAACTGTAGCAAAAACAAACGAATTTGGCAGTTTTAATGGTTCTTTTACCATTCCTTTAGATGCTCTTACTGGAGATTTTTCAATTCAAACAGTAGATGGGAGCATCTATTTTAAAGTTGAGGAATATAAACGTCCAAACTTTGAAGTAAAAGCTCTTCCTATTGAAGGCGAATATAAAATAAATGACAGTATAAAAGTCGAAGGCAAAGCTATGACTTATGCAGGGACAGCATTAACTGATGCAAAAGTAAAATATACAGTTGTACGCAATCCAATATGGCGTGGCTATTATCCTGTATCAGTTTCTGCAAAAGAAATAGCTTATGGCGATGTAAACTTAGATGAAAACGGAAAGTTTGAAATTAATTTTAAAGCCATAGCCGAAGACGAAGTAAGTGATTATATTTATTACATTTATAATATTATGGTTTCTGTTACAGATATAAACGGCGAAACCCAACAGACTTCTGCTTATGTTTATATTTCAAACACTGCATTATTTATTAGTCAAAATCTTTCGGGCAATATTGATAAATCCGACTTAGACAGCATTAAAATTAATTCAACAAATATTTCAGGAAACTTTGTGCCGGCAAATGTAGATGTGGAAATATTTAAACTAAAAGACCCTGATTTATTGCTATCAAAACGGATGTTGGCTGCAGTAGATACTAAAATGTATTCAAAAGATGAGTGGTATGCAAAATATCCTGGATACGAGTATGAAGCTGAAACAAAGTTTGAAAATTGGGAAGTTGAAAAATCTGTTTTCAAATCAAAAATTAATACAGAAAATACTAAAAAAATTAAAATTACTGAAGCTAAAAAATGGGAAGCAGGAGTTTATAGAATTGTTTTAAAATCTAAAGATAAATGGGGTAATGAAATAAGCGACATAAAAAACATTGTGGTTTATTCAAGTAATTCTAAAAAAATGCCTTATACCTCCACTTCTTTCTTTGAAATTGATAAAAATTCTGCATTAGTAGGCGAAAAGGTTAATTTATATATTGGATCTTCTTTTAAAGATCTTGAAGTTTTTTATACTATAGTAAAGAAAGGCGAGAATAAGCAAATACAAAAAATTAAAATTAATTCAGAACTTAAAAAAATAGAAATTCCTATTGATGAATCTTGCAGAGGTGGGCTTAGCGTAAATTTTATGTTTATTAAAGACAATAGACTGTACAGCTATTCTGAACATATTGATGTGCCTTGGGACAATAAAAAATTATCAATAAAATTCACAAGCTTTAGAGATAAAACTTTACCTAATTCAAACGAAGAATGGACTTTAAAAATTTTAGACAACAAAAACAAAGCTGTTGAAACAGAAGTTTTAGCATCTATGTACGATGCTTCTTTAGATGTTTTTAAAACTAATTATTGGTCATGGTCAATATACCCAAGTTATGGATATTATGCTAATTGGTTAAACAATTGTTTTACGCATTTCAGCTCAGAAAATTCTGAATATAATTTTCATAAAAGCCAAAATATCATAGCTTGGTATATGCCAGAATTTAATTTATTTGGTTTAAATTATTATAATAGAAGTTATTCTCAACCAAGTAGCCCAAAAGTTATGGAGTCTAGTGGTGCTTTATATAATAAAAGAGAGGAATCTATGGGTGCAGCAATGGACATGGACGAAGCTCCCCGAGAAAGTGAGAAATTTCAGGACATTAACGAAGAGAGTACATTTATAAAAGAAGACTCAAAAGAATTAAAACAAGAAGTTCAAATTAGAAGTAATTTTAATGAAACTGCATTTTTCTTTCCAAACCTTGTTAGTGATGAAAATGCTGAAGTAAGTATTAAATTCACTGTACCCGAAAGCCTTACCAGATGGAATTTTATGGGTTTTGCACATACAAAAGATTTAAAGCTTGGAAGCATAAGAGAACAAATGATTTGTCAAAAAGAGCTAATGCTAATGCCAAACTATCCTAGGTTTTTTAGAGAAGGCGATGAAATTGAATTAAGTGCAAAAATCAATAATATTTCAGAAAAAACTATAAATGGAAAAGCTAAAATTGAAATTTACGATCCTGTAAGTTTAAAAAATCTAAATTCGGAATTTTTAATACATAAAAATAATGAAATTGATTTTACTGTAGAATCAGAAAAAAACACTAATGTTTCTTGGACTCTTTCTATAAGCAACAAATATGATATGATAGGCATTCGCATTATTGCCGAAGGACTTGAACATTCAGACGGAGAAGAAAGGATTTTTCCGGTTTTAAGCAATAGAATGCTAGTAACAGAAACTATGCCTTTGCCTGTGCGAAAAGCCGGTGTAACAAAATTTAATTTTCAAAGCTTAGAAAATAATAATTCTAAAACTTTACAAAATCATTCATATACACTTGAATTCACTTCAAACCCTGCTTGGTATGCAGTTCAGGCTTTACCTTATTTAATGGAATATCCTTACGAATGTTCTGAACAGATTTTCTCTAGATTTTATGCAAATTCATTAGCAAGACATATTGCTAATAGCAATCCAAAAATTAAAAGAGTTTTTGATATATGGAGGAACACAAAAGACAGTGATATGCTTTATTCTAATTTAGAAAAAAATCAAGAATTAAAATCTTTACTACTTGAAGAAACACCTTGGGTTTTACAAGCAAAAGACGAAAGCATTAGAAAAAAGCAAATTGCACTTTTATTTGATTTAAGTAAAATGAATTATGAGAAAAATACTGCTTTACAAAAATTAATTAAACAACAAAAACCAAATGGTGGCTGGCCTTGGTTTGAAGGTATGCCTGAAAGTTGGTATATAAGTCAGCATATTGTTGCCGGATTGGGACATTTAGACAGATTAAAAGTTGAGGATGTGAAAAACGATAATAAAACTTGGGAAATGACTAAAAAAGCCATAGAATTTATAGATGGCGAACTTGCTTGGTCTTACAAGGAAATGAAAAAATATTGCGATAAGGAATGTATGGAAAAAGACCACTTAGATTATATGGGAATTCATTATTTATATGCAAGGTCATTTTTTATTAAAGAAGTTCCTATTCCAAAGCAAACAAAAGAAGCTTATGAATATTATATGGACCAAGCTGAAAAATATTGGTTAAATAAAAGCTTTTATATGCAAGGGATGTTAGCATTAGCATTAAATCGCAATGGCAAAACAGAAATTCCTCAAAAAATCATAAACTCGCTAAAAGAACATGCTTTACACAATGATGAAATGGGAATGTATTGGAAAAACGACAGAGCTTATTATTGGTATCAAGCACCAATAGAAACACAAGCACTTTTAATCGAAGTTTTTGATGAACTTGCAAATGATTTAGAATCTGTTGACGAAATGAAAGTTTGGTTATTAAAACAAAAACAAACTCAAGATTGGAAAACTACAAAAGCTACTTCAGAAGCAATATATGCATTATTACTGAGAGGTACAGATATTTTAGCAGATGACGAAATAGCAAAAATTTCTATTGGCTCAATGCTTGTTGACGCAGAAAACGACCCAGAAATAAAAACTGATGCAGGAAGTGGATATTTTAAGAAAAAATGGGATGGCTCACAAATTCAAAAAGATTGGGCAAATATAAGCGTAGAAAAAAGCAATAACACTGTTTCGTGGGGAGGAATTTATTGGCAGTATTTTGAAGATTTAGATAAAATAATAAGTTTTGAAGATACTCCTTTAAAAATAAATAAAAAGCTTTTTGTAGAACGTAGAGCAGGAGACAAACTTGTTATAGTTCCAATTGAAAATGATGATAATCTAAAACTTGGGGATAAAATAAAAGTGCGTATAGAGATTCGTGTTGACAGAGATATGGAATATGTTCATTTAAAAGATATGCGAGCTTCTTGTTTTGAGCCTGTTGATTATTTGTCGGGATATCGCTACAAAGCCGGTTTTGGCTATTATCAAGGAATTAAAGATGCTTCTATGAACTTCTTTATTGATTATTTACGAAAAGGAACTTATGTTTTTGAATATGATTTAATAGTTTCACAAAAAGGCGACTTTTCAAATGGAATTACTACAATTCAATCTATGTATGCACCTGAATTTACAAGTCATTCCGAAGGAGTGAGAGTGCTTGTGAAATAAGTTATTACAGAAATATTAATACAACTGCCCTAGTTCTTCTTTTATGAGATTTATTGCTTCTTGAGTTGGAGACTTTTCAATTTCAATTAAAGCTTCAAAAACTTTTTGACTAAAAATTAATGCATTTTCATTCATATCTAAATCTTCTAAGCAAGAATTTAACAGTTTTATTGTTTTTTCTTTTGCATTTCTAACTTCTTCCCAAGCTTCAATTGATAGATATAATTGTTGAGAAAGATTGTGTTCAAATTCTGTTCTAATAGTTATTAACATTTCTTTATGCAACTGTCCAATAGTCATATTTGGTGTTTGTAGCCTTACAATAATTGAGTTTGGCGAAATTCTTTCCAAAAATAGGATAACACGCTCATAAGCTTGCAAACGCAATGGAGTTATAGTCTTTTGATTTTGTAAAACTATCTGCATTTTTTTAGTTTCATTTTCTTTTTTTAACACGGTTTTTAACACAAAATATGCTGTTAAAAACACTATAAAAGAGGGAATTGTAATTTTTAAAATTTCTATTAACATGTCAAATAAATTTTTAATATATGTTTTACAATATTATAAAAATAAAAAATATGTTTCTATATTAGCAAATAAAATTTATAAACAATTTACAATGGAAAAAATATCTGATAGATTAAACAAAATGCCTGTTTCAGCCACCTTGGCTATGGCACAAAAAAGTCGTGATTTGCAAGCTCAAGGCGTTGATGTTATTAATTTGAGCATAGGTGAACCCGATTTCGACACTCCCCAACACATAAAAGACGCTGCTAAAAAAGCTATTGACGACAACTTTACTCATTATCCACCTGTTCCTGGATATGATTCTTTGCGTAAAGCAATAGTTGAAAAATTTAAGCGTGAAAATAATTTAGAGTTCAAAACCGAACAAATAGTAGTTTCTACTGGTGCAAAACATTCTATAATAAATGTTTTTCTTGCAATTCTAAATCCTGGAGACGAAGTTATTGTTCCTGCTCCTTATTGGGTTAGCTATCCTGCTATGGTGGGCTTAGCAGAAGCTGAGCCTGTATATGTAAAATGTACAATTGATTCGGATTTTAAAATGACTGCCGCTCAATTAGAAGCTGCAATTACGCCAAAAACAAGAGCTTTAATTTTTAGTTCGCCTTCAAATCCTACAGGTAATCTATATTCAAGAGAAGAGCTTAAAAGTTTGGCTAAAGTAATAGAAAAACATCCTAATATTATTGTTGTTTCTGACGAGATTTACGAACATATAAATTTTGTTGGCAAACACGAAAGCATTGCACAATTTCCGGAAATTAAAGATAGAGTTGTTGTGGTTAACGGAGTTTCTAAAGGATATGCAATGACAGGTTGGCGTATTGGTTTTATCGGTGCTCCTGCATGGATAGCTAAAGCAGTTACTAAACTTCAAGGTCAGTTTACTTCCGGTGCTTGTACTATAGCACAAAAAGCTTCAGAAGCTGCTCTTAACGCAGGCGTAGAAGAAGTGCATAAAATGACGGCAATTTTCAAAAAACGTAAAGACGCTGTTCTTGAATTTATGAAAGATATTCCTGGACTAAAAACAAATATTCCTGAAGGTGCTTTTTATGTATTCCCCGAAGTTTCATATTTCTTTGGGAAAAAATATGAGGATACAATAATAAATACATCAAATGATTTAGCACTATATCTTTTAGATAAAGCTCACGTGGCAACAGTTGCAGGAGACGCTTTTGGTTCACCCGAATGTTTGAGATTGTCATACGCAACAAGCGAAGAACTAATGCTTGAAGCACTTAAAAGAATAAAAAAAGCCTTGAGCGAACTTAAATAATTAAAAAAACTAACTTAAAGCGGTTAATAAGATTTTTTATTAACCGTTTTTTTTTTGCTTAAATATCATAAAAATTATTAAATTTGCTAAGTTGTTATAAAACTTAAATCATGAGAAAAATTTTATTATTATTCGTAATTTTATCCTTTGTAAATCAAGTCTATTCCCAAACTTTTAAAAACTATTCGTTTTCTGCCGCACTTATAGACGATAATACAAGATGTTTAGCAGAAGACAAAAATAACAATGTTTGGATAGGAAGTATTGCCGGAATTTCAGTTTTTGACGGAAGTAATTTTAATCATTTTACTAGCGAAGACGGACTTGGCGGAAATGTAATTTATGACTTTTTAATTCATTCTAATGGAGATGTTTATGTGGCAAATTCAGGAGGATTGTCTAAATATGACGGAAGCTCTTGGACAAATTACGATGCAGGAAGTGGATTGCCTTCAAATACAATTTGGTGCGTAGATGAAGACAAGAACGGAAATATTTGGGTAGGCACATCTAACAATGGTGTAGCATATTTTGATGGAATTAACTGGCATGTTTTGACAGAAACGCAAGGTTTAGTTTCTAATGGAGTAAAATGTTTATTAGCCGACAGAAACGGAAATATATGGTTTGGTACAGGAAACGGACTGTCGCTTTATGATGGAAATAATTTTAAAAATTTTAAAACCACTAACGGCTTAGCAGGAAATATGGTAAACGAAATTATACAATTAGATAACGGAAATATTGCTGCAGCTACAAGTGGAGGAATTAGTATTTATAATTTTAATTCTTGGAATAATATAACAACTTTACAAGGACTGCCTACTGCAAATGTTTTAACAATTAATGAAGATAAAAATCAAAATATCTGGTTAGGAACTTCGCTTGGATTAACAAAATTTGATGGTAGTAATTTCTTAACTTATGACTATGATGATGGTGTTTCAGATATTGTTGTAAACAAAATTTTAATAACAAAAGGAGATAATAGTCATATTTGGATTGGCTCACCTTTTAGTGGACTTACAGTTTTTGATATGAACCAAGATTTTATAATTTATAGAACAAATAAAAATCTTATAAATGATAATATTACAGCAATTTTTTCAGACGAAAACAATAATATTTGGATTGGAACAGAAGATGGTTTAAACAAAGTATCAGATAGAAATTGGAGAAGTTTTAAATCTAACGATGGATTAACAAATAATAATATTACTGCTATTCATAAAGATATAAACGGAAATGTTTGGGTAGGAACTCAAAATGGATTAAACAAAATTTCTGGTCAAACAATTACTAATTTTAATACAGCACAAGGACTTTCTAACACTTTTATCAATGATATTACTTCTGATAACCAAGGAAAAATTTATATAGCAACTAATGATAAAGTAAATATTTTAGAAGACAATGAAATTGACGAATATATTGGAATTGACGAAGGTTTAGAAAGTAATATTGTAAAAAAAATACACTACGAAAATGATAGAATTTGGTTTTTAAGTGATGAAGCCATTCAATATTTTGATGGAAATGACTTTATTGATGCAACAGAACTTACTTGTACTGATGATTATTTAGAGTCTGCTGTAATTTGTTCTAACACAAGCGATATCCAATATTTTGGTGACTATTATTCTTTAAGAATTTACGATGTTGATAATTCAACTTATAATTGCATTCTTCATCCTTATTCCGGAGTTTCAAAAATTATTTCTATGACTAAAATTGAAGACAAAATTTATTGTGTTTTTGAAAATGGAGAATTAGAATATTATGATGGAAATTGGACAAATATATCTTTAAGCTTTGCTACAACATGGGTTGAACATTATTTTGATGAAAATTATATTTTACTTGCATCCCAAGACCAAGGAATTTTTAAACTATGCCTAAATTGTTCTGATGATATTGAAACTGCAAATATTTCTCCAACTTGTTTTGAAACAAATAATGCAAGTATTGAAATTAATTCTCCAAGCGGAGACTATTATTCTATTGATAATGGAAACAATTGGCAGACAAGTAATACGTTTTCAAATTTAGCTCCAGGCTATAAACATATTTTAGTAAAAAATAATTCAAATAAAATTATTGCTGATGACGAAATTTATTTAGAACCTTATAACGGGAACATTGGCAACTCAAAGCTAACAATCTCACAAATAGACTGTTATGGAAATAATTCCGGAGAAATTAACTTGTTTTATGAAACTCCTGCAAATCATATTTGGGAAAATTCAAATACTACTGTATTGCTTCGCGAAAATCTTAATTCTGGAAACTATTCGGTTACAATTAGCGACGTGGCTTCATGTACAAAAGTATTAGCTAATGAAATAATTGAACCTGAACAACTTGTTACAAG
>JALOAQ010000068.1 GCA_023228725.1 Bacteroidales bacterium | reverse complement strand
TAAAAAATTTCGCGTTTCGATCGTGCACCATACCAAAAAGTTGTTTTGCGTCCAGTTTTAACAGTTTGGAATAAATGGAAAATATGTGAACGCATGGGTGCCATACCTGCCCCACCACCAATAAACATCATTTCTTTTTCTGTTTGTTTAATATGGAATTCTCCATAAGGTCCGGATATTGTAACTTTATCCCCAGGTTTACGTGAAAATATAAAAGAAGAGCAAATACCAGGGTTTACATCCATAAATGTTTTTGTTTTTCTATCCCAAGGCGGAGTTGCAATTCTAATATTTAGCATTATAATATTATTTTCTGCAGGATGATTAGCCATTGAATAAGCTCTAAAAGTTTCTTCATCATTTCGCATTTTCAAATCCCAAATTTTCAGATCGTCCCAATCTTGTTTAAATTCATCTTGGATTTCTATATCTTTTGCAAAATCAACTTCTAGTTTTGGCACGTCTATTTGAATATAGCCACCGGATAGGAAGTCAAGTTTTTCGCCTTCAGGTAATTTCACAACAAATTCTTTAATAAATGTAGCAACATTTCTATTTGAAACTACTTCGCATTCCCATTTTTTCACACCCATAACCGACTCGGGCAGTTCAATTTTCAGGTCGTTTCTTAACTTAACTTGGCAAGCCAAACGCCAGTAATTTTGTTGTTCTTTTCTATTAAAAAAACCAACTTCTGTTGTGAGTATAGACCCTCCTCCTTCAACAACCCTACATTTACACATACCGCAAGTACCCATTCCACCACAAGCAGAAGGGATAAATATTTTTTCATCAGCAAGAGTTGACAAAAGCGTAGAACCAGGTTCAACTTCAATTGGCTCATCCTCATTAATATAAATTTTCACTTTACCTTTAGGAGTTAATTTGTTTTTAGCAACAATTAACATAATTACCAATAAAAATATTATGAGAAGAAAAACAATTACCGAGCTAACAAATATTTGTGTTTGAATTGAAAGTAATATCATAATATAAATTTTACAAATTAATACCCATGAAACCCATAAACGCAATTCCCATTAATCCTGTAATAACAAATGCTATTCCAAGACCTCTTAAAGGTGTCGGCACTTGAGAATACTTTATTTTTTCTCTAATTGCAGCCATTGCCACTATAGCAAGCATCCAGCCAAAACCTGAGCCTAAACCAAAAACAGAAGCTTCAGCAACATTAGCATATTCGCGTTCAGACATAAACAAAGAACCACCTAAAATAGCACAGTTTACAGCTATTAAAGGCAAAAATATTCCTAAAGAAGCATATAAGGCAGGAGAGAATTTTTCAATTACCATCTCAACTAACTGAACTAAAGATGCAATAACGGCAATAAATAAAATAAAAGTTAAAAACGATAGGTCAACATCTGCAAAACTTTGAGAAAGCCAAACTAAAGCTCCGGGTTTTAGCAAATATTTTTCCATTAAAAAATTTAAAGGCAAAGTAATCACTTGCACAAACACAACAGCTACACCAAGTCCAAAAGATGTTTTTACTGTTTTAGATACTGCAAGATAAGAGCACATTCCTAAGAAATATGCAAACACCATATTTTCAACAAATATGGATTTTATAAATATATTAAGTAAATTTTCCATAGCTTAATCTTCTATTAGTTCTTTATATTTACCGCGTTGTAGCCAAATAATAATTCCAATAATAATTAAAGCCATTGGAGGAAGAATAAAAAACCCATTATTCATATATCCGGCCTCGTAAAATGCTTGAGGAATTACTTTAATATCTAAAATTGTTCCACTTCCAAACAATTCTCTAAAAAATGCAACTATAACCAAAATTGCTCCATATCCTAAGCCATTTCCTATGCCGTCCAACAAACTTGGTAAAGGTTTATTAGCCATAGCAAAAGCTTCTAAACGCCCCATTACAATACAGTTTGTAATAATCAAGCCAACAAAAACCGATAATTGTTTACTAACATCAAAAGAATAAGCTTTTAAAAATTGGTCAACAATAATTACTAAAGTAGCAATAACGACTAATTGCACAATAATTCTAATTCTTTTTGGGATAGTATTTCTAAGTAAAGAAATAACAAAATTTGACAAGCCTGTAACCACAGTAACACTTAAAGCCATTACAATTGCAGGTTCTAATTTTACAGTAACTGCCAAAGCCGAACAAATTCCTAAGACTTGAACAGTTATAGGATTATTTTTATTTATTGGGTCAGTTACTAGTTTTAAATTTTTCTTTGAAAACATATTAATTATTTTTATTTTCATTAATAAAATTCAAATACGCACTAAGACATGTATTAAGCATATCACTTAATCCATTTGAGGTAATTGTTCCACCTGAAACAGCGTCCACAGCACTTGGGTTATCCCCTGCTCCACCTTTAATAACCTTTATTGAAACAAAATCCCCATTTTCATTAAATATCACTTTATCTTTAAATTGGTTTTGATAAGTTTTTGTAGCAATTTCGGCACCCAAACCCGGAGTTTCAGAAGCATGGTCAAAATAAGCCCCATATATTGTTGTAAAATCTTCTTTTAGAGCTACATAGCCCCAAATTACTCCCCAAAGTCCTTTACCGCTCATAGCAAAAATATATTGAGTATTTCCGTCATCTGTTTTAGCAACAAAGACAGGCAAAATTTGGTCTTTACTATCTTTTCTTAATTCAGCTTTCATATCAATATTAAAAACATCAATATTTTCTAAAATCTGACCAAGGGAATTAACAGCAATTTCTTCAACAATAAATTTTTCGTACAATTCTTCTGCATTTTTTGCATTTGTTTCAATATTCAATGTTGCAAGAATATTTCTCTTTTTTTCTATTTCTATATTTTGTTGTTGGCGAGGTTGAAGTGACAAAGCAACTAAGGTAAGTAAAACTGCCACAATAAAAACCATTACAACAGAATAAATCAATGTATATTTATTACTATTAGTATCCATAATTTTATTCTTTAATAATTTTTGCTCTTTTTATTCTTTTCTTGATATTTGACTGCACAACTAAATGGTCGATTAAAGGTGCAAACACATTTAGCAATAAAATTGCCAGCATCATTCCCTCTGGATAAGCAGGATTAAGCACACGAATTAAAATAGCCATAAATCCAATCAAAAATCCATAAATATATTTTCCTTTATTTGTTTGTGCACCAGTAACAGGGTCGGTTGCCATAAATACCATTCCAAAAGCAAATCCGCCGATTAAAAAATGTTGATACCAAGGAATTTCCATTAAAGGATTTACGGCAAAAGCATTTAGTAATAAGCCCATAACTGCTCCACCAAGTAAAACTGAAAACATAATTCTCCAGCTTGCTATTCCAGATATTAATAAAATAACTGCACCTATTAATATAGCTAATGTTGAAGTTTCGCCTACAGACCCGGGTATAGCACCAAAAAATAAATCCCAGTTTGAAAGTTTTTGTCCAAATCCATTTACAAATTGATTAAGACCATTAGCAGCTTGTCCTAATACTGTTTCTCCAGAAAATCCATCTACTACTCCCATTCCTTTTGCCATTCCTCCTATCCACACCTTATCACCTGTCATCCAAGAAGGATAAGCAAAAAACAAAAACGCTCTTGCAGTCAAAGCAGGATTTAAAATATTCATTCCAGTTCCGCCAAAAACTTCTTTTCCAATTATAACAGCAAAAGCTACCGCAATAGCTAAAGTCCATAATGGTATATCCACAGGAACAATAAGTGGAATTAGCATACCGGTTACAAGATAACCTTCATTTACTTCATGTTTTCTAAATTGGGCAAAAGCAAACTCAATTGCTAATCCAACTCCATAAGAAACTATGAGTAAAGGTAAAACTTTCATAAGTCCATAGCCAATCATAGGCCAAAACTCAAGATTTTTACCACTTGCCATAAAGTGCTGTAAACCTGTATTATAAATTCCAAAAAGTAAAGCCGGCATAACTGCGATTAAAACTACAGTCATAGTGCGTTTCATATCTATAGCGTCTCTAATATGAGCTCCACTTTTTGTAACTTTATTAGGCACAAACAAAAATGTTTCGAAAGCGTCAAATGTTGAATGTAAAAAGTGTAATTTTCCGCCCTCTTCAAATTTTGGCTTAATTTTATCTATTTGTTTTCGTAAGAATTTCATTTTTTTTAAAATTATATTATTATGCCATTTCTTTTCTCATTTCATCTAATCCTTGTCTAATAAGCTCTTGCACATCAATTTTTGAGGAACATACAAACTCACATAAAGCAAAATCTTCTTCAATAACTTCATAAATACCAAGTTGCTCCATTTTGTCTATATCATTTGTTATTATTGCTTTAAGCAAAAGTTGGGGATAAATATTCAAGGGACAAACTTTTTCGTACTCGCCTGTAACCACATAAGCTCTTTGTCCACCATTTATATTTGTATTTAGATTATATTTTCCAAATTTTAATAAACCTGAAAGGAATGCACCTGAATTGGAAAACTTTTTTAAACCCGGCAATGCCCAGCCCAAAAATTCATATTTATCACCTTCAGGAATAATGCTTATCATATTTTCATAAAAACCAAAATAAGGACTTTCGCTTATATTAATACCGTTTAAAACATTTCCGCTAATTATCCTAACTTTTTCATTATTTTTAAGTTTTAAATTATTAGATTCTAAATTAGAACAAGCAGTAATTTTATAATATCCTGTATTTTCAAGCGAAGAACCTGTTAAAGCAATAATTCTTTCAAGTTCAAGTACACCATTTATTAATAGATTCCCAATAATAGGCAAATCGTAAGCATTTAAAGTCCAAACTATTTCTCCTTTATTAATTGGTTTTATTTTATTGATATGTGTTCCTACTAAACCAGAAGGATGTGGACCTGCAAAGTAATTAATCTCAATTTTCTCATTATTTGGGATAAAATCTTTTAAAATAGAATTTGGTTTTAAACTACAATAAATCTTGCCTTCAGTTAAAAAGCTTAAAAATTCTAAAGCTTTTTGTATTTCATTTTTCTTGTCTTTTAAAATAAAGTCGTAATTAGGAGCTAAAGGGGCAGAATCGAAAAAATTAATAAAAATATCTCTTGGTCTGTCTTCAGGATTAGCAACAATCCCATATGGACGCTGGATAAACAGCGAGATAAGACCTGTATCGCTTAAAAAATTTGTGATTTGCTCTTTATCAGAAAAATCTAAGTTGTTAACTTCATGTTTCAGTGGATTATTTTCATCTTTTTCAATAATTATTTCTAAGATTTTTCTTTTTTCGCCACGAACAATATCTTTAACAAATCCTGAAACCGGTGAAGGTATTTTAACTAGTTCTCTATATTTATCAAAAAATATAATTTCGCCTTGTTTAATATTTTGACCAACTTTTACTTTAAGCTTTGGGTTTATTCCTTGAAAATCATGGGGTCGAACTGCAAAATTATAAGTTGAAATTTCACCAAGTAATTTTTCGTCAGCCTTTCCTTTTATTCTAATATCAAGACCTTTACGGATTTTAAACATCTTACTCATTTTTTTGATTATTAATTAAAAAATCACACAAAAAACAATAATTCAAAAATAATATTAAGTATCCAATTAGCAAATTTTTTTACAAGTATTCAAAAAAAACTTTTATGATAATTATCATAAAAAATAGTTTTAAAAAAAAAGATGTATTTTTTGTATCAAAAAAAGTTTTTATTTATTAAATTTGCTCTAAACTTATATTACACAATAAGATAAAATTATGAAAAGGAAAATATTTATAAGCCTATTAATTTTTAGTTTATTTTCGCTCCCTAAAATTTACTCCCAAGATCAAGATGTAGAAAAACATATACAAAAAATCCGAAAAGATTATAATTTAATAAAATCTCAAATATCTAGTTTGGAAAAAGATGGTAGCGAAGGTGAATTATATTGTCTGCATACTATTGACAACAAGTATGGAAAGTCATATCCAACTGTAGGCGAATATAAAGAAGAATTTTGGTTTTATTATGACTTTAATTATGAGCTAGAATATAATGTTAAGCCTAGATTACGCATGATTATCGGAGAAATAAAATTTAGTATTAATAATATTTATATTGAAACCCTTTTTAATGAAAATGGTGAAATTTTATTTGCTTTTGAACAAAGTGATGATATTGCAAAACGATTGTATTACAACGAAAATAATATTATTCGATTTAGCAGAAATAATACTAATTATGAAATAGATGATTTTTCAGATGAAGTTATTTGGATATGGCGTGCTGCAGATGAACGTAAACAAAGATTTGACAACTTTTTTTCAGTAGTAGAGTAATAAAATACAACAATTTACCAAACATTCATAATCTTGATAATAGTTTAGTTTATTAAAATACAAAAAGCCCTTGCATTCGAGGGCTTTTTGTGTATATAATTATTTTTTTAACCAATTGGTGGTGGCGGTGGTACTGGTGGCGGAACTGCTCCGAACAAATTACTTAATTCTGGCACTTGTCCTGCGGGTATCCAATTTGCCATTCCTTGTTTCCACACGAGGGTATCTTTATTTATACTCGCATTAGCTACCATTTGCTGTAAAACGTTCATATCGTAAGGTCCGGCTTGTGCTCCATTAACAACTGCAAAAAATGCAAGAGCTTGAGGCATAGGTGGTGGCATTGCTCCACCTTGTTGTTGCGTTTGTTGTTGCTGAGCTTGACCTTGGTTCATAGCATTCATCATTTGTCCGGCCATAGCAAAACCCATTCCCATTCCCATTCCTTCAGAGGCTGTTCCTCCGCCAGGATTAGTAGCAGCAGCTTCCATAGCATTTGCAGCTTGAAATTGAGTATATTGGTTCATATTTCCAATAATTCCCATGCTTGAACGTTTATCAAGAGCTTCTTCAACATTAGCTGGCAAACTAATATTTGAGACTAAGAATTTAGTCATTTCCAAACCATATTCTTTATACTCGTCAATAATTACGCCTGAAACTTTTTCTGAAAACTCATTATAGTTAGCAGCCATATCTAAAACCGGAATTTTTGCCTCCCCAACAGCATCAGTAAAACGAGTTATAATAATATTTCTCAACTGGTTTGTTACTTGGTCTGTAGTAAAACTACCGTCAGTACCAACAATATCTCTAATAAACTTTGCTGCATCCACCACTCTAAATTCATAAACGCCGAAAGCTCTAATTCTAACTGGTCCAAACTCGGCATCACGAAGCATTACAGGATTTGGTGTTCCCCATTTATTATCTAAAAACTTTTTAGTATTAACAAAATACACTTCTGCTTTAAATGGAGAGTTAAAACCATATTTCCATCCTTTTAAAGTTGATAAAATAGGCATATTTTGTGTTTGCAAAGTGTACATACCGGGTTGAAAAACGTCTGCAATTTGGCCTTCATTAATAAAAACAGCAACTTGCGATTCTCTTACCGTAAGCTTTGCTCCCATTTTAATTTCGTTTTGATAACGCTCAAAACGGTGTACAATGATATCATTACTTGGGTCTAACCATTCAATAATATCAATGAATTCATTTTTTAGTTTATTAAATATTCCCATAGTTTAATTTACATTTTTTTCAAGTTCTATTATATGATTTTTTACGGATATAAAGATAAGCATTAATTCATTATAAAAACAATTTATTTGAATGTTTTTTTTTAATTCTTCTTCTATAGAAATTAATTTATCATAAATATTTCTAAAACCGAATATTCCAATTGCACTTTTTAGTTTATGAATAATTGTTTCTAGTTCTTGCTTATCATTATTTTCAAATGCAAATTCAATGCTTTGTTTGTAATTTTTTAATTCAATTTTTAATATTTCTAAAAGCTCAGAAACTAATTTATTATCATCACCAATTCTATTTTTTAATTGGTCATAATCTATATATGTTTCTATCATTTTGTTTTTATTTAAAATAAAAAAAATCAGCAAAAGCTGATTTTTTTTAATTTTATCTTCTTAACAAACGTTTATTCACAAAGTCAAGGAAAACATCTCTATAAGAGCGACCTATAGGAATTTTATATTCACGGATATTAACATAATTACCATCTATATCATCAATATGGTTTACATTAATAACAAATGATTTACTTACTCTAAAGAAAATATCTTCAGGTAATTTGTTGTGAATAGTTTTCACATTCATGGCAGTCATATATTTTCCATGAGTTGCATGAACGATAACATAATCTTTTAAACCTTCGACAAATAATAATTCATCAAATCTGATTTTTACATATTTTCTTTCAGATTTAATAAAAATAAATTCATCTTCTATAGCTTCAAACACAGCTGTATTTTCGGCTAAAGATAAAAACTCTTCAGCTTTGGCCACAGCTTTAATAAATCTTTCAAGCTTAATAGGTTTCACAAGATAATCAACTACATCTAGCTCGTATGCCTCTACAGCATATTGTGGATAAGCAGTTGTTAAAATAACCATTGGTGCATTGCTCAAGCTTCTCAAAAATTCTAATCCTGAAAGTCCAGGCATTTCGATATCAAGAAACATAATGTCAACTTGGTTTTTTTCTAAAAATTCGTTTGCAGCAGCTGCATTTTCAAATTCACCAACTAAAGTTAAATTTGAAAGTTCGCCAATATTCATACGCATTCCTTCGCGTGCTAAAGGCTCGTCATCAACAATAATACATTTCATCATTTTATATAAAGTTTAAGTTCAACAATAAAGTGTTTTTCACTTTTATTTATTTTTAATTCATAATTATCTTTATAAAAAAACTCTAATCTATTTTTAATTTTTTCAAAATTTCCACCATTTTCTGAATTATAAGTTTCAATAATCCCATTTTCTGAATTTTTCACTGCAAAGATAATATATTTTTCTACAACATCAACATTAATATGAATAAATTTATCAACATTATTTAAATTACTAATATTATTAAAAGCAGACTCAAGAAATGGTAAAAACATAAACGGATAAACCATTAAACCTCTAAAGTTACCTTTTTGTTCAAATTTTACGTCAATATTGCTAATTCTCATCTTCTGAAGTTCTGTATAATTTTGCAAAAACTCTACCTCTGATTTTAAGAAGACTTTTTCTTCAACACAATCATATAATTGATAACGTAATATATCAGAAAATTTTAAAAGCATATCACTTGCTTTTTTAGGTTCTAAACGAATTTGAATGTAAATATTATTTAAAACATTGAACAAAAAATGAGGATTTATCTGATTTTTGAGTTCATCAAGTTCTGTGCTAATTTTTGTGGTTTTGGCAAGGTCTGTTTGTTTTACTTTGCTACTATACAAGTGCAAAGCTTTAATACTTATAGCAAAACTTATAAAAATAAAAGATAAACTAAAACTATATGATTGTTTTTTTATAATATCAAGAAAACTCGAAGATAATTCACCAAAAACAAAGTTTTGCAAAATAAAATTAATGCCAAAATTTAAGACTAAAACCAACAAAAAAACATTAACTATTTTATAAATATTTTCTTTAGAAAATTTAATTTTGTTAAGATAAAAATAAACCAAAAAAACTATGCTTAAGCTATCAATCAAAATTATGGAAATAAGACTTTGATAAGAAGTATTTGCAAAATTATTGAAAAAGTAGCTTAAAGCACTTGCGAGATAAAATATCCAGAACAATAAATTTACTAAGCTAATAAATGAAAAATATTTCGGTTTATTTTGCATAATTTCAAACTTTTGTGCAAATTTACTAAATATAACAATTCAAATTATACAAAGTTCAAATTAAAATAAGATTTCTAAGCATAATTTTGAATAAACTCTCAATTAAAATCAAGCCCTTTTAGTATATACGTAAATTTCAAAATAAAGTTTCGTTTTTTAACCACAAATCGGTTCAGATTTTAAAACTTGAACTTTTTATATTTATTATCCGAAAAAAATCAATATCAAAACATATTTCTATACCCGAAATGGATTTTTGAAGCATTAAACAGAAAACTATTTGAGTTTAATTTTCCTACAGCAATGAATAGTATTGTGCTTTTGCCGAATAATTACACCTTATCCGTAGGACAAACGCATTATAGTCTTATATTATCCCCACGGACAAATAATATATATTCACAATTCTTTAATATTGTACTTTATTATTTATGCTAAATAAGTTTTCGTATAATTATTGACTAAAATTTCAATTTTTAGCCATAATTACTCTTTGTTTGGAATAACAAGATCTGGATAATTTTCTTTTATATCTTGCATATATTCTGTTGTATTACCAAATACTCTAACTCGTAATTCTGTTTCTAAATTTGGATTAGGAATTGTTTGTGCCGACACACGCATAACCATTTTTACAGGTTTATTTGGATTTTTCACATTATTATACTCGTAAAGACGGTGTATTGATTTTGGATATAGCATATTATCATCACTAACATATTCAATCCTATTATATTTTCGTTGTGTATCTACGTATTTAATTGGTTTTGCAAGTTTCCTAACAGTTGTTAAATCGACATTCTTTGTCTCAAAACTTTCTTCAAAAAAATAAATATTTTTATTATTTATAAACCCAAAATAAAAATTATCAAGTCGCACTTCATCGTCTAAATATTTAACCACAAAAAGAGTAGTGTCTTGACTTCTCAACACCTCTATATCTTTTTTTCGTTTTTTTTCACTTTTTGAAGAATACCGCACAACATTTTTATTATCTAAATACATTTGTATATAATCATAAGGTTCTGCTCCTTCTTTATCCTTTATTGTATTTGAATATAAATCAAGCTTACATATATAGCTCATAGTGTTGTTTGCATCTTTTATATAATTATGCCTGATAATTCCTTTCATAATTTCCTTTTGATTTAATTCAGGTATTTCATATTCTATTTTAAAAGAATAATAAACAGTAGTATCTCTTACATTACGCTTTTTGCTATTTGTCTGAAAAAGATTAGAAAGATGCACATTTGCATCATATTGAGCACTTACATCAACATTTTCTAATAATATAACCTTATCGTCTAACTTAATGTCACAAATTTTATTATTGCCAAGAAATATTGTAGTATCTTTAAAACCAAAGTAAATACATCTTATTTCCGTAATGCTATCATGAATTTCGCACCGCCCACTATAGGAAGAAACGGCAATAAGGTCAATTCTATTAATATATACTTGCACATCTTCAATTGGTGCATTATTATTGTCGGAAAAGAATAGTCTTTTATTTTCTTGAGCTAAAGCACTAAAGTTTATTGTCAAAAATAAAACTACAATTTTTATTGTTTTCATATGTCTAAAATTTTATTGTAAGTTATTTCTCTGTAAAAGCTGTGACTGATTGAGATGCAGCAACTCCATATGATATTTGCCACCCTCAACAAAACGCAATATTAACTCTCTTAAAATTCGTTTTTGTTCTTCACATTCATTTGTGATATTATTAGCATTACAGCAACCTATCGCAACATTACTATTGTATATAGAAATGTTATTAGTTACATTACAATTTTGATTTTTTTTGTCAATTTTTTCCATAATACAGTTTATTTAAAGTTTTTTACAAGTATAACTAATATTTTTATTTTTTCCAAATTTATTTATAAAAATCAAAACATATTTCTATAACCAAAATGGATTTTTGAAGCATTAAACAGAAAACTATCTGAATTAAGTTTTCCTACAGCCCAAATTAAGGAAAAAACACCTGCTCCTGTATTTAGTTCTATTCCTGCCCCAAAGCTGACTGCATAATTATATTCTTTATTTATTGTATTTCTTTTTTCAAAATAAGCAAAATCACATAAAACAAAAATTGCAGAATTTTCTTCAAATTTAAAAAGCAAATCAGCACTTGCAATAGAATACGAACTTGCAGGCAAAGATAAATCTGCAAAACCTCTGATAGTTTTTAAACCGCCAATTCTCTCTAATTCGTTTTCAAATAGCTTTTTGCTAAAAACACTAGAAGTATTAGACTTAAATTTGAAAATTAAATTTTTATAAATCGGAAAATATGAAGTTAATTCAAGTGAGTTTTTGCTTTGAAGAATATTTTTTTCACTATTTTCAATAAAATCTCCATTTTTAAAGCCAAAACCAAAGTTCAAAAATAAAACAAGTCCTTTATTTGGTGATAAAATATTATCTGTATTAATTAAACGAAAGCCAAAACCAAAAATTTTAGATTTCACACTACTTAAATCACTATTTACTGAACTTAAAACTATTGAATTTTTATTCTCAACAAATAAATTAAAGCCGGTTGAGTTTGAGTTTCCATAAATAATTTGTGCATCAAACACAGTATTTAACCAAGTGCTATCTCTTTTTTCCAAATCGAAACCAAGTCCAATTCCGAAATCTGATTTTAGGACATAAGGAAATAAAAAATTTGTTTCTAAATTTTGAGATAAAGCATCATATTTTTGCCAATTAACAGATAATTGCTCGCCACGAGCAAAAGAATTAATTAAATTTAATTGCAAATCTCCGGTTAACAAAAGTTTTCCTGTAGTAGTATTATTAGGTAATATTCCCAAAATACCACTAAAATTTCCAGCTTTTTTATTTTTTAAATACAATAAAATATCAGACTTTTCCTCACTAAAAGCAAGTTGAAAGGCTTGAGTTTGCTGTAAAAACGGAATATTTGATATGGATTTGTTTATGTTTTTAACTTTAGAATAACTAAAAGCATCATTTTTCTTAATATTTAAAATTTTTGAAATAAAATAAGGTTTAATTTTAGCTTCACCCTTAATAATAATACTGTCGAAAACATAATAATCTCCAGCATCGAGTTTTATTTTAGCTGAAATAGAATCATTTTCAATAAAAAACTTTTGAATTTCAAATTTTGCAAAAGGATATCCCTTGTCAGTCAAATTTTTCAAATACTTTTCATAATTATAATTAGGATTAAAAAAATTATTTTCATCAAATTCTTTTAAATCAAATAATTTTACAGAGCTATCAAGTTCAAAATCAACTTGTTTAAGAAAATATTTTTCACCTGAATTATAATACGCATTTACTAGTTTTTTTGAATAAATAATGCTGTCAAAACCTGCGGAATAATATCCATTAGAAAATTCTGACAATAAAAATTGATTTAACTTATTTTCTAGCTCAATACTATCATTAAATTTTAAGCTTTTTAAATTTACTAAATCTAAACTTGTGGGATTAATTTTAAGAATATTTAATTGTTGAGAAAAGCTTATTTTTTGTATAAAAATGCAAAAAACAAGGCAAAGTATATGATATTTAAAATTCAAGTTCATTCATTACTAATACTTTGAATAGAACCATAATTTTCGTTAAATATTATTTTTATTTTTTTCTTTTTACATAATTTCGAAGGCAAAAAATCTATATATCCAAACTGAGGCATAATAAAATCATTTTCGTAATAAACTTTATCATCTGCTTTTAAACTAATTTTTGCATTTCCAGGTATTCTGTAAAAAAGTCCTTTTTTCTTATTTTGCTTTCTATTTTCTAATTTATTTCTATAAAAATCAGCAAGTTTAGAATATTTTTGAGCATTTACAATTTCTAAATAAACTTGTACGGGATTAGTATCGTCTTCATCCAATTTAAAAAGTTTTATTTCTTGGCTTGCAAGATTTTCATCCGGAATAATTTCAAAACTATATTCTTGGGTTCTGTATTCAACTTTACCAATAAATAAAGATAAATATTCTTTTTCTAATTCTTCTAATTTTGAAATCATCAATGCTAAATCTATAGGTGGATTTTCCCATTCAAACATACCAGCCATTAATTTAAATTTTCTTTTTCGTATTTTAATTATAAAATTAGCAGCTTCTTCGGCTTTTTGTTCAAAATCTTTACTTGTTATGCTAGTATTATAAACCGGTATTTTTTGATATATTGAATCTATTTGAATAACCTTATAAGTAGTGTCGGTTATGTTTGAAAAATTTCTTTTAACAGTTAAATCTGTAAACCTAGGAAAATCAAAATATGAAATATCAAAACTATTATTAAACAAATTATTTTCTATAGCCAGACTTTCTTCCTCCTGTTTTTGTATTCCATAAGACGAAATTATTCCAGTATTATTCAAATATATTTTTGGTTTCTTTTTTGATTTCACAACAAAACTAGCATTAAAATCAGGAATATATTTAGGTATTATTTCAATATTAGTAATATCAGAAAATTCATCGTATTCTGTTTTTACATCTTTAATAATTAAATATTTTTCAGCATATTTACTAAAAGGTCCAGGAAAAAAACATTGGGTTTTAACTTGAATTTTAATTTCAATTAAAGCTTTAGGCAAAGAATAGACATACATATTTTCTTTAATTTCGAAATTAGAATCAGATATATTATAGACTTTAATTTGTGCAAACAAAGAACTCATAAATCCAATACAAATTATTAAAATCATCAAGTTTTTCATACTGTATATATATTTATTTCTGCAAAAATAACAAATCCTTTGAAATAATCAGGCAAGTTAAAATTTAGTTTAGATAAATTTCGTCATCTTCTTCATCTTCATCCTCCCAGTGGTCTTCATTAAAAAAATCCTCATAATCTTCATCCTCACCGTATTCATGTTGGCTTAGCTTATCAAACATTTCAGGCAAAAATGAATTTGCATTTCTAATAAAATCAAAACATTTTTTCAATTTTTCAACAATATCTGAAGCAATTAAAGCCTCTACTCCTATTTTAAAACTGACAAAATCTCCTGCAAGTGCATGTAAATACACACCCAAAAGGGCTGCATTTATAGCTGAATAATTTTGAGCCAACAAAGAAGTTATTATTCCTGTAAGCACATCTCCCGAACCTGCTGTAGCCATACCCGGATTGCCTAAAGTATTAAAATACACTTTAGCCTCAGGACTTGAAATTGTCGTGATAGCTGATTTTTTAACAATTATTACACCTGTATTTTTAGAAAATTCACGCATAAACTCTATTTCATTAAATTCAGAATTAAATTTCCCGAATAATCTTTCAAATTCTTTAGGGTGTGGGGTTAAAATCGTTCCAGGTTTCAAAAATTTTAATAATTCTTTATTTTTAGCAATAATATTTAAACCATCTGCATCAATTACAATAGGTTTTGTATTAGTTTTTAAAAAATTCGCAAAAGCATTTTCCGTAATATCATTCACAGCCAGACCAGGTCCAATTCCAATAACATTATATTTTTCTAAATCTTCAATTTTTGAAACATATTTATCATTTTCATCAATAGTAAGCATTGCTTCAGGTACAGAAATTTGTAAAATATCTACAAGTTTTTCGGGTACATGTAAAGTTAGCAATCCAATACCTGTACGCATACAGGCTTTTGCAGCTAATACAGCAGCTCCGGCTTTTCCATAAGAACCGGCTATTAGCAAAGCATGTCCAAAATTTCCTTTATGAACAAAACGTTCTCTTTCTACTAGTATAGACTTGAACATTTCATTAATTAAAACATAATAAGGCGATTTTATTTTTTTTTCTATTTCTTTTAAAAAAAGAAGTTCTACAAGCTCTAATTCGCCGAAATACTTTTGATTTTCTGTAAACAAAGCAGCTAAAGGTCTATAATTAAAGCTAAATGTATAATTTGCCCTAATTATTGCACCGTCATTATCAGAATTATCTTCTCCAAACAATCCTGAGGGAATATCTACGGAAATTACAGTATTATCAACATTATTAATTTTTTCTATAAGTTTAGCATATTCGCCGGTAATTTTTCTATTCAAACCTTTTCCAAAAATACAATCAATAATAATACTGTCTTCAAAATCCGGTAATTCTTCTGCTTTAGTTATGCTAAAAAGTTTATGAGTTTTAATTTTCTTTAATTTGTTCAAATTTATTTTGCATTCAGGACTAATATTTGTGGAAAAATCACAAAAAACAGTAATTACTTTAAAACCCAACTCTTGATATAAGCGGGCTAAAGCTAAACCATCACCACCATTATTACCAGGTCCACAGACAATGTAAAATTGAAATTCATCTTCCGTTTCAATTTTTTCCAAAATAGGATCAAGCAGGCTAATCGCAGCTTCTTCCATTAAATCTATTGAAGAAATTGGTTCATTTACAATAGTATAATTTTCAATTTCTTTTATTTGTTTAGAAGTAAATATTTTCATGTTTTTTTTTGCTAAAATTACACAATTTTTGCTAAAGAATAAAATGTTATTAAAATTATTTATAAAAAAAACGAAATATCAAAAACATTTCTATATTTGCAAAGTTAAAATAATTATTAATTAATAAATTTTAGATTATGTTTAAAAATCATCCTAAGGGACTTTTAGGAGCATCTTTAGCGAACATGGGTGAACGCTTTGGTTTTTACACCATGATGGCTATTTTAGTTTTGTTCTTACAAGCCAAATTTGGTTTAAATGGAAAAGATGCGGGTCTTATTTATTCAATTTTTTATTTT
>JALOAQ010000067.1 GCA_023228725.1 Bacteroidales bacterium | reverse complement strand
TTGTATTTTTGCTCATAGTTGTAATGATATGTTTTAAGCGACACAAAATTACAACTATGGGGCGAGATTTCGGTCAAGCCCCTTTATTTATTTTAAATTTTTTAATATTTTTGTCGGTCAGTAGTGATTAATTTTGTAATATATTTAATTGCGGTGGTTTTAAAAAATAAATCACCGCATTTTTTTTCTGTTTTTATTATTCCAAAAAGAAAAACAACTTTCTGTTTTCAATTGTTTTGTCATGATTTTTGTTTTGCTTTGCAACAAAAATCCCGCCAAAACCGGCTAAATATTTCAACCTCAGCTCCCGACCGATAATTATCGGTCATTTCGAGCGAAGCTCTGCTTTGCGAGAAATCTCCCCTGCTATGCTCATATTAATTGTTTTTTCTTGCTATTTATTTTTCTGAGACCGTTTTTCGCTTTAATGCCTCAAACGACCTCAATGACAGCAATTTGTTGCTGTCATTGAGGTCGTTAATTTCGTTTTTTAATATTATTCTTATTTCTAGCATCTATTCTAGCTTTTGTAATTCTTTCTCTAAGACCTCCCTCTCTTAAAAACACATCGCCATTGCTGCTAAAAACACAAAGGGCTATCCAATATTTGAACTTAATATTAATTTAATTTTAAAAAAAAGTCCGAGTTTTAAAACTCGAACCGATTTGTGAGTGAAAAACGAAACATTTTTTAAAAATTTACGTAGAATCTAAGATGGGGGTGTTGTTTTTGTAAAAAGTGGGGGTTTTGGCGGGATTTTTGCTATTTATTGCAAAAATCATGACAAAACAAGCAAAAAAAATGCAGTAATTTTTATAAGTTCTTATTTTTATAAAATTCTGATAAATTTACTCCTAAGCTAAAATGATGAGACATTCCGGCTAAATGGTAAGAAGCTAAACCATAAGAAACATTAAATTTCGATAACCTTAATCCTGCACCAAAAGACAATCCAACGATTTTCGGACTTGTTTCAATCAGCATTTCAGTCCTTCTTCGATAATTATACGCAATTGAAAGGTAAAAATTATCTGTAGGAACAATTTCTACACCTATAACAAAATGCCTTATAAACTCATCTCCCACTCTACCAACTCCATTCATAAATTTATTTAGTTTTTGACCAAAAGTTGTATCTGCAAGATTCTCATTTGAATTTAATTCATACGAATTATCAAAAACACTTGTGTAACGCAAATGCCATTTTGTTAAATTATGAGCCGTTAATGAAAACCTAAAAGGTGCATGTCTTAATTTTTGTGTAAACCCAATTTGCAAATCAAAAGGCAAAGGTTCATGAAAACCTTTAGTATAGGGTTTTATCTGAAATCCAGCGTTTTTTATTACTAAACCAGCAGAAAAAAGTTTTGCAGTATCAACATAAGACAAACCTGCATCTAAAGCAAGTCCAGATGAAAAATACTGATAAAAATCCGAATAAATGGTTTTTAAACTTCCTCCATAATAAATTTTTGGGCTCAATTGGTTTGCATAACTTATATTAAATGAATATTCGGCAGCAGAAAAATTTCCATAAATTTCTCCATATTCATTTGCATGAATAAAATCCCCGTAATTTATATATTGCAAACCAAGAGCGAACATTCCAATATTTTCAAAATTACGAGCATAAGAAACATAACCAAAATTTATATCGCTTATATAGTTAATATAACTTAAACTGATCTTTTCGTTCATATCAGTTCTTAATAAAGCCGGATTGCTTAAAACAAAAACCAAATCATTATCATAATGAGAAACATTAACTCCACCCAAAGCCGCCGTTCTTGCTCCAGAAGGTAAATTTAAAAACTCATAAGTATTTTTTCCACCAGCCTGAGCAAATAAAAAACTTAAACTAAAAATTAAATATATACTTGTAATAAGTTTTTTCATTAAAAAAGTTTTTGCAAAAATAGCATTATTATAAACGAAAATACAAATTTATTATTGTTTAACTTTTATTCCATAATAATGTTTCAAAAAATAAAAATTAGCATAAAAAACATTAAAATGTTCAAATAAATCAGATTATTTTGATTTATTTGACCATTTTGCTTATATTTGCTTAAAATATTAATTATGAAAAGAAAAATATTTGACTTATTATTAAATTGGAAATCCGAAAAAAACAGAAAACCATTAATTTTAAGTGGAGCCAGGCAAGTTGGTAAAACCTATATTTTAGAAAAATTTGGGCTTAGTAATTTTGAAAAATTAATTTATATTAATTTAGAAATTGAGAAAAACATTAGAGAGTTCATAAAAGAAGAACTTTCGCCTCACAAAATAATTCAATTTATTGAAACTGTAAAGCAAGAAGAGATAGAAGCAGAAAAGACTTTAATATTTTTTGATGAAATTCAAGCAAGTGAGGCTGCTTTGCTTTCTTTAAAATATTTTTACGAACAAACACCAGAATATTATGTTGTAGCAGCAGGTTCTTTATTAGGTGTTGCAAAAAATAGAGATAAATACTCTTTCCCTGTTGGAAAAGTTACTGAATTACAATTAATGCCATTAGATTTTGAAGAGTTTTTATGGGCTTTATCTTATGAAAAACTAAGTAAACAAATTAAATCTCATTTTGAGAACAACCAATATATTCCGGAGGCTGTGCATAACTTAGCATTAGAATTATACGATAAATATTTAATTATTGGTGGAATGCCCGAAGCCGTAAAAACTTATATTTCAACTAATAGTTTTATAAAAGTTCAACAAATTCAAAATGAAATTGTAAATCAATATCTTGCAGATATGGCAAAATATGCAAATGCTACAACAAGTGTAAAAATCCGTGCTTCATATAACTCAATACCTGTTCAGCTTGCCAAAGAAAATGCAAAATTTCAATATAAAATTGTTCAGAAAGGAGCTAGTGCTACTATTTTTGGAGAATCTATTGAATGGTTAAATTTATCAAATATAATTTTAACTTGCCAAAAAATACAACATGCTTATATACCTATAAATGCTTATGTTGATTTAAGTAGTTTTAAGTTATATATGTCTGATATTGGCATTTTAACAATGAAATCAAATTTTCCAATTCAAATAATACTATCACCTATAAATCATGATAATACTTTTTTGGGAGCCATAACTGAAAACTATGTAGCCCAAAGTCTTAAAGCAAATAATCATAATTTATTTTATTGGACAAGCGAAGCTAAGGCAGAAGTTGATTTTATTTTACAAATTGATGATAAAGCAATTCCAATTGAAGTAAAAAAAGGGAAACGAAATCGTTCAAAAAGCTTATCATTATTTATGAAAAAATATGATTCTAATTATGCTATAAGAATTTCAAGAAAAAACTTTGGATTTGAAAACAATATTAAATCTATTCCCTTATATGCAGTTTTTTGTATCTAATTCTTTAAAAATATTTTCAACTGCAGGGCAAATTTCTGTGTTTTTTATGCAAATATCTAAAATTCCTAAAATATTTTTCCTATCAGTATGCGGATAATCTTTACAAGCTTTAGGCCTAAAATCATAAACTAAACAATAATTATCCGCTTGTAAAAATGGGCAAGGCATAGATTTAAAAACATAATCATTATCTTCATCTATACGCAAATATTTTTCCACAAAAACCGAAGATTTAAGTTTTAAATGTTTTGACAATCTTGAAATATCTTTGTCTGTAAGTAAAGGACCTAAAGTTTTACAACAATTTGCACATTCTAAACAGTTTATTTTGTCAAACTCTTTTTTATGAAGAGAGTGAAAATATTTATCTACTTTTTTAGAATCCAAACTTATTAATTTCCTAATTAATTTGCTGTAATCCTTTGGCATTACTAACTATTTGGTTTTAACTAATTTTACCGACTGATTTATGCCTTTACCAGAAAAATTCAGAATATAAACACCTTTACTAAATCCGCTTAAATCAAAAGAATAAATTTGTTCAGCTTGAGTTAAAATTTTAGCTTCATATACAAGACTACCGGAAATATTTAATAATTTCATATCAATTTCTTTAGCTTCATATATTGTCTGTAATTTAAAAACCAAATCGTTTTCAATTGGATTTACGACATTTGCATAAAACTGCGGATCTGTTGATATAGAAATTGAGCTATTATGCTCGCCCATATAAAACTCAGCAACAACAGGCAAATGGTCGCTCATTTCATAAAGAGCATTAATAACCTCATCGGGCAAAGATCTATTAACGGGATTTAGCAAATCTTGATCAAACCTTAAACCATCTTGACCAACAGCCCAATAAGAATCAGTTTTATATTTTATATTTGCACTACCCTCTTTTATTGAACCTGAAATTAAAATAAAATCAAATCTATCATCCATGCCGCCATGACTATGACAACCATTATTTACAGTATGAGTAGATTGAGTATGATATTCCCTAAATGAGTAATTATTATTCCAATCTCCAATTTGATTTACAGGATCATAAAACGCATATTGAATATTATTTGGATTTATTAATTTTTGAAAGGCAGGTTCGCTACTTCTATAAACATTAAAATCACCTACAACAACAAAATTTTGGTTGCTTCCTAAATTATTAATTTTACTCATTAAATCATCAATCATTTCCCCACGTTGATTAGCGTCAGAAACAGAACTACCTGCTTTTAAATGCAAAACCACAACATTTATTAAAATATTTTCTCCATGTTCAATATATTTTAACTTAAAAATATTTATATCTCTAATTATTGTGCTAACTAATTCATGTCCAACATATTCAAATTTATTTTTATCATAAAATAATCCATTAACTAAATACGAACCTGTAGTATTAGTTACAGCCCATTTAGTTTCTCCACCAACATTTAAGCTATTGCCTAAAATATAATTTAAAGTATATGCAGCACTTGGGTTTGCTCCAACTTCACATACAGCTAACAAGTCCGGTTTTTGATTATTTACTATTGTTTTTAAATAACCAGCTTTAGTAACATGAGAATTATTTTCTTCAGTACAATAAGAAGTGTAATTATTGAAATTTAACAAATTATAAAACATTAACTTTACCTTATCTTGAGAAAAAGAATATAAGTTTAAAAAAATAAATATAATACACAGTGTTTTTTTCATTTTATTTGGTGATTTAACATTTAAGAGAAGAAATTAGTTTAAAATTTGCTTTTTATCAATTTCAATAATTTTTCCAAATTTTTCTAATTCTTTAAAATCAATTTTTTCTTTATTTCCAACTATTGTAATTAACATAGGTCGTTTTTGGATATTATTTTGATAAAAAACCAAAATATTCTTAAAATCTATAGAATTAAAAATTTCGAACTTAGCAATTCTTGGATCTTCTTTATAATATTGCAACATCCACGACTCTACTGTTGTGCTAAGATTTCTCCAACTTGGCTTACTACTATTTATAGATTGCAACAAAGCAGATTTAATATTTTCCATTCTTCCATACTTTTCAGGCATTTTATTAATCAGGCTGTCCATAATAGATATTGCATCAATAGTTTTATCGGCTTGGGTTCCTACAAAAGCTTGTAAATATCCTTTTTCTTTTAAATTTTTACCTTCTCTATAAACTGCATAAGCCGAATAAGCCATAGAACGGAACTCTCTAATTTCTTGAAAAACTAAAGCCGACATTCCTGTTCCAAAATATTGATTAAATGCAGAAGCTATGGCTCTTTCTTTTTCATCATTAATGTTTCCATCAATATAAAAATAAATTTTACTTTGTAAAGATTTCTTATCATTTAAAAATAAAATCACATTTTCATCATAATTTTGGCGTGGTAAAATTATTGGAAATTCTTCTCTTGATTTATTCTTTTCATGCTTAAATGTTGACTCAAAATAATTTACATATTCATCAAAATTTAAAGTTCCTGAATAATGGATATTACAATCATAAGCTAAAACAGTTTGTAATAAATTCAACAAATCTTCTGTTTTCAAATTAGCAACCTGCTTTGTTGTCAAACGCCTTAAATAAGAAGAATTACTTCCATACAAACCATATTCAAACAAAGCAGCACCAAGCTCATCTGGCGAACTTGATTCATATCTGCGTGTAAACATTGCATTTTGTTTTAATTGCTTTAACTTAGATTTGTCATTTTCAGGGTTTTGAATAAAATTCATTATTAAATTTAATGATTCTTTAAAATATTTATCAAAGCCATCAACCGAAATTACGAAAAAGTTATCACTTGCATAGGCATCAAAAGTACAAGCATATTCTTGAAGTGCTTTATTAAATTCATCAAATGGCATATCCTTACTACCAACTAAAGATAAATATTCAGCTAATTGTTCATATTTAGGGTTTGTATAAGTTCCAACTTTAAATTTAATTTTAATATTAAAAATATCATTAGTTTTATTTTCTACATAAAAATATGTCAAGCCATTATCATTAGATTTTATTTCAAGGTCTTTTTCAAAATTTATAAATTCAGGCTTTACATTTTCATCTTTAATTTGTTCAAATTCTTTTGCAAACTCAGATTTTGCTTCTGCATTTTCAGGAATTATTGGGTCAAAACCAGGCTTTTCTAATTTCT
The DNA here is from genome assembly GCA_023228725.1 of Bacteroidales bacterium. Classification (GTDB taxonomy): domain Bacteria; phylum Bacteroidota; class Bacteroidia; order Bacteroidales; family ML635J-15; genus Bact-19. Next base: position 9,890 of record JALOAQ010000067.1, on the reverse strand, counting down.
CTTTTTTAGGAAAGCCCATTTTTGAATGCATAGCTAAATAGTTATCGGAAAAATATTGACTTGCAATTCTTTGAACATCTTCTTTTGTAACAGCCATAATTTCTTCGGGATATTTAAGCACTTCGTCCCAAGTTTTATCAATAATAAACGCTTGTCCAATAACAAAAGCACGATTTGTAGGATCTTCTAATTCTTGGTGAAATTCTTTTACTAAATTTAATTTTACGGCTTCAAAAAATTTATCTTCAATTTCTTCAGTATAAAGCTTTTTAATCTCAGTCAAAACTAATTTTTCTGCTTTTTTTAATGACTGTCCAAGAATTTTGGGTATAAAGATTAGAATCATTGCTCCATGGTCATTTTTTATATCATCAAAACTAACAACTTCCATCAGTTTTCCACTTGTAGATAATTTATCTAAATATCCTGTTTTAGAAGAGTTGTTAAGCAAAGCGGAACAAACATTTAGCACAACTTCATCTTTATGATTTGCCGGCACTGTTCTAAAGCCTAAGCCACCAACTTTTATTGGGCTCATTCTTACATTTACTCTTTCAACACCTTTAAAAGCCTCCTCTTTATATTCAGGAAATTCAGGGACTTTATCTTCTTTCCATTCACCAAAATACTTATCTATTAGTGGCATTATTTGTTTGGCTTCAAAATTTCCTGTTAAAACCAAAGCCATATTATTAGCTACATAATATGTTTCAAACATTTTTCTCATATTAGGAAGAGAAGGATTTTTTACATGTTCGGAACTACCAATTACTGTTTGTGTTCCGTAAGGGTGATTTTTATATAATTTACTATAAAAAGTTTCAAATAATAAAGTTGCAAATTCATCATTATACATATTTTTTTCTTCAAAAACTGTTTCCAATTCCGACTGAAACAATCTAAAAACAGGATATTTAAATCTATGACTATATAAAATCAACCATTTTTCTATTTGATTATTTGGAAACATATTAAAATAAGCCACAATTTCATCAGAAGTAAAAGCATTTACCATACTTGAGCCTATTTGGTCAAGCAACCTATCTAATTCATTAGGTATGGCATATTTCCCTGCTTCTAAAGAAAGCTTGTTTATTTCTTTTTGAATTTCTGTACGCTCATTATGATCGGAAGTTATAGCTAAATCTTCATAAAGTTTTGAAATCTTTTCTAAAAACTCGTTTTCCTTTTCAAAATCTATTGTACCAAGTTTATCAGTTCCTTTAAACATCATATGCTCAAGATAATGCGAAGTACCTGTATGATTTGCTGGATCGTACTTTCCACCTGTTTTTATTATTACTGCCCCCAATACATTTGGTACAGAATGATCTTCGTTTAAATAAACTGTTAACCCATTTTTAAGTTTATAAGAATTTACCATTAAATCTTTTGTTTGAGCATAAGAAAAACTTGCAAATACAAGTAAAAAACTAAGTATAAATAACCGTTTCATATAAAATTTATTTATTAAAAATTAATCAACTAAATAACAACATTAAATTTAAAGTTCATAGTTTTTTTTAAACTCTTTTTTTGAAATTATATTAGAGTTTAAAATGTAAATATCTTTTTTAGGTTTATTATAAAGTCCTGTTTTTACTCTAGTGATAGATTCTACCACTTCCATTCCTTTAACGACTTCTCCAAAAACCACATACTCATAATCATATATAGGTACTCCACCAATTGATGTATAAATTTCTTTTTGATAATTATTTAATTCAAATAATTTTTTTCCGTCTTTTTCAATTCTGGGAATCACTTTTTCTGTTAATTGTAAATATAAAGAAGTCCATTCCTTATTCATGTTATTAGCCTTATAATAATCTAAACTATCTTCAAAATGTAAATATTCATTTTCTTTCAACAACACAGAAATATAGTCAGCTATTAAGGGTGCATTTCTTTTTGCAAGCAAGGTATTTAATATATTTTCATCAACTTTCATACCTTCACAAATATAGAACAATTTAGTATCAGAAAATTTATTTGGATTTTTTTCATTTGGCAGTCTCCACATTCCTACTGCGGCTTTTTTATTTATTAAATATGGATTTATCTCGGAATTTAAGTCAGAATTGTAATAATTTTGGTTTAAATATTCATTTTCTTCTTTATTTTTTGCTAATCCCATCTTAACAATACCATTTTGCACGACAGAATAAACTAAAGTTGAGTCATAAATTTGATTATTTACATTGTTAATAAAATTATTTTTGTGCTTTGGCGTTGCTTCGTATAAACCAATAATAAAGTTGCCTTCTGAACTTTCAATCACTACATACTCCTTGATTTTACAAGCTTTTTTAGGATTTGAACAAGAGCATAAAAAACAGAAAAAAACTAAGAGAAAAAAAATATTTTTAATATTCATAAAAAATTTGAATTATATGAAAAAAAATTACTAATATTGTATTTTACAAAATTAAACAAATTGTTCAGAAAAGTTATGAAAAAAATTTTAAATTTTGCGATACTTCTCGCAGTTCTTTCAGGAGTAGTTTTTTTGAGTTTTAGCTGTAAAAAACCCAATCCTCCAAAAGCAGTTGTTTTAGTTGTTGACGAAAATAATAAAGCCGTTGAAGGAGCAAGAGTTATTGTTAAAGCAGCAAATTCAGACAGTGCACATACTATGGTTTATTTGCTTAATGAACCTAAAAGAGTAGCAGACACCTCTTATAGCGACAAAGAAGGAAAAGTATTTTACGATTTTAAATACGAATCCATTTACAAGGTTGAGGTTACAAAAGGTACAGACCGTACCCACCCTTTTGTTCGTAGAGGAATTGGTATTTTAATTTTAGAAAACGACAAAACTGCTGAAGCAAAAATTCAAATTAACGAACAAACAGTATTTAACTAAACTTTATTGCCATGAAAAAAGTCTTTTTAAGTTTCATCTGTATTTTAAGCAGTATTTTTGCTTTTTCGCAAATTTCAATTAATAAAAGCGATCTGTTTGAAGCAAATGATTCTATTCCTCAAATTTATTATGCTTTTGAAAACAACAATGATTATATTGTAGCAGAAGAAGTTATCCCCGAAAACTTAGTTTTTGGAAGTCAATCTGCATTTTCATTAATTATGATTGATACTTTAGTTTATTATCCGCCTTCAGAATTTGATACAAGTGGAGATTTTGAAGAGGCTAACTGCACTTTTAAAACTAAAGATGGGTATATTATGCATTTAAAAATCACAGAAGAAAAAGTAGAACTTGTTGGTATGCAGGCAGAATTACCTTTTACTAGCGATATGATGAATTTAAAATTTGACAAAAATATAGTAATGTATAATTTTCCTTGTGAGTTCGAAGATCAAAATATTGACCAAGTAGTTGCAATGGAAGACAGACATATATCTGAATTTCAAAACATAATTCCTGCGGAATATTATTCTTATGTAACTATGCTTTATGATAGTGTTAGATTTTATTCAGAAATTAAATTAAATTCAAGTTTTGATGAATTTGGTACAATAAAATTTATTGGTGATTCAATTCAAAATGGTGAATTTGAATATTTAAGAGAAAATTTAAAAATGACTACGCTTATGGATGTGAAGCTTAGAAATAAAATTAGCGGTACATATACATCTTTAAGTAATGCACCAGGAATTGGAGATCAATTACCAATGGAATTACCAATCTTGGACACTAATTATGTTCATAATTACTGGACAAAAAACAATAAGCAACAAATCTTGGAAATAAAATACACTACCGATTATTCAGGCGTTCATAGTATGACTTTCAAATATGCTTATTTAAGTTTTATAAATACTGATATTATCGCAAATTTAAGTGTTTATCCAAATCCTGTTAGCGATATAATTAACTTTTCTATTGAAAATTGCAAAAATTATAATTTACATATTTTTTCAACAGATGGACGTTTGGTAAATACTTTTCCATTGCAATCAGATGAAACGGAAATAGATATTTCAACTTACCGTTCAGGTGTTTATTATTATCAAATATTTGACAATAAGCTAAAAGCAATAGCTGGCGGAAAGTTTATTAAAAAATAATAAGGCGGGGTATTAGCTCATCTGGCTAGAGCGTTAGACTGGCAGTCTAAAGGTGATCGGTTCGAGTCCGATATACTCCACAAAAGGCCTCGAAATTTCGGGGCTTTTTTGTGCTTAGTTTTTTTTTATTAAAAACAAGTGAAAACTGTCCACTTTTCATGAATATTAACATAAATTAGAATTTCAAATTTCTTCTTAAAGTTCAAACGAATTAGCAAAACTTGTAAGTTTTGCAAGTTTTGCTAATTAAATTTCCTATACGATAATCAGGATGGCAACTTAAAATTTTGCTAACAGTCTCAAAAAAAATCTTTTTATAATCAAACATTTGCCACATTTTTAAATTTGCTGTCTTTTGTTTATTATTTTTTATTAACTTTGTGCAGTAAAATAAAAATACAGGCTGTGTTTTAAAGACTTAGCTTTCAATTATATTTACTCTTAAAAATAATTATACTTTAATTTCAAAATAATTTGTTATTTTTGAAGCTGAATTTTTGGTCAAAGATATTATGCAAGAAAACTTAGTTTTATACAATTCGCTTAGTCGTAAAAAAGAAAAATTTACTGCCATAAATCCACCTTTTGTAGGAATGTATGTATGTGGGCCTACCGTTTATGGTGATGCTCATTTGGGACATGCCCGCCCGGCGATAACTTTTGATTTACTTTTTAGATATTTTCAACATATTGGCTACAAAGTTAGATATGTACGTAACATTACTGATGTTGGGCATCTTGAAAATGATGAAGACCATGGCGAAGATAAAATCGGTAAAAAAGCAAAATTAGAGCAAGTGGAACCAATGGAAATTGTTCAGTTTTATAGCGACAGATACCACCGCGAAATGGATAAATTAAATGTTTTGCGACCAAGTATAGAACCACGAGCTTCGGGTCATATTATTGAACAAATTGAATTAACACAAAAAATTTTAGACGCTGGATATGCATATATCAGCAATGGCTCTGTTTATTTTGATGTTGAAAAATACAATGAAAAATATAATTACGGCAAACTTTCGGGCAGAGTATTAGAAGATTTATATTCAAATACTCGCGAACTTGACGGGCAATCTGAAAAACGCAACAGCTTTGATTTTGCCTTATGGAAAAATGCTAGTCCTGAACATATTATGCGTTGGCCTTCACCTTGGGGGCAAGGTTTTCCTGGCTGGCATGCAGAATGTTCGGCAATGGGACATAAATATTTAGGAGAAAAATTTGATATACACGGCGGTGGCATGGATTTGCTTTTCCCTCATCATGAATGCGAAATTGCACAAAACACTGTTGCTATTGGCGAAAATTCTATTAATTATTGGATTCATAATAATATGATTACAATAAATGGACAAAAAATGGGTAAATCCTTAGGCAATTTTATTACTCTTGAAGAACTTTTCACAGGTTCGAATAAAGTATTAGAAAAAGCCTACTCACCAATGACAATTAGATTTTTTATTTTACAAGCTCAGTATAGAAGCACTTTGGATTTTTCAAACGAAGCCTTGCAAGCAGCAGAAAAAGGTTTAATAAGATTATTAAAAGGAGTGGAAAACTTAAATAATCTGAAAGCAAACAAACAAAATAATTTTGATGCGCAAAAATTCCGTCAAGATTGCTATAATGCTATGAATGATGATTTGAATTCGCCAATTTTAATTTCATATTTATTTGATGGTTTAAAAACAATTAATTCAATTGTAGCAGGAAATGAGAATATTGACGAAAACAACTTAAATATTTTAAAAGAAGTTTACGATACATTTTTATTTGAAATTTTAGGCTTAAAATTGGAAAATGAAAATTCAGGCAATAATAAAATTTTAGAAAATGTAGTAAATATTGTTTTAAACCTAAGAGTTAAAGCAAAAGAAAACAAAGATTGGGCAAGTTCAGATTTTATTCGTGATGAGCTTGCAAAAATCGGGATAATAGTAAAAGATAAAAAAGATGGTTTTGAATGGGAAATTCAATAAATAAACTTTAAAAATATTTTGATTTTAAAATAAAAATTTGCATTTTTGAAAAAATAAAAAACAGCATGTCAGACGAAAATAAAAAATCTAATAAATTATTCTACTCAATTGGCGAAGTTGCAGCAATGTTTGACGTAAATGCATCTTTAATTAGATATTGGGAAAAAGAGTTTGACATTATAAAACCTCAAAAAAATAAAAAAGGTAATAGATTATTTACGCAAAGAGATATTGATAATTTCCATTTAATTTGGCATTTAGTTAAAGAAAGAGGCATGACTCTTAAAGGTGCTAAGAAAAAATTAAAAGAAAACCGAACAGAAACAGAGCATAATTTCGAAGTAGTACAAAAACTTAATCAGATTAAAGACTTATTAATAGATATTAAAAAAGAATTGTAAATTTAGATGAAAATAAAAGAAATTATCAATAGCTTTGAAACTTTTGCACCACTTGCCCTACAAGAAGAATATGACAATTCAGGTTTACAACTTGGAAATTTAGAAAACAAAATTACAGGAATTTTAATTAGCCTTGATATAAATTCAGAGATTGTTGAAGAAGCAATTAATAATAATTGTAATTTAATAATAGCACATCACCCGCTGATTTTCAATAAATTAAAAAAAATCACAGGTGCTAATGATGTGGAAAAATCAATTATTTTGGCAATTAAAAACGATATTTCTATTTATTGTACACATACAAATTTTGACAAAGTCAATCAAGGTGTTAGTTATAAAATTTGTGAAAAAATAGGTTTAAAAAACTTAAAAATTCTTTTACCTGAAAAAAATATTTTAGAAAAAATTATTGTATTTGTACCTCAGTCCCATTCAGATATTGTTCGTAAGGCGATGTTTGAAGCAGGTGCCGGACATATTGGCAATTATGACAATTGTAGTTATAATTTAGAAGGTCAAGGAAGTTTTAGAGCAAATAATGATTCAAAACCTTTTGTGGGCGAAATTGGAAAAACTCATTTTGAAGAAGAAACACGAATAGAGACTGTTTATCCGAAATATATTAGAAATAAAATATTACAAGCAATTTTTAAAAACCACCCTTATGAAGAAGTTGCTTACGACATTTATAAATTAGAAAACCTTTTTGAAAATGTTGGATTAGGAATGATTGGCGAATTAGAAAACGAAATTTCTGAAACTGAATTTTTACAGCTTTTAAAAGAAAAATTTAATACTAAGGCAATAAAGCACAGTGATTTTTTAAATAAAAAAATAAAAAAAGTTGCAGTTTGCGGAGGAAGTGGTGCATTTTTAATAAACACGGCAAAAGCCCATGAAGCAGATGTTTTTGTAAGTGGAGATATTAAATATCACGATTATTTTTTGGCAGAAAAACAGATATTGATAGCTGATATTGGACATTTTGAAAGTGAACAATTTACAAAAGAAATTTTTTATGATATTATTATGAAAAAAAATCCTAACTTTGCAGTCCGATTTTCAGAAAAAAATGTAAATCCGATTAAAACTTTTTAGAATGGCAAAAACAGAAAATAAAATTGACAGTGCAACACAAAGTGTTACTGAAAAACTTAAAAGCCTTTATAGGCTTCAATTAATCGATACTAAAATTGATAAAATTAAAATTTTAAGAGGCGAATTACCTTTAGAAGTAAGTGATTTAGAAGACGAAATTGCTGGTTTAGAAACTCGAATAACAAACTTTCAAAACGACATTAGTCAATTAAACGAAGATATTACTTCGAGAGAAAATGCAAAAATAGATTCTGAAACTCTTATTAAAAAATATACAGAGCAACAGAATAATGTTCGTAATAATAGAGAGTTTGATTCTTTAAGCAAAGAAATTGAGTTTCAAACTTTAGAAATTGAGCTTTGTGATAAAAAAATCAAAGAGTATAAATACGAAATTGATCAAAAGACCACACAAATAGAGGATGCAAAAGCTAAACTAAGCGACAGACAACTACATTTAGAACAAAAAAATCTTGAGTTAAACAGTATTATTTCTGAAACTAAACTAGACGAAGAAAAAGAAACTAAAGAAAGAGAAGTAATAGCACAGAGTATTGACTCTAGATTACTAGCTGCTTATTCACGTATTAGAAACAATGTTTTAAACAAATTAGCAGTAGTCTCTATCGAGCGTGATGCTTGTGGCGGCTGTTTTAATAAAATTCCACCTCAACGACAAATTGATATAAAGTCAAGTAAAAAAATTATTCCTTGCGAATTTTGCGGTAGAATATTAGTTGACCCAGACATTTTAGAAAAATAATACCATATTTAAAAACGAAGATTTGAATAAAACAATCTTCGTTTTTTTTTGTTGATTATTAGTTAATAAATTTTATTAAAACTTATAAATATTTTTGTAAATTTGTACTTAAATTTTAAACAAAGAAATATATAAACATTAAATTTTATAAAAATGAAAAAATTTACTTTACTAAGTGCTTTATTGTTATTTGTTACAATAACATTTGCACAAACAAATTTTACTGCCACTTATAACTTTGCAGGTAATGAAACCGATGTCGTATCATTTGCATATAATGGTGACACTTATGAGGGCATAACACCGCAACCTCTTTTAAAATTAGGTGTTACTTCAACAGGTAGTACTAACAACTTTAGAGCTAAAGAATGGCCACTTGGAGCCACAAGCGAAAGTGATGTATTTACTGGAGTTATTGATTTAGAGAAATACATAGGTTTCTCTATAGAACCAGTTGCAGGTTACACTTTTACAATTACTTCAATTAAATTTGGACTTGGTCGTAGTGCTACTGGTCCTAGACAATTTGAATGGAGAGGTAATGCTGATGGTTTTGCAAGCGCTTTAAGCACTTACGAAGCATTAAACACTAATCTTACCAATGTAGATGGTGTATTAACTTGTCCAGATGCAAATAGTAACTGGCTAAACAATACTTTAACACCAGGTGCTGTTTATCAAAACTTATCAACAACTGCAGAATTTAGACTATACGCATATAATAGCGAACTAAATGGTGGAACTGCAGGCTTGCAAGGTAATTTAATTATTGAAGGTACTTTTGTTGCAACTGGAGATATAGGATTAACTATTTCAAGTCCTGCAAACAACACTACTGTTTATGAAAATCAAGTTGAAGTTACTTTTTCTACAGCAAACTTTGCATTAGGAACTGACGGACAACTTGAATACAAATTAAATGGTGGAACTGCTGCTTATACAACTACAAGTCCATTTACAATTACTGGTTTATCAGAAGGCGAAAACACTATAGTTTTCCAATTAGTTAACATGGACAATACAGCTTTAGACCCAGCTATTACAGAAACACGTACTATTAATTATGTTGACCCATCTGCTCCTATTGGTAATGGATTAGAAACTTTTGACAATGCAAATCTTACTGCTAGCTACTCAGATGGATCATTTATAGGTAACCACGCTATTCAATGGACTTATACACATTCAAGAGATGAAGGCGATTATTCAATAAATGGCAAAGGCTTAATGCTACGCAATGCTCAAGAAAGCAGCATTGAATCACAAGTACTAAATGGAGGTATTGGTTCTTTTGAAGTTAAATTCCGTAAAGCATTTACTGGTGCAAACGAAAGAGGCTTAGAATTATACATTAATGATGAACTAAAAGGCACATCTGAAATGATACCTAGTTTAAGTGGCGAAAATACAACAATATATACATTTAGTGTAAATAATATTAATATATCTGGTAATGTTGTTATAAAACTCAAAATAGCTGGCACTGATGCTCAGGGACGACAAATTACAATTGATGACATTGCCTGGACTTCTTACGAAGGAACAGAACCAACTTTAACAATTACTTCACCTGCTGATAATATAACAGTAAACGTAAACCAAGTTGAAGTT